>NZ_VFVX01000011.1:0-172781 GCF_006442395.1 Mesorhizobium sp. B2-3-5 | reverse complement strand
ATCGACAATCCGTTCGGCACGAGATTGTCACCCATGTCTTAGGTACGCTCTGTCACCCATGTCTCCGGGCCGTACACAGAGCTATTGGCGCACCCGACAGGATTCGAACCTGTGACCTCTGCCTTCGGAGGGCAGCGCTCTATCCAGCTGAGCTACGGGTGCTTTCCGGTTATGCGGAAAACGAACCAGCCGGTGAACCGGCAAGTCACGGCTTCTTAGCGGAAGCGGGCGCGGGCTTCAACGGGCAATTGGCGATTGTGCGGCGCCCCGTGATGGGATGCGAGGCCCCCCTGCCACTGGTGTCGACTATTTATGGCGCTCCCCGGTCCCGCCTCGGCTTCGCCGAGCCACTTGCCGGGGCGCGCCACGGGTCTCGCCCGTCCTTCGGACCCCCAATTCCATGGGGGCGAGGAACCCAAACTTACTGTCCCCTACCCCTCCACCTCGCTCTTCACCGTCCTTCTTCTCGCGCCGCGCACTTCCCGCTTCTGCTTCTTGGCCCCCGCCAGCTCGTGCATGGCGTCGAGCTGCATCTGCTGCATTTCGGCCAGCCGTGTCCATTGGCGTGAGATGAGGTAGTCGAGTTTTTCATGCAGGTGGCGCACTTCGAGCTCGGCCTTGAGGTTGACGCGGTAGTCGTTGAAGGAGCGCAGGCGGTCTTTCACCTCCTGGCGCTTCTGGCTCATCATGATGACCGGCGCCTGGATGGCGGCGATGCAGGAGAGCAGCAGGTTGAGCAGGATAAAGGGATAGGGGTCGAAGGCGCCGGCCATGCCCTCGAACAGGTTGATGCCGATCCACACCAGAAGCACGCTGGCAAACGAGATCAGGAACCACCAGCTGCCGCCAAAGGCGGCCATGTTGTCGGAGATGCGGTCGGCGAAGGAGCGGTGCTCCTCGAACTCCTCTTCCGAGTTTTCGGAGATCGTGTCCTGCCGGGCGATCGATTCCACCACCTGGCGGTCGAGCTCGGAAAATTCGCCGTGCTCCTGCTGCAGCAGCTCCTCCATGTAGCGCATGCGGTAGCGGCCGAGCTCCTCGCGGCTGATGCGGGCGCCCCTGGGCAGGTCCGGGTGGTCGGAGCGGATGCGGTCGGCGAGGCTCGGCCTGAGATCGTCGATGCGCACCAGGTCGCGCTTGCGGAATTTGCGGCCCGAGATCGCCGACGGCTTCTTCTTCGGCTTTATCCGCGACGCGCCTGGGCCGGCCGGTTCGGAATCCGGCACTTCGGGCGTGTCGAAATGCTCGTCCGAAACCCCGTGCAAATCCTCCTGCGTGGTCGGCGCCTCGAGATATTCGCCGCCGCTGTCGTTCTGATTGTCGGCGGCTTGCTGCTCGGATGCCTTGGGAGTGGTGCTCATGATGGGCTCCTGCTGTCGCGCTGCACGGGAGGATACGCCGAGGTGGCGGGACATATCCACTGTCGGTTTCCGCAGCCTATGCCATGTCTTCCGCACGATTGCGTGACAGCTGCAAGACGATAGCCGGCTGCCGGCCTTACGAGGCCTTCGCAGGTTCAGGGCGGCGGACCACTAGGAACATCTAGGATTGGCCGAGGCCCCCCAACGTCGCCATCCCTGAGCAAAGCAGCGGCCTCGCGGAGACCCTGATATCCATGCCGTTGCGCCAGCCTAGGAATGCGGCGGAGCAGAACTCCGCACCGCTGCGGCGCTCATGTGTCGCGGCATGTATCCGCGGGTCCGCACCGCGTCGCTGCGCTCCTTGGTCCGCCCGTGGATGACGAGGTCAGGGGGGTTTGTCCCCTATTGCTGTTCGGCGAACATCAGCCTTGCCTTGCTGTCGGCCATCGCGGGCGACAGGCTGCGCTGGATCAGCGCCTCGACATGGTCGTTGCGCTGGCGGGCGCTGTCGGCGCCCATCACCACCACGATCAGCTGGCGGCCATCGGCATTGTAGGAGGTGACGATGTTGAAGCCGGAAGCCCTGATGTAGCCGGTCTTGATGCCGTCTACGCCGCGCACGCGGCCGAGCATGTCGTTGTGGCCGCGCACCAGCCTGCCGCGGAACATGAAATCGCTTTCGGAGAAGTAGTGGAAATGCTGGGGAAAGCGCTGGCGCAGCGCCATGCCGAGCACCGCCATGTCGCGCGCCGTCGTCATCTGGCCGTCGTCGGGCAAGCCTGATGCGTTGCGGAAGGTGGTGCCGGTCATGCCGAGCGCGCGCGCCTTGGACGTCATCAAGGCGGCGAACCGGTCTTCCGAGCCGCCGAGATATTCGCCGACCGCCACCGCCACGTCGTTGGCCGATTTGACGACGATGGCGCGGATGGCGGAATCGACGTCGATCGTTTCGCCGCGCCGGAAGCGCATCTTGGTGGGCGGCTGCGAGGCGGCGTGGCCGGACACCGGGATCTGCGTTTCCTTGGTGACCCGGCCGGACTCCATCGCCTCGAACAGGAGATAGAGCGTCATCATCTTGGTCAGCGACGCCGGATAGCGCTGCGCCGTCGAGTTGACCTCGAACAGCTGCTTGCCGGTCCTGGCGTCGACGACGATGGCGGCATATTTCTGCGGCGGCGCGGGCACGGCCAGCACCGAGTCCGGCGGGGTCGTGGTCGAGCAGCCGGCAACAAGCAGCAACAGGCCAAGAGCGACGAAAAGTCTCTGGACAAACGGGACGGAACGCAAATTGGACAAGGGCAGGTCTGTTCTGGCGATGGCGTTGCTGAGATGAGGCGAAGCTAACGTAACGCGATTGATGCGTCCATTTGGTTAATGGTGGTTAGCCCCAGGATTGTCCGCCTTCACAAGCACCGCTGATGCAAAATGCCTGTCGCGGCGCTTGCGCAACGGGCGCCGAAAGGGTTCTGCTTGCGCCTCCAGAATCGGGTGAGCACGCTATGGATACCTGCACGATCAAGGCAAAAGGCATTTCGGTTTCGCTCGATCTCACCGTCGGCCATATCGCCGACATGACCGTCGAGAGCGGCGGCCGCCTGATAAAACCGCTGCACCGCGCGCCCTGGGTCGATGCGGGCGAGACGCTGCCCAAGGACCTGCCGCAAGGCACGGTCCGGCTGTCCGGCGACTTTCTGTGCGCGCCGTTTTCGCGCAGCGATGTCGAGGAGGCGCCGCTGCATGGCTGGCCGGCCAACAGCGCCTGGGATATGGTCGACAGCGGCGCGACGGAGGGCGGCTGGCGGGTTGTGTTCCGGCTGCGGCACAAGGTCATGGGCGCCAGCGTCGACAAGACCCTCACGCTCGTCGACGATCATCCCTTCCTTTATCAGGAACATGTGTTTTCCGGCGGTTCCGGCGCGATTTCGGTCGCCCACCATCCGATGACGGTGATGATGGGCGGCGGCACGCTGGCCTTTTCGCCCAAGCGCTTTGCCGCGACGCCGGCCGATCCGTTGGAGCCGGACCCCGCGCGCGGCCGCTTCATGCTGGCCTATCCGGCGCGGTCGGCGGACCTTAGCCATTTTCCCGCCGCCGGCGGCGGCACGCTCGACCTGACGCAGTACCGCATGGAAGACCGGCGCGAGGATTTCGTCACCCTTGTCGAGGCCGACCATGGCGGGCCGGGCTGGACGGCGCTGGCGCGCCGTGCCGAGGAGGACCTTGTGCTGGTGCTGAAGAACCCGGCCGAACTGCCGGTCACCATGCTGTGGCTCAGCAATGGCGGGCGCGATTACGCGCCCTGGAGCGGCCGTCATTTGGGCGTGCTCGGCATCGAGGATGGGCGCACGGCCGTCGGCCATGCCGCCTCGATCGGCGACAACTGGCTGAAGCGCGAAGGTGTGGCGACAGCGTTTGCGCTCGGTGAACGGCGCAGTTTTGCCTTTCGCCACGTCATCGGCGCTTTGCCCCTGTCAGGTGGCACGCCGCCGCGGGCGATTGCCACGGCCAACGGCCAGATGCGGCTCTCGGCCGGCGACACCCAATGGGTCGTCCCCTTCGACGACGATTTCCTGCGCATTGGTCAGCCCGTCCCTGTTTGAGCAGGGTTGCGCAACACGGGGTTTGAAATTTCCGGCGACTGCCGCCAAGATGCGGCGGAAACATCATGTCGATCATCCAGGCAAGTGAGGCTCCCATGTCCGAAATCGCCCACCTGGCCGCCACCATCTTCAAGCGCGCCGGCAAGGCAAAGCGCTTCATCGTCGCGATTGCCGGGCCGCCCGGCGCGGGCAAGTCGACGCTGTCGGCCGGCCTGCATGACCTGCTGCCGGAAGGGGCCGTGGAAGTCGTGCCGATGGATGGCTTCCACTACGACGACGTCGTGCTCGACCAGCGCGGCCTGCGCGCGCGCAAGGGCGCGCCGGAAACCTTCGATTTCGCCGGCTTCGAAACCTTGTTGAAACGCATTCGTGCCGGCGAACCCGACATCGCTATCCCGGTCTTCGACCGCAGCATGGAACTGTCGCGTGCCGCGGCGGCGATCATCGGCACCGAGACCAAATTCATCCTGGTCGAAGGCAATTATCTCTTGCTCGATGAGGAGCCATGGTCGCGGCTGGCGCCGCTGTTCGATTACTCGATCTTCGTCGAGGTGCCGCGCAACGAACTCGAACGCCGCTTGATGGAGCGCTGGCACGGCCATGGGCGTTCAGACGAGGATGCGCGCGTCTGGATCGCCTCCAACGACATGCCCAACATCGAACGGGTGCTGGCACGGCGCCGGGCCGCCGATCTGGTCGTTGGTTAACCCGCTTAATTTTCGATACTTTTTGACGGGAACCTTAAGACTTTCGCGCCGTTATGGCCGAGAACCCGATTGTCAGGCGTGAGGGATTTTCCAATGGCAACCAAGGCAAGAAAACCCGCAGCCGCCAAGACCAGGACCGCGAAGGCCAGCCAAGCGAAGGCCGGCGCTGGTCCGGCGATTGCCGAGCGCTCGAAAGACGCCAAGGCCGCTTTCGGCAAGGCCGCGCCGAGAAAGGTCGTGCCGACCGCCGCGAAGACAGCCAGCCCGCGTAAACCGGCGCCCTCCAACGCCGGTGCCGCCCGGACCGTGGCAAGCGTGGCGGCTGGCGCGGTTATCGCGACCGCACGCGGTGCCGCCTCGCTCGCGGCTTCCGTGATCGGCAAAAGAGGCCCGAAAGCCAAGGCGAAGTAGCCGTCCTGCACCAGCCGGCTAAACCGCCGCTGGCGACGCTGATGCGAGAAGGCTGCTAGCTCTTGGATGGAATGGTCAGGCCCTTCCGCACCGCCGGCCGGGCCAGGCCGCGCTCCAGCCATGCCGCCACATTGGCGAAATCGTCGAAACCGACGAGGTCGCGTGCTTCATAGAAGCCTATCAGGTTGCGCACCCAGCCGAGCAGCGAGATGTCGGCGATGGTGTAGTCGTTGCCCATGATCCATTTTCGGCCCTTCAACCTGCCATCCAGCACGCCGATCAGCCGCCGCGACTCATCGCGATAGCGCTCCAGCGGGCGCTTATCTGCGATCTCGCGGCCGGCGAATTTGTGGAAGAAACCGACCTGGCCGAAGATCGGCCCGATTGAGGCCATCTGGAAGAACACCCACTGGATCGTCTCGTAGCGCCGGGCGGCGTCCGCGGGGACGAGCAGGCCGGTCTTGTCGGCGAGGTAGAGCAGGATGGCGCCGGATTCGAACAGGCCGATCGGTTTGCCGTCCGGGCCGTTGGGATCGATGATCGCCGGGATCTTGCCATTGGGATTGAGCGACAGGAACTCCGGCGTCCAGCTTTCATCCTTGCTGATATTGATCAGGTGCGGCTCATAGGGCAGGCCGAGCTCTTCCAGGGCGATCGATATCTTCACTCCGTTCGGCGTCGTTGCCGAATAGAGCTGGATCTGGTCCGGATGTTTGGCCGGCCAACGGGTGGTGATCGGAAAGGCGGACAAATCGGCCATCGGGAACTCCTGCGGGGGATTTGCGCCAAGGGGCGCGGTGTGGCGGGACAGGCCAAGAGTTATGCGCGCGACCCGGCATGATCAACATGCGGCGACAGTTTCGCCGCGCAGGGACAGTCCTCTCAATCGGACCGCCCGAGACAGATGTTGGCCCGGGATCAGATGGCTTTGAACGCCAGCACCGCGTTGGTGCCGCCGAAGGCAAAGCCGTTGCTGATCGCGGCGCGCACCTTGCGCTCGCGCGCGACATTGGGCGTCACGTCGAGATCGCAATCGGGATCGGGCTCGCGGTAATTCGCGGTCGGCGGCACGACCCCCTCGCGGATCGCCATGACACAGGCGATCATCTCCAGTCCGCCCGATGCGCCCAGGCAATGCGCATGCATCGATTTGGTCGAGGAAACGGACAGTGAGCGCGCATGCTCGCCAAAGACGCGCTTGATCGCGTTGGTCTCGATCTGGTCGTTGGCCTTGGTGCCGGTGCCGTGGGCGTTGAGATAATCGATGTCTTCGGGATTGAGCCCGGCATCGGCGAGGCAGAAGCGCATTGCCGCCTCCGGCCCTTCGACGGTCGGAGCGACGATGTCGGAGGCGTCGGCCGAGAGGCCGGCACCGGCGATTTCGGCGAGGATGGTGGCGCCACGCGCCATGGCATGATCGTAGCTTTCAAGAACCGCCATGCCGGCGCCTTCGCCCAGCACCAGTCCCTGGCGATCGGCCGAGAACGGCCGGCACGTGTCGGGCGACAGCACGCGCAACGCCTCCCAACCCTTGAGCACGCCCCAGACCAGCGGCGCTTCGGTGCCGCCGGCGACCATGACATCGGCGCGGCCGAGCCTGATCTGGTCGACCGCCGAGGCGATGGCATGGTTGGCCGAAGAGCAGGCCGAGGTGACGCCGAACACCGGCCCGCGCAGGCCAAGATGCATGCTGACCTGGCCGGCGGCAGCACCAGGCATGACCTTGGGCACGGTGAAAATGCCGGCGCGGTTCTTGCCCTCGATCAGGATCGCCCGGTAGTTCTCCTCGATCGTCTCGAACCCGCAGACGCCGATGCCGATGACCGTGCCCATCCGGTAAGTGTTGTCCGCATGCGGGATCAGGCCGGACTGCTGCATGGCTTCCTTCGCCGCGATCACAGCCAGCAGGCTGAAGCGGTCCATCGACACCAGTTGCCTGCGCTCGATGCCGTGATCGGGCAGCGCCTTGATCTCGCAGCCGGTCTTGACCTTCAGGTCGTGCAGAAAAGGATTATCGATCGGGCCTATCGCCGAACGGCCGGCCCGCATCTCGGCCCAGATTGCCTGTGCATCGGCGCCTAGTCCGCACAGCCCACCAATGCCGGTAATGACGACGCGCTTCAGCATTCGGTCAGGCTTTTTTCGCGATCAGCGCGCGAACGGCCTCGACCATGTCGCCAACATTCTTGAGATTGCTCCAGGCATCGACGGTGTTCATCTCGATCTCGATGCCATACTGCTCCTCGAGATCGAAGATGATCTCCGTCAGCTCCAGCGAATGGATGCCGAGCGCCGTCAATTCGGTGCTGGTGGTGATTTCTTCACCGCCCGGCTCGGCATGGGCCTTGATCTTCTCGATGATTTCCGTTGCCAGCTGGTCAGCCATTCGGTTTCTTCCCCACTTTGTCGTTTCCCGACGCCAACTGAACAGCGCCTTGTTGTCCTCGATATCAGGCCGCGACCGTCGCCTTACACCCCCGCCAAGCATCGGGTGACCGCACCAAGGTGGCTCCCTCTATAGAAACGGAAACGCCATCAAGCAACAAGCTATATATCGACAAAACCGCCGCAGTGCTTAACCTGACGGCGTGGACACCATCGAATATACGAGGTTTTCGGCCCCTCGCGCCCAGCGCGCCGCGGGCCTGGCACAGCTGGGCTGCGCCAGCGCAGGCGGCCGCACGCGGCTGCGGCGCCTCTATCAGGACGGCTCCGCCAAGATCAGGCTGCCGGCCGTTTCGGTCGAGCCGCTGGAAGCGGTCCTGATCAACACCGCCGGCGGACTGACCGGCGGCGATCGCCTCGAATGGGATGTGGATGTCGGCGCGGATGCCAGCGCCACGATAACGACCCAGGCCTGCGAGAAGGTCTATCGCGCCGCATCCGACCATGCCGACGTGCGGGTCAAGCTGACCGTCGGCGAAAACGGCCGCATCGCCTGGCTGCCGCAGGAAACCATCGTCTTCGACAGGGCGGCCTTCGCCCGCACGCTCGATGTCGATCTTGCCGCCGGAGCCGAGGCGCTGGTGCTGGAAGCGACGGTCTTCGGCCGGCTGGCGATGGGCGAACGCGCCACGCTGGGCACTTTCCGGGACCGCTGGCGAGTTCGCCAGAACGGCTTTCTCATCCATGCCGAGGATTTCCGCATCGGGCCTGACATCGCAGCAAGCATGGCCCGTCCGGCAGTCGCCGGAGGCGCAATCGCCATGGCCACGCTGTTGATGGTGTCGGTGCAGGCCGAGGATTTGCTCGATCCGGTGCGCGAAATCATCGGCGACCGGGGCGGTGCGAGCGCCTGGAGCGTGAAGAGATCTGGCAAGCTTCTTGCGAGGCTCTACGCCGAGGACGGCTACCAGCTGCGCCAGCGGCTGGTTCCGCTCGTCGGATTGCTCAATGGAAGGGCGGGGCTGCCCAAATTATGGTCACTGTGATTCAGGAAACCGCATGAACCTGACGCCGCGAGAGAAGGACAAGCTGCTGATCGCCATGGCGGCGATCGTGGCACGCAAGCGGCTGGAGCGCGGCATCAAGCTCAACCATCCGGAAGCGATCGCGCTGATTACCGATTTCGTCGTCGAGGGCGCCCGCGACGGCCGCCCGGTCGCCGAACTGATGGAGGCCGGCGCCCATGTCGTTCGCCGCGCACAGGTGATGGAAGGAATCGCCGAGATGATCCATGACGTGCAGGTGGAGGCGACCTTCCCCGACGGCACCAAGCTGGTGACCGTGCACCAACCCATCCGGTGAGGAGAGAAAAATGCTTGAACTGCGCCCGAACTGCGAATGCTGCGACAAGGACCTGCCGCCCGAGGCGGCGGATGCGTTGATCTGCACCTTCGAATGCACCTTCTGCGCCGATTGTGTGGAACATGTGCTGGATGGCGTCTGCCCGAACTGCGGCGGCAATTTTTCGGCCCGACCGATCCGACCCGCCGCGATGCTGAAGAAATATCCGGCTTCGACCAAGCGTGTCCTCAAGGCCGAAGGCTGCGGCCCCCGCAAGGCCGCGTGACCACCGCGGCACCCGCAACCACGAAAGGCAAGTAGAATGATCCCCGCCAGACGCCTCTGCCTCTCTGCGATCCTGTTGATGGCCGCCGTCATGCCGGCCTATGCCCATGTCGGTGTCGGCACCACCTCCTCCTTCACGGCCGGCTTCATGCATCCGCTTTCCGGCCTCGACCACATGACCGCCATGATCGCGGTCGGGCTGTGGGCGGCACTCAAGGGCGGCCGAGCGATCTGGGCCTGGCCGCTCGCCTTCGTCGGCGTCATGCTGGGCGGCGCGGCCCTTGGCATGGCCCATGTGCCGATGCCGTTCGTGGAGCCGGGGATACTGGCCTCCGTCGTGGCGTTTGGTCTGCTGGTGGCGTTGGCGGTCGACCTGCCCGTTTCGGCCGGTGTCGCCATTATCGGCCTGTTCGCGGTGTTTCACGGACATGCCCACGGCACCGGAGTGCCGGAAAATGCCGGCGGGCTCGAGTACATGGCCGGCTTTGCAATCGCCACGGTGCTGCCGCATGCCATCGGCATCGCCGCCGGCCTGAGCCTTGGCCAGAGGTTGCCTGGCCTGGCTCGCGTTGCGGGCGCGGCCTGCGCGGCGATCGGCGCCGGCCTCGCCTTCGGCATCGTGTGATTTCAGATGATTCCCGGCGAAATCATCCCCGCACAAGGCGACATCGAACTCAACAAGGGCCTGCCGACCGTCACCTTGAAAGTCGCCAACAGCGGCGACCGACCGATCCAGGTCGGAAGCCACTATCATTTCTACGAAACCAATGAGGGGCTGAAATTCGACCGTGAACGGGCGCGCGGCATGCGCCTCGACATCGCCGCGGGCACGGCCATGCGCTTCGAACCCGGCCAGGAACGCGATGTCACGCTGGTGCCGCTTGGCGGCAAGCGCGAGGTCTATGGGTTCCAGCAGAAGGTGATGGGCAAGCTGTGAGACCGGCGGCGTCTCGTGCGCGGCGTGTGCCCGGCTTTGGGGCCAGCATGAAAGCAGACGCTGCTTTCGGCTCAGTTCGACGGCTTGGCCGCCGCATAGATGACGATCTTCCCGGGGTCATCGAACTCCACGGCGAGAACGTCCTCGGCAAGCACGCGCCGCGAATCGATGGCATTGTAAAGCAAGGCGTTGGCCTCGATCTCCTTGCGCAGTTCGGCGACATCCTCCTGATGCTGCCGGACCTTGTTTTCGATGGCCGGCGGCGGACCGCCCTCGCTGCGCGCGGCGTCGGTCAAGAACACGATGTCGACCTTGTCGAGCTTGGACGTCTTGCGCACCGTGCTGATGTTTTCACGCGTGCGGTCGATCGCCGAACTCACTTTATCGATTTCAGCTGTTGTCTTGGCTTCTTGCTGGTTGACCTGGGAGCCGACGATCCGGTCGACCGTTTCCGGGCTTTCGAGGCCCTGCGCGTTCAGCGCGGCATGCGGAAGGCTCGCAGCCAGAAACGCAGCCGCCGCGATGGCATGCAGCCATCGGGCATTGGGCAAGGTGGTGACGGTCATCGTTCGCTTTCGAGGCTTGTTTTAACACTTACGAGACGAAACGACTCCGGCCCTGTCACAGTTCCCTTCTTGATGCGACCGGCGGACCGGGTACCGGCCCGCCGCACTGGTTCGTCAGCTGGCTTTCTTGGTGATCAGGGTCAGCGCGCCATTGGGCTCCATGCTGGCCGCAACCACCTGCGCCGAGGTCATTCCCTTGGCCTGAAGGGCGGACTTGACCTTGGGGGTGGCGTCGATCGAGCTGCGCAACTTCTGCAGGCCGGCATCGCCGCGCTGGGCGATCACCTGATTAACCTGCGTCTGTGTGTCCTTTGGCAGTTCGGTGATGTCGACAATGTTGACGCTCTGGATCGCCGGCGCGGCCTGCTGGCCGCCGGGCGCCGGCGTTTTCGCCGCGGGGGCCGGTGTGGCCGGAGCGGGCTGTTGTGCTGGCTGCTGCTGGGCACTGGCGGCACCGGCCAGCATCAGGCTGGCGGCGGCTGCAAGAACTATCGATTTGCGCATGGATTTTCCTTCCATCGATTTGGCAAACGGTCGTTTTGGGGTGACCTGCCAACCTCAACCGCCAAATGGGATGAGAAGGTGTCGCCCAGCGGGTCATTGCGTGACCATTGGATGGCGGCAATGTGCAACCCGGCTTCAACCACAGCGCATTTCGGGAGCAATCGCCGATGGCCAGAATAACCCGTGCCGCCTACGCCCAGATGTATGGTCCGACGGTTGGCGACAAGGTCCGGCTGGCCGACACCGAACTCATCGTCGAGGTCGAGAGAGATCTCACCGTTCACGGCGAGGAGGTGAAATTCGGCGGCGGCAAGGTGATCCGCGACGGCATGGGCCAGAGCCAGGTGCCACGGGCGCAGGGCGCGGTCGACACCGTCATCACCAATGCGCTGGTGATCGATGCCGGCGCCGGCATCTTCAAGGCCGATATCGGCCTCAAGGACGGACGCATCGCGGCAATCGGCAAGGCCGGCAATCCGGATACTCAAGACGGTGTCACCATCATCATTGGGCCCGGCACCGAGATCATTGCCGGCGAAGGCAAGATCCTGACCGCAGGCGGCTTCGACGCGCACATCCACTTCATCTGCCCGCAGCAGATCGAGGAAGCGCTGATGAGCGGCATCACCACCATGCTTGGCGGCGGCACCGGCCCTGCGCATGGCACGCTGGCCACCACCTGCACGCCGGGACCATGGCATATGGCCCGGATGATCCAGTCCTTCGACGCCTTCCCGATGAACATCGGCCTGTCGGGCAAGGGCAACGCCTCGCTGCCGGCGGCGCTCGAGGAAATGGTGCTGGGCGGCGCCTGTTCGTTGAAATTGCACGAGGACTGGGGCACGACGCCGGCGGCAATCGATTGCTGCCTCTCGGTCGCCGACGCTTACGACGTGCAGGTGATGATCCACACTGACACGCTGAACGAATCCGGCTTTGTCGAAAACACGGTGGCGGCGATCAAGGGCCGGACCATCCACGCCTTCCACACCGAGGGCGCCGGCGGCGGCCATGCGCCCGACATCATCAAGGTCTGTGGCCTGCCCAACATCATCCCGTCCTCGACCAATCCGACGCGGCCCTACACGGTCAACACGCTGGCCGAGCATCTCGACATGCTGATGGTCTGCCACCATCTGTCGCCGTCGATCCCCGAGGACATCGCCTTTGCCGAAAGCCGCATCCGCAAGGAGACGATCGCGGCGGAGGACATCCTGCACGATATCGGCGCCTTCTCGATCATCTCGTCGGACAGCCAGGCGATGGGCCGTGTCGGCGAGGTGGCGATCCGGACCTGGCAGACCGCCGACAAGATGAAGCGCCAGCGTGGCGCGCTGCCGCAGGAAACCGGCGACAACGACAATTTCCGCGTCCGCCGCTACATCGCCAAGTACACGATCAACCCGGCCATCGCGCATGGGCTGTCGAAGGAGATCGGCTCGATCGCGGTGGGCAAGCGCGCCGACCTGGTGCTGTGGAACCCGGCCTTCTTCGGCGTCAAGCCGGATATGGTGCTGATCGGCGGCATGATCGCCGCCGCCCCGATGGGCGACCCCAACGCCTCGATCCCGACGCCACAGCCGATGCATTACCGGCCGATGTTCGGCGCCTATGGCAAGGCCAGGACCAACTCTTCCGTAACGTTCGTTTCGAAAGCCGCGCTGGAGTCCGGCTTGCACGGCAGGCTCGGCGTCGACAAGCAGTTCGTCGCTGTCGAAAACACCAGGGGCGGCATCGGCAAACATTCGATGGTGCTCAACGACGCCACGCCGCATGTCGAGGTCGATCCGGAAACCTACGAGGTACGCGCGGATGGCGAGTTGCTCACCTGCGAGCCGGCAACCGTGCTACCGATGGCGCAGAGGTATTTTCTGTTTTGAGAATATTTTCCGTTTGACCGGCAGGCCAAATTCCGTTGCGGCTAGCATATTTAGGCCGCAAGATGCAGCCGAGCAGAACCTTACTATGATCAGGCATGGCCAGCGAAATAGCCTCTCCGCACGACATCTTCCCTCATATCCGCATCGTCATGGGCATGGTGATCGGGCTCGGCGTCGCCCGCCTGCTGTCAGGGGTGGCGCGCATCGTCCAGCATCCCGGCCAATACCGGCTCTATCCCGTGCACCTGGCCTGGGTCGCCTCGGTGCTGTTGACGCTGGTGCATTTCTGGTGGTGGGAGTTTGGCCTCTACGCCATCGAGACATGGACGTTCGGCAAGTACCTTTTCATCATCTTCTACGCGATCACGCTGTTCCTGCTCTGTGCGCTGCTGTTTCCGGACTCTATGCTGGACTACACCAGCTACGAGGACTTCTTCTATTCGCGCCGCGCCTGGTTCTTCGGCCTGCTGGCCGCGACCTACCTGCTCGATGTGATCGACACGCTGCTGAAAGGACCGGAGCATTTCGCCCGCTTCGGCAACGAATACCTGTTCCGCACGCCGGTCTTCGTCGCGCTCTGCATCGCCGCGATCCTGGGGCGCGACCGCCGCTTCCACATCGCTTTCGTCGCGGCCGCGCTCATCTACCAGATATCATTCATCCTGCGGCTCTTCGACACGATCGTATGACTATAGCGGATGGTCTAGAGTCCGGGGAAAAGGCAGGTTCTCATGTACAAGGCCATCGGATCGCGCGGATCCCGGGTCAGCCGCGTCCTCTGGATGCTCGAGGAACTCGGGCAACCCTATGAATTCACCGAGGTCAAACTGCGCTCGCCGGAGGCCTATGCGCTCAACCCGTCGGGCAAGGTGCCAATCCTCATCGACGGCGAACTGACGGTAACGGATTCGGCGGCGATCTGCGTCTATCTGGCCGACAAGCACGCCGAGAAGGGGATGGGCGCCAATCCCGGTGTTGCCGGCCGCGCGGAAATGGATTCCTGGATGCATTTCGCCCAGAGCGAGTTCGAGGCACCGCTGTGGAACAAGCTGCGCCACCGCTTTCTCCTGCCCAAGGAGGTCCGGGTCGATGTCGGTCCCGCGGCGGCCTACGATTTCGCCTCGGAGGTCAAGGCGCTGGACCGCCGGCTTGGCGACAAGCCGTTCGCGCTCGGCGACCGATTCTCGGCTGTCGATATCCTGCTCGGCGACATGGGCGCCTGGGCGCGCGCCGGCCGTTTCCCGATCGACTCCGAGCGCGTCAATGCCTATTTCGACGGGGTGCTTTCGCGCCCTGCCCGTGCGCGGGCACAAGCTAATGGCGGAGCCATGACATGAAGCTCGATATCAAGATCGATTTCACCAAATTCCCGCGCGCCGTTTCGGTGCTGACGGGAAACGAGGCCGGGACCACGGCGCCGGCGGGCCGCGCGGTTCTTGCTCATGACGAGCGGCATCTGCGCCGCCGCGCCATCGAACTCGTCGACGGCAGCAAGGTGCTGGTCGACCTGCCCGAGCCCGTTGCCCTGAACGACGGCGACCGGCTGGTGCTGGAGGATGGCCGCCATATCGAGATCGCCGCCGCGCCGGAAGAGGTCCATGACATCCGCGCCCGCGACGCCGTGCATCTGGCCGAGCTTGCCTGGCACATCGGCAACCGCCATCTGGCGGCGGCGATCGAGGCGCACCGCATCCTCATCCTGCGCGACCACGTCATCAAGGCGATGCTGCAGGGGCTAGGCGCCACGGTGACCGACGTCTCCGAGCCGTTCAAGCCGGTGCGCGGCGCCTATTCCGCCCATGGCGGCGCGCATGGACATGACCACGGCCACGCTCATGCCCACGCCGAAGCGCACAGTCATGGCCACAGTCACAGCGAGGCGCATTCACACAGCCATTCGCACGACCATCACGATCATGACTGACCAACCTTCGAACATGGCGCTGCTGCGGCTGATGGCGTGGCTGTCGCCTACCTTTCCGGTCGGCGGCTTTGCCTACAGCCACGGCCTGGAGCGGGCGGTGCATGATGGGCTGGTCAGCGATGCCGGGAGCCTCGCCCAATGGCTGGAGACGCTGGTCGAGATGGGCTCCGGCTGGA
Source organism: Mesorhizobium sp. B2-3-5 (assembly GCF_006442395.1). Classification (NCBI taxonomy): domain Bacteria; kingdom Pseudomonadati; phylum Pseudomonadota; class Alphaproteobacteria; order Hyphomicrobiales; family Phyllobacteriaceae; genus Mesorhizobium; species Mesorhizobium sp. B2-3-5. Next base: position 157,704 of record NZ_VFVX01000011.1, on the reverse strand, counting down.
ACGATGCGGTGCTGTTCGCCGAGAGTTGGCGGCGCGCCCGCACAGCCGGCGATCTCGACGAAGTCGCGGCGCTGGCCGAGGCGCTCGCCGGCTCGCGGGAACGCCACAGCGAGACCACGCTGCAAGGGGCCGCCTTTCTGAAGGCCGCCGCCGCATGGCCCAATCCGGTGCTGGGGCGCTTGCCGGCCGATTGCGCCTATTGCGTCGCTGTCGGCGCGGTGGCCGGCGGCCATGGCATCGCGCTTCCAAGTGCGCTGTCCGCCTTCCTGCAAGGCTTTTTCTCCAATCTCGTCCAGGCGGCCATCCGCCTCGGCACCATCGGGCAGAACGAAGCCACCGCGCTGCTGGCTGGCTTCGAGCCGCTGGCCCTGGCGACCGCCGCCCGCGCTTCCCGCTCGACTTTGGATGATCTCGGCGGCTGCGCCTTCGTCTCCGACGTGATGGCGATGAGCCACGAAACCCAGTATTCGCGGCTGTTCCGCTCATGATCCTCCTTGCCTTCATCCTTTCATTCGTCCTGCTGCTGATCACCGCGCTGCATGTCTATTGGGGTATCGGCGGCGTCTGGCCGGGCAAGGACGCCGCGACCTGCGCCCGCGCGGTGGTCGGATTTCGCGGCGTCGATGAAATGCCGACGCCTTTCGCCAGTTTCGCCGTCGCGGCGTGCCTTTGCCTGGCAACGCTCTGGCCGCTGGCGCTCATCGGATTCTTTGCCTCGCCCTTTCCCCGCGAGGGCCTCGCCGCCACGTCGCTGCTCATCGGACTGGTGTTCCTGGGGCGCGGTATTGCCGGCTTCACGCCGTGGTGGCGGCGGCTGGCGCCCGAGCAGCCTTTCGCGCGACTCGATGTCCGCTACTATTCGCCGCTGTGCGTATTGATCGGGCTCGGTTTCGCAGTCCTTGCCGTCACGGAGTTCCCAACATGACGCAGCCCAACGGTCCCCTTCGCGTCGGCATTGGCGGCCCCGTCGGCTCGGGCAAGACGACGCTCACCGAAAAACTCTGCAAGGCGCTGCGGGACGAATTTTCCATCGCCGTCGTCACCAACGATATCTACACCAGGGAAGACGCCATGATGCTGGCCCGGCTGCAGGCGCTGCCGGAGGACCGCATCGTCGGCGTCGAGACGGGCGGGTGTCCGCACACCGCCATTCGCGAGGACGCTTCGATCAATTTGCAGGCGATCGCCGAGCTGAACCGCAAATTCCCGGACCTCGACATCATCTTCATCGAATCCGGCGGCGATAACCTTGCCGCCACCTTCTCGCCGGACCTGGCGGATCTCACCCTCTACGTCATCTCGGTCTGCCAGGGTGAGGAAATCCCGCGCAAGGGCGGACCGGCGATCACCCGCTCCGATTTCCTGATCATCAACAAGAGCGACCTGGCGCCCTATGTGAACGTCAATCTCGATGTCATGGAAAGCGACGCCGCCCGCATGCGCGGCAAGCGGCCGTTCGGCTTCACCGACCTGTCACGCGGCAAGGGCCTGCAGGAAGTCATCGACTTCATCGTCGAGCATAGCGGGCTGAGGGCGAGCGCTACCGCGAGCACCGCAGCGTAGCCTGCACCAAACGAAAGCGGTTGCGGGCACCAGCGGAGCGCGGCATTCTTTCCAAAACTCGGAGGATTTTTCATGAGCATTGCCCGCCTGCCAAGGGAAACGCTGACCAACCTGCCCTTTTACGAGGAGCGCGTCGATCTCGCCTGTGCCTTTCGCTGGACGGCGCGGCTCAACATGCACGAAGCGGTGGCCAACCATTTCTCGCTGGCCGTCAACGAGGACGGCACCAGGTTCCTGATGAATCCCAACCAGGTGCATTTCTCGCGCATCAAGGCGAGCGACCTGATCGAGATCGATGCCAACAACCCTGACACGCTGTCCGGCCCCGCCGCGCCCGACCCGACGGCGTGGGGCCTGCACGGCGCCATCCATCGCAATGTGCCGCACGCGCGCTGCGTCATGCATGTCCATTCCATCCACGCCACGGTGCTGGCCTCGCTCGCCGACTCGACATTGCCGCCGATCGACCAGAATTCGGCGATGTTCTTCAATCGCCATGTCGTCGACGCCCACTATGGCGGGCTGGCCTTCGAGGAGGAGGGCGAGCGTTGCTCGCAGCTTCTGACCGATCCCAAGGTCAAGGTGATGGTGATGGGCAATCACGGCGTGCTGGTGATCGGCGATACGGTCGCCGATGCCTTCAACCGCATGTTTTATTTCGAGCGCGCCGCCGAGACCTACATCAAGGCGCTGTGGACCGGCCGTCCGCTGCGTACGCTGTCCGACGCCATCGCCGAGAAGACAGCAGCCGAGATGGACGACTATCCCGGCCAGGCAGAACGTCATCTCGCAGAGTTGAAGGCGATCCTCGATGAGCAGGAACCGGTCTACCGGAACTGAAGATCCCGCGTTTTAGCTGATGCTGCGGCTCTCGCGAGCTCCACTTGATTTTGTGAGCTTGGCGCTGCCCTTCTCCCCGTTCCTAACGGGAGAAGGTGCCGGCAGGCGGATGAGGGGCAGCGCGAACCTATGTTAATTCTCGCTCAGAGCCCGAGTTCCCTGCGCAATTCCACCGCGCTGTTGATGACGATAGCGCCAGGCGGCCCTTCCATCGGCGCTTCCGGCCAGAAGATCGTCTTCATCCCCGCCGCCAGTCCGGCCATGGCGCCCGGCCAACTGTCGTCGACCGCAACCGCGTGCGCGGGATCGACACCCGCGAGATAGGCGGCGCGCAGGAAGGGTTCGGCGTGCGGCTTGCCTTCGCGCACGTCGTTGCGGCTGATCGACTTCATGCCGGGATAGGTCAGCCCGACCATGTGCAGATTGGCGTCCACGATCATCCGGTCCGAATTGGAGACCACCGCCTGCTGCACGCCAAGCGCGCGCAATTCATTGAAGACCTCGACGGCGCCGGGACGCGGCTTGAGACCTTCCACCAATGGCAGATAGTGCTCGTACTTGCGCATGATCCAGTCGTCGAAAGGCATATCAAGACCGAACTCGTCGCGCATCATCTCGTAGACCGGCCAGGCGGCAACGCCCAGCACGCGCTCGTGCAGGTCGGCCGGCGGCTCGAGGCCGGCATTGTGCATTGCAGCCACCAGGGCCGCCGCATGCAGCGGTTCGCTGTCGACCAGCGTGCCGTCCATGTCCCAGAAAACCGCCTTCGGTGTCATGCAGCGCTCCTTTTTGCGATCCCTTAAAGGGTTTACACCGGGAGATAAACCATCCGAGCGACAGAACGTGCCATCGGCCGGGAACAAGACCACCCGCTTGGCCCGGCAAAGACATCGTGCGGCAAAATCAACCCGGATACGCAAGCAAGCATTTGCTCTTGAGATTGACAATTGCGCAGAGAGCCGTTCCCTGCGAAACTAGAAGCGGACCGCTCGTGTGATCAGCGGGTTTGGGAGGCAGGACGTGAATACCCGGCAGGATGGCGGCAGCAACAGGCTGGACGACGCGGCGCGCGCCGGCTGGCTCTATTATGTTGCCGGCAACACACAGGACCAGATCGCAGCCACACTCGGCATCTCGCGGCAGACCGCGCAGCGGCTGGTGTCGCTGGCTGTGTCGGAAGGCTTGATCAAGGTCCGCGTCGACCATCCAATCGCCAACTGCCTGGACCTGGCGGCGCGGCTGAAATCTCGCTTCGCGCTCGATCTCGTCGAGGTTGTGCCGAGCGACCCGACCTCGTCGTCGACGACTATCGGCATTGCCGAGGCGGCTGCAGCCGAGATCGAAAGGCGATTGAGATCGCCGATTCCGATCGTGCTCGCGATCGGCACAGGCCGCACGCTGAAGGCGGCGATCGAACAATTGCCGCCGATGGAATGTCCGCAGCACAAGGTAGTGTCCTTGACCGGCAACATCTCGCCGGACGGTTCGGCCGCCTTCTACAACGTCATCTTCACCATGGCCGACAGGGTCAAGGCGCGCTCCTTCCCGATGCCGCTACCGGTCATCGCCTCCTCGCCGCAGGAGCGCGAGATGCTGCTCAACCAGCCGATGATCCAGCCGACGCTGGCGCTCGCCGCCGAAGCCGACGTCACCTTCGTCGGCATCGGCGACCTCGGCCCAAAGGCGCCGCTCTACGAGGACGGCTTCATTTCCGAAACCGAGTTGAAGGCCTTGCAGAAGGCAGGCGGCATTGCCGAGATCGTCGGCTGGGTGTTCGATCGCGACGGACGGATGATCGAAGGCATCACCAACGACCGCGTGTCGTCGGCGTCGCTGCCATCGCGCGAGAAGTCGCTGGTCATTGCGCTGGCCATGGGCGAGCGCAAGCTGCCGGGCATACTGGCGGCCGTGAACCGCCGTCTGGTCAACGGGCTCATCACCGATGAGCGGACGGCGACCGCCCTTTTGGCCGGCGTCTGACCGACAGCCGCTGCTGCCGGCGGAATGGGCCGATGTCGTCCGCGTCGCGATAAAGCCAACAGGGCTATCTGTGCCGCCCGAAAGGGTCGTTGCCATCGAGGAAACCGAGGTCGCGCTGCAGATGCGGCGACAGGTCCCTGATGTCGAGATGCGCCCTTTTTCTGATCGCGAACCAGCCAAAACCGTCCGTGAGCCACGAAATCCAGCGGTGATCCGGAGCGGGAGTGCACTTTTGCTGCGCCATGGTCATGATCGTCAACCTTCGCTATCCTGAACCCGAATGACGGGTTGACACTGAATGTCGGTCTTGCCGGCCAGCTTTGCCAATCGAACGTGGATAAGGACCCATAAGGAGGTTTTATGCCGGACCTCAGCTCGCGCCAGGTTTCGCAACTCCCGCCGCTGCAGGCTATCCGGGTGTTCGAAGCGGTGGCGCGGCATCTTTCCTTCACCAAGGCCGCCGAGGAGCTTGCCATGACGCAGGCGGCGGTCAGCTATCAGATCAAGGTGCTGGAGGAGCGGATCGGAGCGCCGCTGTTCCTGAGGCGCCCACGCCAGATTGCGCTGACCGAAGCCGGACAGCGCCTGGCACCAGCTGTCAGCGAAGCCTTTGCCATTCTCGGCCAGGCCTATGCCGCGGCGCGTGGCGGCGCGGATGGTTTGCTGTGCGTCACGACTGTGCTGACCTTCGCCTCGAACTGGCTGGCGCACCACCTCGGCTCTTTCCAGATCGCTCATCCGTCGCATGCGGTGCGGCTGGAGACGTCAAGTCGATTGACGGATTTCGCCCGCGAGGACGTCGACCTCGCCATCCGTTCGGGCGGCGGCAAATGGCCGGGGCTGGAAGCCCACAAGCTGCTTGACGCCGATTTCACGCCGATGCTGAGCCCCAAGCTCGCTGCGAGCATTGGCGGCATCAAGGAGCCGGCCGACCTGCTGCGGTTGCCGATCCTCGATCCCGGTGACATCTGGTGGACACAGTGGTTCGAAACCGCCGGCGTGCACGCGCACGACCTTGCCAAGCGGCCCGGCAGCAGCATGGGCGCGCAAGCCTATGAGGCCAATGCCGCGATCGCCGGCCATGGCGTGGCGATCCTGACCAGAGCGCTGTTCAAGGCCGAACTCGCCGACGGCCGCCTGATCCAGCCCTTCGACCTGGTCGGAGACGATGGCCACGCCTACTGGCTGGTCTATCCCGAAGCGCGCCGCAACGTGCCGAAGATCCGCGCCTTCCGCGACTGGCTGTTGGCTGAGATCGCCTGCTGATCGGCAGGCGACGGAACCGACATACGATTTCAAAGATTTTGATCCCACTGCCTGACCTCAGGCGGCGGCAGCCCCACCATCGCGCCCCCGATCCTCGGCCGTTTTGTTGCCATTCTTGGGTCGCGTGCTGCGCTGCAGCATCGAATCCGTCTTGACATAATTAAGACTAAGTGAGTAATTGCTCACAGCCAAGGCAAATGCTCATCTTGGTTTATGGGAGGAATTTGATGAAACTTCGCACGCTCACCCTGGGCTTGTTGTCGGCCAGCGCCCTCGCCTTCGCCGCACATGCCGAATCCATCACCATCGCCACCGTCAACAATGGCGATATGGTCCGCATGCAGAAGCTGACCGACGACTTCACCAAGGCCAATCCCGACATCCAGCTCAACTGGGTCACGCTCGAGGAAAACGTGCTGCGTGAGCGCGTCACCACCGACATTGCCACCAAGGGCGGCCAGTATGACGTGATGACCATCGGGACCTATGAGGTTCCGATCTGGGCCAAGCAGAGCTGGCTCCTGCCGCTCGACAAGCTCGGCGCCGACTACGATGTCAAGGACATCATCCCGGCCATTGCCGGTGGCCTTTCGGTCGACGGCAAGCTCTATGCCGCGCCTTTCTATGGCGAAAGCTCCTTCGTCATGTACCGCAAGGACCTGATGGAGAAGGCCGGCCTGAAGATGCCCGACGCGCCGACCTGGGACTTCATCAAGCAGGCCGCCGACAAGATGACCGACCGCGCCAACGGCGTGAACGGGGTCTGCCTGCGCGGCAAGGCCGGCTGGGGCGAGAACATGGCCTTCCTGACCGCGATGTCGAACTCCTTCGGCGCCCGCTGGTTCGACGAGAACTGGAAGCCGCAGTTCGACCAGCCCGAATGGAAGAAGACGCTGCAGTTCTACGTAGACCTGATGAAGGCCGACGGTCCGGAAGGCGCTTCGTCGAACGGCTTTAACGAGAACCTGGCGCTGTTCCAGCAGGGCAAGTGCGGCATGTGGATCGACGCCACCGTCGCGGCATCCTTCGTCTCCGATCCGAAGAATTCGACCGTCGCCGACAAGGTCGGCTATGCGCTGGCGCCCGACAACGGCCTGGGCAAGCGCGGCAACTGGCTGTGGGCCTGGTCGCTGGCCATTCCCGCCGGCACCAAGAAGGCTGACGCCGCGGAGAAGTTCGTGTCGTGGGCGACCAGCAAGCACTATGCGGAGCTCGTCGCGTCGAAGGAAGGCTGGGCCAACGTTCCTCCGGGCACGCGCTCCTCGCTCTACGCCAACCCCGAGTACCAGAAGGCGGCTCCGTTCGCCAAGATGACGCTGGAGTCCATCAACGCCGCCGATCCGACGCATCCGACCGTCAAGCCGGTGCCCTATGTCGGCGTGCAGTTCGTCGCCATCCCTGAGTTCCAGGGTCTTGGCACCACCGTCGGCCAACTCTTCTCGGCGGCTCTTGCCGGCCAGTCGAGCGTCGACGATGCGCTGAAGCAGGCCCAGGACGCCGCCACCGCGACGATGACCGAGGGCGGGTATATCAAGTAAGGCTCCTCCCGGTGCCGAATGCCGGCCAGCTTGCTGACCGGCAACGGCCGCCCGAAACCCAGTTCGGGCGGCCGTCTTCAATGCCTCTGAAAATTCAGCCTGATCCTTGAAGGGTGACCGTCATGGCTACTCAGCAGACCCGTTCGCTTGCCCGATTCATGATGGCGCCTTCCGTGGTGCTGCTGTTCGTCTGGATGATCGTGCCGCTGATCTTCACCATCTGGTTCTCATTCCTCCAGTACAACCCGCTCAATCCGGTCCACGATGGATTTGTCTGGTTCTCCAATTACAAGCTCTTCTATTCCAACCCGGCCTTCCTGCAATCGATCCTCAACACGCTCACACTCGTCATCAGCGTGCTGCTGATCACGGTGATCGGCGGCATCCTGCTGGCGCTGCTCATCGATCAGCCGATGTGGGGCCAGGGGATCGTGCGCATCCTCGTCATCTCGCCGTTCTTCGTCATGCCGCCGGTGGCCGCATTGGTCTGGAAGAACATGATAATGCACCCGCAATATGGTGTGTTCGCCGACATAGCGCGCTTCTTCGGGGCACAACCAATCGACTGGTTCGGGCAGCATCCGATGACGGCGATCATCATCATCGTCGCCTGGCAGTGGCTGCCTTTCGCGACATTGATCCTCCTGACCGCGCTGCAGTCGCTCGACGGCGAGCAGAAGGAAGCCGCCGAGATGGACGGCGCCGGCTTCATCAGCCGCTTCATCTATCTGACGCTGCCGCACATGTCGCGGGCGATCACCGTCGTCATCCTGATCCAGACGATCTTCCTGCTCTCGGTCTATGCCGAAATCCTCGTCACCACCAATGGCGGCCCCGGCTACGCCTCCACCAACCTGCCCTTCCTCGTTTACCAGAAGGCGCTGCTGGAGTTCAAAATCGGCCAGGCATCCGCGGGCGGTGTGATCGCCGTCATTCTCGCCAACATCGTCGCCTTCTTCGCCATGCGCGCCGTCGGCAAGAACCTGGACAAGTAAGGAGGAAAAGATGGCACGCGCAGTCACCACCCGGCACAAGACCATCGCGACGGCGGCCGCCTGGATCGTCGCCCTGCTGATCTTTTTCCCGATCCTTTATACGATCATCACCTCGTTCAAATCGGAACAGGAGGCGATCCAGGGCTTCAACCTGATCCCGTCGGGAACATTCGAGAGCTATTCCGAGGTTCAGGCGCAGAGCGGCTACTTCAAGTTCTTCCTGAACTCGGTGCTGCTCTCGGTCGGCTCGACCATCCTCGCCCTGCTGGTGGCGATACCGGCGGCATGGTCGATGGCGTTCTCGCCGACCAAGCGGACCAAGGACATATTGATGTGGATGCTGTCCACCAAGATGATGCCGGCGGTCGCCGTGCTGTTCCCGATCTATCTGATCTTCCGTGACACCGGCCTTCTCGACAGCCGCATCGGCCTGATGGTGATGCTGATGCTGATCAACCTGCCGATCGTGGTGTGGATGCTCTACACCTACTTCCGCGAAATCCCCGGCGAGATCTTGGAAGCGGCGCGCATGGACGGCGCCTCGCTATGGAACGAGATCATCTATGTGCTGACCCCGATGGCGGTGCCGGGCATTGCTTCGACCATGCTGCTCAACATCATCCTGGCCTGGAACGAGGCGTTCTGGACGATCCGCCTGACCACAACGGATGCCGCGCCGCTCACCGCCTTCATCAGTTCCTTCTCCAGCCCGCAAGGCCTGTTCTGGGCCAAGCTTTCGGCGGCCTCCACTCTCGCGATCGCACCGATCCTGATCATGGGCTGGTTCAGCCAGAAGCAGCTGGTGCGCGGCCTGACATTCGGTGCCGTGAAGTAGCGGGCAGACCGGCAGCGCCACGAACAAACAGACGGCGGACAATAACCCCTCGGGGAGGAAATCATGGGAAACATCACGCTCAAGAACGTCTCCAAATCCTTCGGATCGACCTCCATCATCCCCGGCCTCGACCTGGTGATCGAGAATGGCGAGTTCGTCGTCTTCGTCGGCCCGTCGGGTTGCGGCAAGTCCACGCTGCTGCGGCTGATCGCCGGGCTGGAGGACACCAGCGGCGGCACCATCAACATCGACGGCCGTGACGTCACCGGCGAGGCGCCGGCCAAGCGCAAGCTCGCGATGGTGTTCCAGTCCTATGCGCTCTACCCGCACATGACCGTGGCCAAGAACATCGCCTTCCCGCTGAAGATGGCGGGCGAGGATCAGGCGACGATCGACAAGAAGGTGAAGGACGCGGCGCGCGTCCTGAACCTCACCAACTATCTCGAGCGCCGCCCGGGCCAGCTCTCCGGCGGCCAGCGCCAGCGCGTCGCCATCGGCCGCGCCATCGTGCGCCAGCCCTCGGCCTTCCTGTTCGACGAGCCGCTGTCCAACCTCGACGCGGCGCTGCGCGGCACGATGCGGCTGGAGATCAGCGAACTGCACCACCAGCTCAAGACCACGATGGTCTACGTCACCCACGACCAGGTCGAAGCCATGACCATGGCCGACAAGATCGTCGTGCTGAACGCCGGCAACATCGAGCAGGTCGGCTCGCCGATGGAGCTCTACAAAAGCCCGAACAATCTGTTCGTCGCCGGCTTCATCGGCTCGCCTAAAATGAACCTCATCGAGGGCGCGCCCGCCGCCAAATACGGCGCCAAGACCATCGGCATCCGACCCGAGCACATGCAGATCTCGACAACGGCGGGCGACTGGAAGGCGACCGTCGGCGTGGCCGAGCATTTGGGATCCGACACATTCCTGCATGTCCAGGCCGATAGCGTCGGCCCACTGACGGTCCGCGCCGACGGCGAACTGGCCGTCCATCACGGCGACACGATCTACCTGACGCCAGACAAAGCCAAGCTGCATCGCTTCGGTCCTGACGGAAAGGCGATGTAAGCATGCGACTGGCTGGCAAATCTGCGCTGATCACGGGTTCGGCGCGCGGCATCGGCAAGGCCTTCGCCGAAGCCTATGTGCGCGAAGGCGCTATCGTCGCGATTGCCGACATCAACCTCGAGGCCGCTCGGAAGACGGCCGCCGAGATTGGCGGCGGCACCTATGCGGTGAAGCTCGACGTCACGGACCAGGCATCCATCGACGCCGCGGTAAAGGCGGTGGAAGACAAGGCCGGCGGCCTCGACATCCTGATCAACAACGCCGCCTTGTTCGACCTGGCGCCGATCGTCGAAATATCCAGGGCGAGCTATGAAAAGTTGTTCGCCGTCAATGTGGCCGGCACGCTGTTCATGTTGCAGGCGGCGGCACGCTCGATGATCGCGCGGGGCAAGGGCGGCAGGATCATCAATATGGCGAGCCAGGCCGGACGGCGCGGCGAGGCCCTGGTGGGCGTCTATTGCGCCACCAAGGCCGCCGTCATCTCGCTGACCCAGTCGGCGGGGCTCGACCTCATCAAGCATCGCATCAACGTCAACGCCATCGCGCCCGGCGTCGTCGATGGCGAGCACTGGGACCACGTCGATTCGCTGTTTGCCAAATACGAGAACCGGCCGAAGGGCGAGAAGAAGAGGCTGGTCGGCGAGAGTGTGCCCTATGGACGCATGGGCACGGCACAGGATCTTGCCGGCATGGCGGTGTTTCTGGCCAGCAGCGACGCCGAATACATCGTCGCCCAGACCTACAATGTCGATGGCGGCCAGTGGATGAGTTGAGGGGGGCGGCCTCTTCTTCCCGTACCTCCGCGGGGAGAGGAGGCCGGCAGGCAGATGAGGGGCATCGCAGACATCAGAAGCGTTGGCGCTGCCCCTCACCCTTACCCTCTCCCCGTGAAGGACGGGGAGAGGGAGAATGATCAAGGGCCGCAGCCCGGCCAAAGGGTAAAGCAGATGACCGTGAAACTCTCTTCTTCCAATCTCGCCAGGCTTCCCGCCAACGTCGCGGGACCGAAATACGACCGTTCCAAACTGAAGGCCGGCATCGTGCATTTCGGCGTCGGCAACTTCCATCGCTCGCATCAGGCCGTCTATCTCGACGACCTGTTCAATGCCGGACTCGGCCACGACTGGGCGCTGGTCGGCGCCGGCGTCTTCGCCGGCGAGAAGATCGGCCGCGCTAAGCTGGAAGAGCAGAACTGGCTGACCACCGTGGTCGAGCAGGACGAGGGCCACATGAGCGCCCGCGTCACCGGCGCGATGGTCGATTTCCTGATGCCGGGCGATGCGGCCGGAATCATCGAACGACTTGCCGACCCGGCGATCAGGATCGTTTCGCTGACCATCACCGAAGGCGGCTATTTCATCGACCCGGCCTCCGGCGTCTTCAATCCGACCCATCCCGACATCGTCGCCGACGCCCAGCCGGGCGCTGTGCCGAAGACGGTGTTCGGCATCATCCTCGCCGGCCTGATGCGCCGCCGCGACGACGGCATCGTGCCGTTCACCGTGATGTCCTGCGACAACATCCCTCACAACGGCCATGTCACCTCGGATGGCGTCATTGGGCTCGCCCGCCTGATCGACGAGGACCTGGCGACCTGGGTTGCCGACAATGTCGCCTTTCCGAACGCCATGGTCGACCGCATCACGCCGGCCACCACGGATCGCGAGCGCGGCATCCTGGCCAAGGACTTTGGCGTTGAGGACAGCTGGCCGGTATTCTGCGAACCGTTCAAGCAATGGGTGCTGGAGGACCATTTCACCGCCGGCCGCCCAGCGCTGGAGAAGGTCGGCGTGCAGTTCGTCAGGGATGTCGCTCCCTATGAATTGATGAAGATCCGCATCCTCAATGGCGGCCACGCCACCATTGCCTATCCGGCCGGGCTGATGGACATCCATTTCGTCCATGAGGCGATGCAGGAGCCGCTGGTTCGCGGCTTTCTCGACAAGCTCGAACATGACGAGATCATTCCGACCGTGCCGCCGGTACCGGACACGGTGCTGGAGGATTATTACCAACTCATCGAGAAGCGCTTTTCCAACCCCAAGATCGGCGACACGGTGCGCCGGCTTTGCCTGGACGGCTCCAACCGCCAGCCGAAATTCATCATCCCGACCATCGCCGACCGCCTGAAGGCGGGAAAAAGCGTCGCCGGCCTGGCGCTGGAATCGGCGCTCTGGTGCCGCTACTGCTTCGGTGCCACCGACAGCGGCGCCGTAATCGAGCCGAACGACCCGAGCTGGGACCGGCTGCAGGCGACGGCAAAGGCGGCAAAGGACGCACCCGCCGCCTGGCTGGCCATGGACGACATCTATGGCGATGTCGGCCGCGCCACGGCATTCGTCGAGGCGTTTGCCCATGCGCTCAACGTGCTGTGGGCCAATGGCGCGCGCGCCACGCTGACACGCTATCTCGACGGCAAGCTCTGAGAGCCATCCGACGCCATGACGCCTGAACTGGTCATCTTCGACTGCGATGGCGTGCTGGTCGACAGCGAAGCGCTCTCCGTCTCGGCGCTGCTCGGCATGATCGAACTTGCCGGTGGCAGCATCGGCGAGGACGCCGCCTATGAGCATTTCCTCGGCAAGAGCATGAAAAGCGTGCGCGAAATCCTCGGCCGCGATTTCGGGCTCGAGATCACCGATCAGCATCTCACCGCCATGCGTGTCGATCTCATGCGCAAGTTCCGTGAAGAGCTGAAACCGATCCCCGGCGTCAAGGAGATGCTTCCCAAGCTCGGCCAGCCATTCTGTGTCGCCTCCTCCGGCACGCTGGAACGCATCCGTTATGCGCTGGACGTCACCGGCCTGCTCGGGTTCCTGGAGCCGCATCTGTTCAGCGCTGCCATGGTCGCCAGGGGCAAGCCGGCGCCCGACCTGTTCCTGCATGCCGCCGCCAGCATGCAGGCGCATCCGCGCAAATGCCTCGTCATCGAGGACAGTCCGGCCGGCATTGCGGCGGCGCACGCGGCTGGTATGCGTGTCTTCGCCTTCACCGGCGGGTCGCATGCCGGCAACCCGGCCCTGAAAGCGCGGCTTGCGTCGACCGAACCTGACTTTATATTCGCTGACATGCTGCAATTGCCCGATCTGATTGCAGGCCTGGGAGCGAGAGTTAGAGCATCTTGACGAAACAGTTTGTCTGCGCGGTCGATGTCGGCACCGGGAGCGCTCGCGCGGGCATTCTCGACACCAGTGGCACCTTGCTTGGCCGCGCCGACCGGCCGATCGCCATGAACCAGCCAAAGCCCGATCACGCCGAACATGATTCGCGCGATATCTGGTCCGCCGTCTGCGCCGCCGTGCACGCCGCCCGCGAAAAGGCCGGCGTTGCCGCTGACGATGTTATCGGCATCTCGTTTGACGCCACTTGTTCTCTGGTCGTGCGCGACCGGCAGGGCGAACAGCTCAGTGTCTCGGTGTCGGGCGACAGGCGCTGGGACACCATTGTCTGGCTGGACCACCGCGCCATTGCCGAGGCCGACGAATGCACGGCAAGCAGCCACGAAGTGCTCAACTATATTGGCGGCGTCATGTCGCCGGAAATGGCGACGCCGAAGCTGATGTGGCTGAAGCGCAACCTGCCAAATACGTGGAATGAAGCCGGCTATCTATTCGACCTGACCGATTTTCTCACTTGGCAGGCGACAGGCTCGCTGGCCCGCTCGCAATGCACGCTGACGGCCAAATGGACCTATCTGGCGCACCAGGAGATCGCATGGCAACGCGATTTCTTCGAAATCGTCGGCCTCGACGATCTTTTCGACCACGGCAATCTCCCTGAAAAGGCAAGCCCGGTTGGCGCCGATATCGGCCTGTTGACGCCGCAAGCGGCGGCCGAACTCGGCCTGACGGAGAAATGCCGTGTCGGCGCCGGGGTCATCGATGCCTATGCCGGCGCGCTTGGCGTGCTCGGCGGCTTCGCCGGCGACGAACAGGGTATCGGCCGGCATCTGGCGCTGATCGCCGGCACATCGAGCTGCGTGATGGCGATGTCGCCCGACCCGCAGCCTTTCGCCGGCGTCTGGGGCCCCTATTATGGCGCGGCGCTGCCGAAGCTGTGGCTGTCGGAAGGCGGCCAGTCGGCCACCGGCGCCCTGCTCGACCACATCATCCGCTGGCACGGCGCCGGCGGCGAGCCGGACGCCGCCATGCACGCCAGGATCGCCAAGCGTGTCGCCGAACTGCGCGCCGCCGAGGGCGAGAAGCTGGCCGAAAGGCTGCACGTTTTGCCGGATTTCCACGGCAACCGCTCGCCGCTCGCCGACCCGCACGCCGTCGGCGTCGTCAGTGGGCTGACGCTGGATTCCTCCTTCGACAGCCTGTGCAAGCTCTACTGGCGCACCGCCGTCGGCATCGCGCTCGGCGTGCGCCATGTGCTGGAGGCGTTGAACGAGAACGGCTATCTGATCGACACGCTGCATGTCACCGGCGGCCACACCAAGAACCCGCTTCTGATGGAACTATACGCCGATGCGACCGGCTGCACGGTGGTCGAGCCGCTGGCCGACGAGGCGGTGCTGCTCGGCACCGGCATGGTCGCCGCAACCGCAGCAGGGCTGTTCTCCGATCTCAACGCCGCCTGTCTTGCCATGCAGCAGGGCGGCAAGACGCGCGCCGCCAACCCGGCAGCCGGCGCGCGCTTCGATCGCGACTACCGGATTTTCCTGGAGATGCACCGGCAGCGGCAAGCGCTCGACGCGATTGGGTAGAGCCAAGGCCGACTGCCTGGCTCAATCTGTTCCGGCACCTCCTCCCTTGCCTTCATGTCGCGTTTCGTACAAAAGCTGACGCAAACGCAGCGAAACCGAAGGTTTTTTTGCGGTTTGACATGCGGCTTCCGGCTTTTCGCCGACGCGCCGCGCCTGGAAGAGCGGAACAATGTCTGCGATCGGAGCCGGCGCTCGCGCGCCGGAAAATCTTTGGCGTCAGGAAATCAGGGCGACGCTGACGCTCGCCTGGCCCATGGTGCTGACCAATCTCGGCCAGACCGCGATGACCGCCACCGACGTCATGATGATGGGGCGCCTTGGTGCGGACACGCTGGCCAGCGGCGCGCTTGGCGCCAACCTCTATTTCATGCCGCTGATCTTCGGGCTCGGCCTGATGCTGGCGACCTCGCCGATGATCGCCACCGAGCTTGGCCGCCGCCGCCATTCCGTGCGCGACCTGCGCCGCACCGTGCGCCAGGGCCTGTGGCTGGCGATCCTGATTTCGATCCCGATCTGGCTCGTGCTTTGGCACGGCGAGGCCATTCTGCTGGCCATGGGCCAGGAGCCCGCGCTGGCGCATCAGGCCGGCATCTATCTGCGCTGGCTGGAATGGGCGGTGCTGCCCTTCTATGGTTATATCGTGCTGCGCTCGTTCATCTCGGCGCTGGAGCGGCCGGGCTGGGCGTTGATCATCGTCTTCGTCGCCGTCGCCTGCAACGCCCTGTTCAACTGGGTGTTCATGTTCGGCAATCTCGGCGTCCCGGCTATGGGCATCGCCGGCTCGGGCCTTGCCACGACGCTCTCCAGCACGCTGATGTTCGTCGGCATGGCCGTAGTGGTCATGTGGGAGAAGAAGTTCCGGCGCTACCGCCTGTTCGGCCGCTTCTGGCGGTCCGACTGGCCGCGTTTCAAGGGCCTGCTGCGGCTCGGCCTGCCGATTGCCGGCATCCTCGCCTTCGAGGTGACGATCTTCAATGCCGCGGCGCTGCTGATGGGCCTGATCGATGCGGATTCGCTGGCAGCACACGCCATCGCCATCCAGATCGCCTCGATCTCCTTCATGGTGCCGCTCGGCCTCAACCAGGCGGTGACGGTACGCGTCGGGCTTGCCCATGGCGCGGGCGACCGGGAGGGGGTGTCGCGTGCCGGCTGGACCGCTTTCGTCATCGGCGTCTCGTTCATGGCATTGATGGGGTTGGTTATGATCCTGTGGCCGCATCTCCTGATCAGCGCCTTCATCGATCTCGCCAACCCGGCCAACGCCAGGGTGATCGCGCTTGCCGTGTCGTTCCTGGTCTTTGCCGCCCTGTTCCAGGTCTTCGACGGCGCCCAGGCGGTTGCGGCCGGCATGCTGCGCGGCCTGCACGACACCAAGGTGCCGATGATCTATGCCGCGATCGGCTATTGGGGCGTCGGCTTGCCGCTCGGCGTGCTGCTGGCCTTCCATTTCGGCTTGCACGGCGTCGGCATCTGGATGGGGCTGTCCAGCGGGCTGGCGGTGGTGGCGGCGCTGCTTTTGGCACGCTGGTTGCGCCGGGACCGCTTGGCACCGCCGCTCGCCTTCGGGCATTGAAGCAAAACGGCCGCCGATGCTGCTTCTCGGCTGTCAGCGCGCCGAAGCGCGCCGTTCGAGCCGGCGGGCGTATTGCGTCAGCGGAAAGCACATGAGGAAGAAGATCAGCGCCACCAGCCCGTAGACCTTGAAAGGCTCGAAGGTGGCGTTGTTGATGGCGTTGGAGGTCCGCACCAGTTCCTCGAAGCCGATGATCGAGGTCAGCGCGGTCGACTTGATCAGCTGCACCAGGAAGCCTACCGTCGGCGCGCGGGTGATCGAGAACGCCTGCGGCAGGATGATCAGACGCAGCTCCTGCAGATAGTGCAGGCCAAGGCTGGCGCCGGCGTCCCATTGGCCAAGCGGCAATGCATCGACGCCGGAACGCCAGATCTCGGCAAGATAGGCACTGGCGAAGAAGGTGAGGCCGAGCACCGCCGCGGTCCAGGGCTCGATGCGCAGGCCGAGCATCGGCAGGCCGAAGAACATCAGGAAGAGCTGCATCAACAGCGGCGTTCCCTGAAACAGGGCGATGTAGCCGGAGGCAAGGCGCCGGCTCCATTTATTCTTGGCGATCCTGAAGAACAGCACCGCCATTCCAACCGCCGCGCCGCCGACAAAGGCGGCCAATGACAACAGCACCGTCCAGCGTGTGGCCAGCAGGAGGTTGCGCACGATGTCCCAGAAGGTGAATTCGATCATGACACGCCAGCCCCGAGCGCGCGGCGCCCACCGGTGACCAGAAGCCGGCGCAAGGCCATCGACATCAGGAGATAGACCAGCGTCACGACGAAATAGGTCTCGAAGGACCGGAACGTGCGCGCCTGCAGCATGTCGGCCTCGTAGGTGAGCTCGCGCACCGCGATCTGCGAGACCACGGCGGACTCCAGCATCATGATGACGATCTGGCTGGTGAGCGCGGGATAGATAATTTTTAGCGCTTGCGGCAGCACGATCTTGATGAACACCTGGCGTGGCCGCAGCCCGAGTGCCAGGGCGGCTTCCGTCTGCCCGAGCGGGACGGCATCAAGCCCGGCACCGACGATCTCGATCGTATAAGCCGCCATGTTGAGCGTCATCGCCAGCATGGCGGCCAGGATCGGGTCGAGCCTGACCCCGAGGCTCGGCAGGCCGAAGAAGATGAAGAACAGCTGCACCAGGAACGGCGTGTTGCGCATCACCTCGACATACCAGGCGATGGCCCGGCGAAGCAGCACAGGGCCGTTTCGCCGTCCCGCGGCACCCAGGATGCTGAGCAGCGTTCCCGCCAGCGTGGTCACGGCGATCAGCAGGATCGTCGTGGCCGCGCCGTGTGCGATGTCGCCCAGGGCACCCGGAAGCCAGCCGAAGGCCACGGGAGCTCAATCCTTGAGGTTGTCGGGGTTGAGCGGCGTCTTCAGCCAGGCTTTCGAGCTTTCGTCCAGCTTGCCGTCGGCCAGCATCTTGGCGATGGCGTCATTGACCGCCTTCTTCAGGCCGTCCTCGTTCTTGTTGAGGCCGATATGCGAGGGCGAAGTCAGAAGCTGGAATTTCTGCTCGGGCTTGAGCGCTTCCTGGCGTGCCAGCACCTGCGCGCCGACATCATTGCCGACGACCATCAGCTGGGTCTGGCCGGAAATGAAGGCCTGGATCACGGCATTGTAGTTGTCGAAGCGCTTGATGTCGGCCGACGCCGGTGCCGCCTCGGTGAGCGAGGTATCCTCGAGCGTGCCGCGATTGACGGCGATCGACTTGCCGGCAAGGTCTTCCTTGCCTTTGACCGACATTGCGGCGGGGCCGATCACCGCGATGTAGTAGGGCGCGTAGGCGGCGGCGAAGTCGATCACCTGTTCGCGCTCCTTCGAGTAGCCGACGCTCATCAGGATATCGACGCGATGGTCGTTCAGATAGGGAATGCGGTTCTGGCCGGTGACGGCGACGGGATTGAGCTTCACCTTGAGTGTGTCGGCAATGTACTGCGCGACGTCCATATCGTAGCCCTTGAGGCTCATATCGGCGCTGGCCGAGGAGAAGGGCGGGAAGTCGGCGAAGACGCCGACATTGATGGTGCCGGCCTTGGTGATATCAGCCAGCGCGTCGGCGTTGGCCTTCTGCGTGGCGATACCAAGCCCGGCGCCCAGCATCAGGACGGCGGCGATCGATGATTTCAGTGTCGAGTGGATTGTCATTGTCATTCCCCTTCTGGAAGCTTTTGATTGTTTGAGGCGGTCGCCGGCTCCAGCACGGCGGCCGCCTTGGATTTCAGGCGTCAGGCTCCCTTGCCGATCACGGCCGGGCTGAACACCATCAGGCTCAGTATCTCGAACAGCACCTGGGCGCCGGCATGCGCGGTGTTGGTGGTCGCGTCATATTGCGGCGCCACCTCGACGACGTCGCCGCCGACGATGTTGAGACCCTTGAGGCCGCGCAGCAGTTCGAGCACTTCGCGCGTCGTCAGACCGCCGACCTCCGGCGTTCCGGTGCCTGGGGCAAAGGCCGGGTCGACGCTGTCGATGTCGAAGGACACATAGGTCGGGCCGTCGCCGACTATTCTGCGCGCCTTCTCGATGATGGCGGGAATGCCGAGCCCCGTCACCTCCTCGGCGTGAACGACGGTCATGCCGGATTCGTAGGTGAACTCCCAGAGATATTCGGCCGAGCCGCGGATGCCGATCTGGATGGTGCGCGTCGGGTCGAGCACGCCATCGAGCACCGCGTTGCGGAACGGCCCGCCGTGGTGGAACTTGGTCATGTCGAACAGACCGCTGGTGTCGCAATGGGCATCGATGTGGATCAGCCCCACCGGAGCCTTCTTGCCGACGGCCTTCAGGATTGGATGGCTGATCGAATGGTCGCCGCCGACCGAGAGCGGGATGACACCGGCATCGACGATCTGGTTGGTCCGGCGCTCGATGTCCTCATGGCTGGTCTCCAGCCGGTAGCGGCTGCGGAACGGCGTGTCGCCGATGTCGGCCACGCGCAGCTCGTGCGTCGGCGCGCATTCCAGCACATGATTGTAGGGGCCGATGCGCTCGATGGCGCGCAGCGCCCTCGGCCCAAAGCGCGAGCCCGGCCGGTTGGTGACGCCGAGGTCCATGGGCACGCCGATCATGGCCACCTGCAGGTCGCCGAAATCCGGGTTCTCCGCTGATATTTCGCGGTAGGGCGCGGCGAGGAAGGTGGGGATGCCGGAATAGGGCGCCAGCCTGGTGCCGCTCTTGGAGAAGATCTTGTCGGCGACCTTGCGGAATTTCGGGTCGAACATCTCGCCGCCATGGCTCTCGCCATATTTGCGACGCAACGCGTCGAGCTTGCCGCTGTTATAACCCATATCCATTCCTCCTCGATGGTGTCGCCGACCAGCGGGACCTCGGGCGAACCGACCATCATCCGGCCGGGTCGCCTGTCCCGCTCGCTGCCCGCAGATTTCAGGTCTTGATGCGATTGCAGGCAAAGTGTCCGGCAGCCGCATTGAAAAAGCAATTGATATTGTTAGGGTGTTTTCTGTGAGAAAATCTCACAGTGAGCCGAGCGTCCATGGCCAAGCGCCTGCCCCCTCTGAACCCGCTGCGCGCCTTCGAGGCAACGGCGCGCCATGGCTCGCTGACCAAGGCGGCGAGTGAGCTCAATGTCACGCATGGCGCCGTCAGCCACCAGATCAAGGCGCTGGAGCAGTCGCTCGGCGTCAGGCTGTTCGAACGATCAGGCCAGCGGGTCAAGCTGACGCCGCATGGCGCGGAGCTTTTGCCGGCGGTGTCGACGGCTTTCGACGGCATCGCCGCCGCCACGCAGCGGCTGACGCGGCCGGCAAGCAGCGGCGCGCTTTCGGTGTCCTGCGTGCCGGCGTTGCTGCTTTTGTGGATGACGCCGAGGCTCGGCAGCTTCACCGCGCAGTATCCCGACATCCAGCTGACGCTCATCCCTTCCAACGATCCCAGGGATATCCGGGCGCCGCATATCGATGTCTGCGTGCACTATGGCAATGGCAGCTGGACCGATTGCTGGATGCGCAAATGGTCGGGCCTCGAACTGTTCCCGGTGGTCAGCCCGACACTGATCAACAACCGCCCGATCCGCACTGTTCGCGACCTCGCCGACCATGTGTTCCTGCATGGCGACGACGGCCGCGAATGGCACACCTGGCTGGCGGCAGCCGATGCGCTTGACCTCGAACGCGGCCGCCGCCATCATCTGGGTGATGCCCGCATGGCGGCCGAGGCCGCGGTGCACGGTCACGGCGTGGCGCTGGGCGATTCCGTGACGGCAAGCGCGCTGCTGGCCAGGGGCATGCTGGTCGCGCCGTTCAGCCTGTCGGTGCCGGCGGTCGATGACTTCTATGTCGTCTGCCGCAACGAGATGCGGACAACGCCGATCGTACAGGTGTTTATCGACTGGCTGTTCGCCGAGAAAGCCGGGGATGACAGCCGCGCCGACGCCCCGGTCGCGGGCCGCCTCGTGACCCGACGCAAACGTCCGGCGCTCAAGGTGGCGGGCGGCAAACCCGCGAGCTGATGCAGCCTAGGCCCGGCCGCATGCAGGCCCTTCTTTTTGTCGGGCCAGCCTGAAAGCGGGCAGCGTTTTGGCTAATTCGATGCTATGAGGCCTGTCGCGATTGTGGATGGCAGGCAGCGAAGGCGACAACGAGACATGGCCAGGACCGATATTGCGCGGCGCGTCTACAACCATACCTGGAAGCTCGACCCGATCGTGCGCAGCCTGCTCGATACCGACTTCTACAAGCTTTTGATGTTGCAGATGATCTGGGGCATGTACCCCAAGGTCGACGCCACCTTCTCGCTGATCAACCGCACCACCTCGGTGCGGCTTGCCGACGAGATCGACGAGGGCGAGTTGCGCGAACAACTCGATCATGCCCGCACCTTGCGCTTCTCCAAGAAGGAGATGATCTGGCTCGGCGGCAACAATTTCTATGGCCGCAAGCAGATTTTCGAGCCGGAATTCCTCGCCTGGCTGGAAGGCTTCAGGTTGCCCGACTACGAGCTTGCCAAGCATGACGGGCAGTACGAACTGACCTTTCCCGGCCCATGGATGTACACCACGCTGTGGGAAATTCCCGCGCTCGCCATCATCAACGAATTGCGTTCCCGGGCCGCGATGCGGGCGTTCGGGCCGTTCACGCTCGACGTGCTCTATGCCCGCGCCAAGGCCAAGATGTGGGACAAGACCGAGCGGCTGAAGGCGCTGCCCGGCATCCGCATTTCCGACTTCGGCACGCGCCGGCGGCATTCCTTCCTGTGGCAGCGCTGGTGCGTCGAAGCGCTGAAGGAAGGCATCGGCGAGGCCTTCACCGGCACCTCCAACGTGCTGCTGGCCATGGACAACGACCTCGAAGCGCTCGGCACCAACGCACATGAATTGCCGATGGTGTTCGCGGCCCTCGCAAACTCGGAAAAGGAATTGCGGCAAGCGCCCTACAAAGTGCTGCAGGATTGGCAGCGCTATTACGGCGGTAATCTGCTGATCGTGCTGCCTGACGCCTTCGGCACGGCGTCGTTCCTGCGCGACGCGCCGGACTGGGTGGCCGACTGGACCGGCTTCCGCCCCGACAGCGCGCCGCCGATCGAGGGCGGCGAAAAGATCCTGTCGTGGTGGCGCGAGAAGGGCAAGGACCCCAAGCAGAAGCTGCTGATCTTCTCCGATGGGCTCGAAGTGGAAACCATCGAGGAGACGTACCGCCACTTCAAGGGCAAGGTGCGCATGTCCTTCGGCTGGGGCACCAATCTGACCAACGATTTCGAAGGCTGCGCGCCAACGGAAACCAACAGCCTGGATGCCATATCGCTGGTCTGCAAGGTCACCGAGGCCAATGGCCGGCCGGCGGTCAAGCTCTCCGATAATCCAGCCAAGGCGACCGGCGACGAGAAGGAGATCCAGCGTTATCTGCGGATCTTTGGCGAGAAGGATCGCGTGGAGCAGCTGGTCAAGGTGTGAGAGGTGGCGGGGGACTCTTTGACAAGTATGAGTTCCTTCGCGCCCCCCTCTGTCCTGCCGGACATCTCCCCCGCAAGGGGGGAGATTGGCAGCTTCTGTCGTGCCACCTTATTCTGCGGCGTAGAAGTTTGGCGAAAGCCGCGGCGACATCCGATCTCCCCCCTTGCGGGGGAGACGTCCGGCAGGACAGAGGGGGGTGGGAAGTATCTCGACTGGCGAAAATGTGCTCCCGTCCTCATTCTTTTGGCCCTCATCTGCGCCTCGCCCACCACCGCATTCGCCCATGCCTCCGACCGTGGCCACGTCCTGCTTCTCCCGACCGGCTACTACCTGGCTGGCGGCGCTTTCGCCGTGTCTGTCAGCTTCCTCGTGCTGGCGCTGCTGCCGCCGGCGGCTCTGGACAAATTCTGGCGCCGGCGCCTGCCGCTTTTCGTCTTCGGCGACGGCGCTCGCACGGCCATCAGTCTGATCTCCTTTGCCGGCTTTTCAATCCTCATCGCCGCCGGCCTTTTTGGCAGCCGCGACCCACTCTCCAACCCGTTGCCGCTCGTGGTCTGGACGCTGCTGTGGGCCGGCGTCACGCTGCTGCAGGGCCTCTTCGGCGACCTCTGGTCATGGCTCAACCCCTGGTACGGGGCGTGGCGCCTGGTCTCGCGCTTGTTCAGCATGAGCGACAAGGGACCGTGGCGCCTCCCCCGATGGCTCGGCCGCTGGCCGGCCGTCATCCTGTTCCTGGCCTTTGCCTGGTTCGAACTCATCGATCCGGCTCCCGACGACCCGGCTCGTCTCGCTTGGGCCGCCGGCCTCTACTGGCTGCTCGCCTTCCTCGCCATGCTGGTGTTCGGCTATCGGGAGTGGAGCCGCGGCGGCGAGTTCCTGACGGTCTTCTTCTCGATGGTGGCGCGCTTCGCGCCGGTCGAGCGCGACGGCGAAGGCCGGCTTGCTCTGTGCTGGCCAGGGGCCAAGCTGCTGACGGCCGAGCCATTGCCGCCCAGCGGCGTGGCCTTCCTGCTGCTGGCGCTGTCCTCGGTCTCGTTCGATGGCCTGTCGAAAACCTTTTTCTGGCTCGGCCTGTTCGGCGTCAATCCGCTCGAATTCCCGGGACGCACCACCGTGATCGGCAGCGGCACTTTCGGACTGGTGCTGACATTCGTGCTGCTGGCGGCGGTGTTTCTTTTCGCCGTTTTCCTCGGCCAGCGCCTTGCCGGCGGCGATCAGCGCTTCAGCCAGGCAATTGGCCTTCTGGTGTGGTCGATCGTGCCGATCGCACTCGCCTATCATGTCGCGCACTATCTGGCGGCGCTGCTGGTCGACGGCCAGTACGCGCTGGCCTCCCTCTCCGATCCGTTCGCGCTGGGCTGGAACCTGTTCGGCACCGCCGACATGCAGATCGAGGCCGGGATCGTTGCCGGAGCCAGCTCAGCCTGGTGGCTGTGGAATATCCAGGCCGGCGCCATCATAACAGGCCATGTGCTCGCCGTTCTCGTCGCCCACGGCTGCGCCTGGCGCCTGCATCCGCGACCTGCCCGCGCCGCGCTCGGCCAGTTCCCGCTGACCCTGCTGATGATCGCTTACACCGTCTTCGGCCTCTGGCTGCTCACGACGCCGACGGTCGGCTGAGGTGCGTACCACCTTCCGGCGACATGCCTTGAAGCCATTGGCGCTGGAAAATAAACCGGAATTCCCCTAGGGAAGCGGCATTGCCGTGTCCGGACTTTGGTGATTTAGTTTGTACACATGCAATTTTTCGACTTCCGGACATGAGCGGACTTTGCGCTCCTAACGCTGAACAAGGGGAACGGCATCATGGACAAGAGCAAGACCTTCAACCTCCCGAAAACCGGTCTCAGCCGCCGCACGGCGCTGAAAGGTCTGGCCGCCGGCGCCGGCCTCGCCATGGCGCCAGGTTTCGTCCGCTATTCCCAGGCGCAGAGTTCGGCGCCGATCAAGATCGGCTTCCAGTCGCACCGCACCGGCATTGGCGCTGCCTATGGCCGCTGGTACGAGAAGACCACCGCCGCAGCGATCAAGGCGATCAACGCCGCCGGCGGCATCAATGGCCGTCCGGTCGAGGTCATCATCGAGGATGACGGCACCGATCCCGGCCGCGGCGCCGAAGTGGTCGGCAAGTTCGCCACCCAGCACAAGACCGACATCGTCTTCGGCACGTTGTTTTCGCATGTCGTCATCGGCTCGGCTCCCGCCGCCGGCGAAGCCAAGATGCCTTATTTCGTCGTCAGCGAAGGCCACCACGTCGCCTCGACCAAGCTCAACCGCTATGTCTTCCAGCCCGGCATCACCGATGTGAAGAGCCAGATCCAGTCGATGGCGCCGTGGATCGCGGCCAATGCCGGCAAGAAGGTGACGCAGATCTTCCCCGATTTCGCCTTCGGCTACGACCACCGCGATTACCTGCCGCCGGCGCTGAAGGCGCAAGGCGCCGAGGTGATCGCGCAGATCGCCATCCCACCCACGGAATCCTCCTTCACCAAGTACTTCCCGCAGATCCCGGCCGAGACCGAGGTGATCTACCACGTCATGGTCGGCCCGGCGGTGCTTACCTTCGTCAAGGAACTCGGCGAGTTCTACGGCTCCAACCGGCCGCAGCTGTTCGGCTTTATCGATTCGTTGGAAGCCGTCGACATCAACAGCCCCGGGCTCAAATTCCTCGACGGCAGTCATTTCTGGGAAGGCTCGCCGCGCTATGCGCAACCCGACGATTCCGCTGCACAGAAAGCCTACCGCGCCGCCGTTGGCATCGACGACAATGGCGCGGCCGTCGGCGACCCCAAGGACGTATCCACCGCCGCGCATATGTTCGGCTGCTGGGAAACGCTCTACGTCGTCAAGAAGGCGATGGAGGACGCCGGCTATAAGGGGCCGGAAGACCGCGCCAAGCTGGTCGAGGCAACCGAGGCACTTACCGCCTTCGCCGAGGGACCTGAGCACCCGCAGGGTCCAAAAACCTTCAACGGCAAGATCCACCAGTGTTTCGGCATCCAGAACATCTCCAAGGTCGAGGGCGGCAAGCTCAAGGTCGTGCACAAGACCAAGATCGAGGATGGGCTTTACGAGGCTGAAGGGGATTACACGACACAGGCGCTGTGAACTCATTCCAGCAGCCAGCGTGAGCGCCCAGCCACCCCCCTCTGTCCTGCCGGACATCTCCCCCGCAAGGGGGGAGATTGGATCTCGCGACGGGTTTCGCCAGCTGCCAACGTCAGAAAAGCGCCGCCGCAGGCACTGCCAATCTCCCCCCTTGCGGGGGAGATGGCCGGCAGGCCAGAGGGGGGTGCCTCGCGCATCCGCAGGCGTCTAGTCCATGCACTTCGGTCCGCATCTCCTCCTCGCCGCCCTCGAAGGGCTCGTCACCTCGGCCGTGCTGGCGCTGACGGCGCTTGGGCTATCCCTGGTGTTTGGCGTGATGCGCGTCGTCAATGTCGCGCATGGCGAATTCTTCATGCTGGGCGCCGTGCTGGCCTGGGCGATCTCGACGGCGATATCGGGCCACCCGGCGCTCGGCTTCCTGGCGGCACTGGTGATCGCGCCGCTGATCGTCGGTGCCATTGCGCTGGTCGCCGAGCGGCTGGTGCTGCGCCGGCTCGATTACAATCCGGAAGCCACCATCGTTGCCACCATCGGCATGCTCTACATCATCCAGCAGCTGGCGCTGACCTTCTATGGCCCCGAGGCACGGCCCGTCGAGCCGCCGTTCAGCTATCGCATCCTGCTGCCCTGGTTCGGCTATTCCGGCTACAAACTGTCTGTTATCGCTGCTTCCGCGTTGCTGCTCATCTCCACATGGCTGGTGCTGACGCGCACGAAAGTCGGCCTCATCATGCGCGCCACGCAGTATGACAGCGAAACGGCGCAGGCCTTCGGCATCCCTGTGGGCCGCGTCTATGCCGGCGTCTTCGCGCTCGGCGCCATGCTGGCGGCCATTGCCGCTGTGCTGATCGTGCCGATCAGCCAGGCACACTATCTGATGGGGCAGGATCCGCTGCTGCTCTCCTTCATCGTCGTCATCATTGGCGGCCTCGGCTCGCTGCGCGGCACCGTGGTCGCCGCCGTGCTGATCGGCCTGTCGGATGGCATCATCTCTATGTTCTTCTCGCCTACCTTGGCCAAGATCATCGCCACGCTGCTGGTCGCCATGGTGCTGGTGTTCCGGCCGCAGGGCCTGTTTGGAACGGCATCGCGATGAGCGAAGCTTCGCCGGCAAAGGCCTACGCACTGCATCTCGGCGTCATCGCGCTGCTTCTCGCGCTGAGTTTCGTGCTGCCCGACTACTATCACGGCCTGCTCGCCCGCATCATGGTGCTGGCGGTGTTCGCCATGGGCTACAACATGCTGTTCGGCTATGTCGGCCTGCTCAGCCTCGGCCACGCCATGTTCTTCGGCGCCGGGCTCTATGGCGCCGGGCTCGCCATCATCCAACTCGGCTGGAGCGTGCCGGCGGCATTCGCGGCAGGCCTCGGCTGCGGTGTTGTTGTTTCCCTGATCATTGGCCTGCTGGCGCTGCGCACCACGGGTGTCGCCTTCATGATCGTCACCATGATGTTCGCGCAGGTCTTTTATCTGCTCATCCTCTACTTCGCGACGTGGACCGGAGGCGATCAGGGCCAGGTCGTGCCGCAGCCGGCGCGCGTTCTCAATTTCGGCGCGACCTCGCTCGATCTCACCAACCCGACCGTGCGCTACATGAGTGCGCTGGCGCTGTTCACGATCGTGCTGCTGATCACTTTAGCCATCGTCCGCTCCCGATATGGCCGCGTGCTGGTCGCCATCCGCGAGAACGAGGAGCGGACCAAGATGCTGGGTTACGACACTTTCTCCAACAAACTCCTGGCAGTCGTCGTGTCCGGCGCGATCTGCGCGGCCTCGGGCGCCGCCTATGCGCTGCTGTTCGGCTATGTCGGCTCGAGCTTCGCTTCGGTGCAATATTCGATCCTGCCGCTGCTGTGGGTGCTGCTCGGGGGTGCCGCCACGACGCTCGGGCCGCTGCTCGGCACGCTGTTCATGTATTATGTCATCGACGTCACCAGCGGCTACACATCGGCCTATCTGCTGATCGTCGGGGTCGCACTCATCCTTTTGGTGCTGTTCTTTCCCAAGGGCATTCTCGGCACCATTCGCCAGCGCTGGCTTGGATGGCTGCCATGACGCCACTGCTGACGACGAAAGGCCTATCGCGCAGCTTTGGCGGCCTGCGCGCCGTCGACAGCGTCGACTTCACCTTGATGCCCGGAGAAATCCGCGCCGTCATCGGCCCCAACGGCGCCGGCAAGACCACCTTTGTCAGCTTGGTCAGCGGTCGCATCCGGCCGACATCCGGCACGATCATCTTCGACGGCGCCGACATCACTGACCTGCCGGCCTATGCCCGCGTCCGCCAGGGTATAGCCTATACGTTCCAGATCACCAGCATCTATGCCAACCTCACCGTCTACGCCAACGTCGCGCTGCCCGTGCAGCTGACGCCGCGGCATGGCCATTCCAAGAGCGCGATACAGGCCGCGGTCATGGCGGCACTCGAACACACCGGCCTGGCCGACCGCGCCCATATGCCAGCCGGGCAATTGTCCTATGGTCACCAGCGCCTGCTGGAGGTCGCCATGGGCCTGGCCCTGAAGCCGCGTCTGCTGATCCTCGACGAGCCGACGCAGGGGCTGGCCGACAGCGAGATCGACAATTTCGTGGAGCTGGTGCGTGACATCGCCACGAACGCCACGGTGCTTTTGATCGAGCACAATATGCCTGTCGTCATGCAGCTTGCCGACCGCATCACGGTCTTCAACGCCGGCAAGATCCTGGCCGAAGGCACGCCCGAGGCGATCCGCGACAATGCGGCGGTGCAGGACGCCTATCTGGGGACCGCCCCATGACGGACATAGGCAAGACGCAAGCCCTGGCGGTCTCGGGGCTGGACTGCTTCCATGGCGAGGTCCAAGTGCTCTACGGGCTCGATCTCGTGCTGAACAAGGGCGAGGTGCTGTGCCTGTTCGGCCGCAACGGCGCCGGCAAGACGACGACGCTCAAGGCGATCATGGGCCTGATTCCAGCCAGCGCCGGTTCGATCCGGCTCGGGGACCAGGAATTGACCGGTTTGCCGGCGCATGAAGTGCCGAGGGCAGGTGTCGCCTATGTGCCGCAAGGAAGGCGGCTGTTCGCCGAGATGACGGTGGCGGAAAACATCGAGATCGGGCTGATGGCGCGCGGCAAGGGCAAGGCGACGCGAGAGCGCGTGCTCGACCTCTTCCCGCTGCTGCGCCAGCGGCTGCGGCAGCGCTCGGGCACCTTGTCGGGCGGCGAACAGCAGATGCTGGCGATGGCCCGCGCGCTGTGCCTCGAGCCGCGGGTGCTCTTGCTCGACGAGCCGACCGAGGGCCTGATGCCGTCGATGATCGCAAAAATCCGCGAGACCGTGTCGACGCTGCGCGAGTTGGGCGTCTCCACCATCCTGGTCGAGCAGCGCGTCGATGCGGTGCTGTCGGTGGCCGACCGCGTCTCGTTCATCGAAAACGGCCGCAACCGCGAGACGGTGGATGTCGAGCACCTGCGTGCCGACCCGTCGGCGGTGAGGCGCTATGTGGGCGTGGGCTGAGACTGCAACGGCAATGACACTTTGCAAACGATAACGCAGCCCCTCATCCGCCTGCCGGCACCTTCTTCCCGTATAGTGACGGGGAGAAGGGAGAGGGCAGCAACGACGGCGCCCTTCCGACAACGTTGATGATTGGCGAAACCATTGGCAAAGGCGCTCTCCTCCCCGTCACCATACGGGGAGAAGTGCCCGGCAGGGCGATGAGGGGCGGCGCAAACGGTACGATTCAAAAAGCACCAATTCACCCACCAAAGAACAAAAAGCCCGCGGCCAAAAAGATCGGGATCAACACCAGCCCTGACCAAAGCATGTAGCCAAAAAAGCCAGGCATCTTCACACCGTGCTGCCGGGCGATGGCATAGACCATGAAGTTGGGCGCATTGCCGACATAGGTGTTGGCGCCCATGAACACCGCGCCGGCCGAAATCGCGGCGAGCGTCGAGGCAAGCTCGGTCATCAGGTGTCGTGGATCGCCGCCGGCAAGCTCGAAGAACACGAGATAGGTCGGCGCATTGTCCAGGAAGGACGACAATGCTCCGGTCAGCCAGAAATAGGCGAGATCGTTGGGCGTGCCATGGCCCGAGGTGACGAGCGCGACCAACGGCGCCAGCGCGCCGTCGTGGCCGGCTCTCAGGATGGCGACGACCGGCACGATGCAGATGAAGATGCCGGCAAACAATTTTGCCACCTCCGCGATCGGCCCCCAGTTGAAGCCGTTCGCTTGGCGGTACTCCTTGCGCGAGACGGCAAGCGAAACGAAGGCGAAGATCAGGATGATGGCGTCGCGGACCAGGTTCTGCAGCTCAAGGGTCACCCCTTGAATGGAGATGCTCACTCCGGGATTCCAGCTGGCCGACAGCAGGATGGCGCCGATGACGCCGGCCAGCAGCGGAATGTTGGGCAGGCCGCGAATGCGCACCTTCGAATCCGGTGTCGGGTCCTTGATCTTCGGCGCCCCGGCCTCGCGCCGATGCAGGATGATGTCGATGGCGAGAAATACCGCAAGCACGACACCGCCGGTAAACAGCGTCTCCCGGTACAAGTTCGTGGTCGTCCAGAAGAAGTCGACGCCGCGCAGGAAGCCGACGAACAGCGGCGGGTCGCCGAGCGGCGTCAGCGAGCCGCCGATGTTGGACACCAGGAAGATAAAGAAGACGACGACATGGGCGTTGAACGGCCTGGCGTCGTTGGCGCGGATGACCGGCCGGATCAGGATCATCGAGGCGCCCGTCGTGCCGATGACCGAAGCGAGCAGCGCGCCGGTGAGCAGCAATCCGGCATTGACCAGCGGCGTGCCGTGGATGTTGCCGGCGACCAGAATGCCGCCCGAAATGGTGAACAGCGCGAACAGCAGGATGATGAACGGCATGTATTCGGTGAGCAGCGCATGCAGCACTGCCTCGGTCGCCGATGGGACGCCGAAGGCAAGCGCCAGCGGTACGACCGCAAGGGCGGCCCAGAGGGCCGCGATCTTGCCGTAGTGTGGGTCCCAGACATGGTGGAACAGCAGCGGTCCGGTGGCAATCGACAGCAGCAGGCCGGCGAATGGCAGCACCCACCACAACGACATCACTTCACCCGGCAATCCGTGTGCCTCGGCCGCGAAGGCCGCGCCCGGGATCATCACCGTCATGGCGATGGCCGCACCCGTCATCACGCCTGCGGTGATCCGCAAAAAGTCCCCACGATGTCCCACTGTTCAGTCCGTCAAACTGTCTTCAAGCGCCACGCCGGCTTCGCGCATGCGCTGCAGCATCGCGTCGAGGGATCCGTTGAGGTCGATACCGCGACAGGCATCGAGCCGGACGGTGGTCTTGAACCCCTGGCTGACAGCATCCAGGGCCGAGAAGCCGACACAGAAATCGGTCGCCAGGCCGACCAGGGTCAGCGTGTCGATGCCCCGTTCCCTGAGATAGCCGGCGAGACCGGTGGGCGTCGTATGGTCATTCTCGAAGAAGGCCGAATAGCTGTCGATGTCAGGGCGAAATCCCTTGCGGACAACCAACTCGGCCTTGGTCCAGGCAAGCCCGGAGTGGAAATCCGAACCCAGGCTGCCCTGGATGCAATGGTCCGGCCACAGCGTCTGCGGGCCATAGGGCATGTCGATCATCGTGAAGGGCTGTGCGCCCGGATGGCTGGAGGCGAAGCTCGAATGGCCGGCGGGATGCCAGTCCTGCGTCAGCACGACATGGTCGGCTCGCCGGATCAGATCGTTGACCAGCGGCACGATCTCGTCGCCACCGGTCACGGCCAGCGCGCCGCCCGGGCAAAAGTCATTTTGCAGGTCGATGACAACAAGCGCTTCGTCGGCCATGGGGCCTCCTTCTTCTCTGTCATGTGGTTCAGGCTACAGCAGAAAGATGCCGCTGACGCGACTGGACGCAGAAACTTGACCAGATGGCCGGCCGCGTCAACCTCCCATGCCATAACAAATGCGTTTCGGCTCACCCGGAGCCGGCAACGGTGCAAACTCTGGCTTTGACAATTTCCACCGGCTTGATATCATTTGCATACGAATGAATTTCTGGTTTCGGAAACCGGCAAGAAACTCCAGGCAAGACACCTGGGCGGGCCAAATTCGGGAAGGCTCATTCTCTGGGAAGGCAAAGCGTGATCCGTTACGCGAAACCCACTACGGTCGACGAGGCTCTCGCTTTGCTTGGCGAGGGTGCGTGGCGTATCCTGGCCGGTGGCACGGATTTCTATCCGGCACAGGGCGCCAAACCGTTCCGCGACAATGTCCTCGACATCAACGGTCTCACTTCGTTGCGCGGTATCTTTGAAACGGATGACCACTTCGTCATCGGCGCACGCACGACATGGACCGACATCATTCGCCATCCCTTGCCGTCGGCCTTCGACGCGCTGAAACAGGCCGCGCGCGAGGTCGGTTCGCCACAGATACAGAATGTTGCCTCGGTCGCCGGCAATCTCTGCAACGCCTCGCCGGCCGCCGACGGCGTGCCCGGCCTGCTGATCCTCGACGCCGAGGTCGAGCTCAGTTCGACAGCCGCGACGCGTCATCTGTCCCTGCCGGATTTCATCCTCGGCAACCGCCGCACGGCGCTAGAGCCCGGCGAAATGGTGACGGCCATCCGCGTGCCGAAACCGGCCGGCACGTCAGCTTTCGTCAAGCTGGGCGCACGGCGCTATCTCGTCATTTCCATTGCCATGGCGGCGGCGCGCCTGGTCGTTGAAGACGGTACGGTCACGGAAGCAGCGGTCGCCGTTGGCTCCTGTTCAGCGGTTGCCAAGCGCCTTGCCGGTGTTGAGCAGGCCTTGCGTGGTCGATGGGCCGATGACGGGCTCGCGGCTGCGGTGCAGTCCGCGCCGATGACTGAGCTGTCGCCGATCGCCGATGTGCGCGGCAGCGCCGAGTATCGGATCGAGGCGGTACGCGAGATCGTCGCGCGGGCCGTGCTGACGGCAGCCGGACCGATGGACGGCCACATGGTGGCGGCGGCATGAGACAAGCTCAGCCTGACATGAGCCAGGTCCTGCCTGACGTCCGCGAAACCCGGACCGATCCGGGCGGAGTTCCACCGGGCCTCGGCCTTGAGCGCTCCGACATCGCCTTCGCGGTCAATGGCGCTGCCGTCTCTGTCAATGTTCCCCCATTGCGCCGACTATCCCTGGTGCTGCGCGACGAATTGCACCTGACGGGCACCAAGGTCGGTTGCGACGCCGGCGATTGCGGCGCCTGCACTGTGCTGGTCGACGGCGATCCGGTCTGCGCCTGCCTGATGCCGGCGGCATCCGTCGCCGGCACGGCGGTGACCACGGTCGAAGGCCTCGCCAATGACCGGCTGTCGGCGCTGCAATCATCTTTCCTCGCGCATGGCGCGGCGCAGTGCGGCATCTGCACGCCGGCGCTGCTGGTCGCGGCGACGGCGCTGCTGGAGAAAAAACCCAGCCCGACCGAGACCGAGGTGCAGGACGCGCTGGGCGGCATTTTGTGCCGCTGCACCGGCTACCGGAAGATCATCGCGGCGGTGATGAATGCTGAACAGTTTTCGAATGCAGGCGCTGCCCCTCATCCGCCTGCCGGCACCTTCTCCCCGTATAGAAACGGGGAGAAGGGACGCACTCCAATGCTGGCGACCCCCTCTCCCCGTTTTTCACGGGGAGAGGGTAAGGGTGAGGGGCAGCGCCAACATCAATCGTTGGATCTCGCCCTCGATCGCAGGATGCCGGCCTCGGGCAAGGCCGTCGGCTCCTCGCCGATCCGGCTCGACGGTGTGCCGAAAGTCACTGGAGACGAAAAATTCGGCGGCGATTCCTTCCCTGCCGACGCGCTTGCCGTTCTGGTGGTCCGTTCGCCGCATTATCATGCCGGCTTCGTCTTCGGCGATCTCGATGACTGGGCAAAGAGCCATCCCGGCGTCGTCGGTGTGTTCACGGCAGCCGACATTCCGGGAAAGAACTGTTTCGGTGTGATTGGCCCGTTCGCCGACCAGCCGGCCCTGGCCGAAGGATTTGCCCGGCTGCGCGGCGAGGCGGTGGCGCTGGTCGCGGGCGAGCGCGAGGCGATCCTCGATCTCGACCTGTCCGATTTCCCCATCCGTTGGACCGAGCTGCCGCATGTGCTGCATGTCGGCGAAGCGCAAGCCGAAGGTGCGGTGCTGATCCATGACAACCGCCCCGCCAACCTGTTGACCAAGGGCTTCGTCGAACGCGGCGATCCCGAAGCCGCGCTCGCCAATGCAGCCGTCACCGTGTCGGGCGCGATCGACACTTCCTATGTCGAGCACGCCTATATCGAGCCGGAGGCCGGCCATGCCTATATGGACGGCGACACGCTGGTCGTCGTCGCCTGCACGCAGGCGCCCTACATGGACCGCGACGATACCGCGAAGGTGCTTGGCCTTGCCGTCGACAAGGTGCGCATCGTGCCGACCGCGACCGGCGGTGGCTTCGGCTCGAAACTCGACGTTTCGCTGCAGCCGCTGATCGGCCTTGTCGCATTGAAGACGGGACGCCCGGCAGCCTTGGCCTACACCCGCAACGAATCGATGATGTCGACCACCAAGCGCCATCCGGCCGAGATGAAAGCGACCATCGGTGCCGACACCGATGGTCATGTCACCGGCATGATCTTCACCGGCGATTTCAACACCGGCCCTTATGCAAGCTGGGGGCCGACGGTGGCCAACCGGGTGCCGGTGCATGCATCCGGCCCCTATGCGACGCCCAACTACCGGGCCGAGGGCCGCGCCATCCACACCCATGGTCCGATCTCGGGCGCCTTCCGTGGCTTCGGCGTGCCGCAGGCGACCATCATGCAGGAGACGCTCTATGACGAACTGGCCGGCAAGCTCGGCGTCGACCGGCTCGATTTTCGTTTGAAAAACTGCCTTCGGAACGGCTCCGAAACGGTTACCGGACAGAGGTTGGAGTCCGGTGTCGGTATCGCCGAATGCCTCGAGGCGCTGCGGCCCCACTGGCGGCGTGCGACGGCGGACGCGGACGCCTTCAACACTACCCACGCGGACATCAAGCGCGGCGTTGGCTTGGCGTCCTGCTGGTATGGCTGCGGCAACACCTCGCTGCCCAATCCGTCGACGATCCGGGTCGGCATCGCGGCTTCGGGCGATGTGATCCTGCACCAGGGCGCCGTCGACATCGGCCAGGGCTCGAACACCGTCATCACGCAGATCTGCGCCGACGCGCTTGGACTGCCGCTGGAAAAATTCCGGCTTAAGAGCGCAGACACGGCGATCAGCCCCGACGCCGGCAAGACTTCAGCCTCGCGCCAGACTTTCGTCACCGGCAAGGCGGCCGAAAAGGCTGGCCGCGCCTTGCGCGAAACCATTTTGCGCTTCGCCAACGTCTCCGAAAAGGCCTCTCTCCAGTTGGATGGCTTGACGATCGTCATTGGCGAGGGCGAGGCCACACGGCGCATCGACCTCGCCTCCCTCGACGTCGATGCCGACGGCTTCGTCTTCCGCGCCGAGGAAACTTACGATCCGCCAACACTGCCGCTGGATGCCAAGGGCCAGGGCAAGCCCTATGCCGTCTATGGCTATGGCGCGCAGATCGCCGAGCTCGAGGTCGACCTCAAGCTCGGCACGGTGAAGCTGATCAGGATCACCGCCGCGCACGATGTCGGCAAGGCGATCAACCCGCTGCTGGTCGAAGGCCAGATCGAGGGCGGCATCGCGCAAGGCATCGGCATGGCGCTGATGGAGGAATACATTCCCGGCCGCACCGAGAACCTCCACGATTATCTCATCCCGACGATCGGCGACGTGCCGCCGATCGAGACCATCCTGGTCGAGGTGCCCGATCCCGAAGGGCCGTTCGGCGCCAAGGGCCTGGGCGAGCATGTGCTGATCCCGACGGCGCCGGCGATCCTGAACGCCATCCGCCACGCCACAGGCGTTCTGGTTACAAAAATTCCGGCGACGCCGACGCGTATCCGCGCCGCCATCCGCGAAAAGGAGGCACGCCCATGAGCGAGCTTGCCGAACGCTTCGAAACCCATGATCCCGGCGAGAAGCAGGTGGCGGAGAAGATTCGCTGCGATGCCTGCCCGGTCATGTGCTACATCGCGGATGGCCGCACCGGCGCCTGCGATCGCTACGGCAATGTCGGCGGCCGCATCGTGCGCATGGACCCGCTGACCATCCTCGACCATGCGGCGGAGATCGGCGGCGCCATGGTTCCGTTCGTCGCCGAGGGCGAAGCATGGAATGGCGAGTTGCTCAACACCGGCCGCCGCTTCGTCACCGCGATCGGCGCCGGCACCACCTATCCCGACTACAAGCCGGCCCCCTTCATCGTCAGCCAGGAGGTCGAGGGCGTCGACCTTGTCACCGTCGTCACCGAAGGCATTTTTTCGTACTGCGGCGTCAAGGTGAAGATCGACACCGACCGGCATATCGGGCCGGAAACCGCGACTGTTCGGGCCGAAGGCGAGGCGATCGGCCATGTCACCACGGGCGAATACGGCTCGCAGATGCTATCGCTGGGCGGCGTGCATCATTTGACCGGCGGCTCCAAAGCGGAAGGCCGCGCCACGTGTGAAGCGCTGCTCAATCTGTGCAACCGCAAACCGGTGGAACTCACCATCGACGGCGGCGCCACCATCATCGTCGAAGCCGGCAGACCACCTGTCATCGACGGCAAGCAGGAACACCGCATGCGCGTCGGCTGCGGCTCGGCCACGATCGGCATGTTCGCCACGCAGTGGCGCGGGCTGGTCGACGAGGTTGTGGTGGTCGACGACCACATCACAGGCGTCGTTTCCGAGCACCAGGCCGGCAAAGTGCTGGGCTGGCAGGATACCGGGATAAAGATCATCGGCCGCCGTTCGACGCCCGGCCGCTACTTCAAGGTCTCCGAACCCGGTCTCGGCTGGGGCGGTACCAGTATTTCCGACCCGCTGTCGATCCTCGGCGCGTGGAACACCAAGAAGGGCGCACGGCCGGGCCTGTCGCTGCTGATGGTTTCGACCACCGGCGAGCAGTTCGCCTATTACGAACTCGACGACGATCTGAAGCCGGTCGAAAAACCGTTTCCCGAACGACTGCGGAAGTCGGTCGAACTGATCGAGGACAATTGCGAACCGGCGCTGTGCACCGTGCTGTTCATCGGCGGCGCCGGCGGTTCGCTGCGCGCCGGCGTCACCGAAAACCCGGTCAATCTCACCCGCTCGGTGCAAGGCCTGAAGACCTATGTGACGGTCGGCGGCGCGCCGGTCTATGTCTGGCCTGGCGGCGGCATCACGCTGATGGTCGATGTCACCAGGGTGCCGGAAGGCGCCTTCGGCTATGTGCCGACGCCGGCGCTTGTGGCGCCGATCGAGTTCACCTTGCGCCGTGACGACTATGTCAGGCTCGGCGGCTACGAGGCCGAAATCCGCAGCGTCGAGGATATCGTCGCCAAGGGCGGCGAGTATCTCAATCCCCGGCGTGGCACCGGCGCGCCGGGCAGCAATCCCTGGCCGCCACTGGCGCAATTGCGGCGCGCCGCGTCGAACGGGGCCGGATGATGGACGGTCCGCAAGCGCATTGGCTGCAGGACGGCAAGCGGCTGCATCTCCACCATGGACCGATCGACCTGATCGTCGAGGCGTTTGGTGAGGCGCAGGAATGCCGCCTGGCCTATGAGCAGGCAGTCGCGCGTTTCCAGACGATCCTGATCGAGCTGGTCAGAGAGCTTCCCGAATTGCGGCTTCCGGCCTTCTTCCTGCGGCCACGCGCCTTTGATGGTCCGACGGCGCGCCGCATGGAAGCGGCCGTGATACCCTTGGCGGAGTGCTTCATAACACCGATGGCCGCCGTTGCAGGATCGGTAGCCGACGAAATGCTCGCCGCACTGCTTGCCGGCCGCAGGCTCGATCGCGCCTATGTCAACAATGGCGGGGACAGCGCTCTCCACATCGGCAAGGGCCGGTCTATGGGCTTGGCCGTCGCCGGCACCGGCAATGGCATGGCTGACCGGATCACCATTCGCGCGGAAGATTGCGTTCGCGGCGTCGCCACCAGTGGCTGGCGTGGTCGTTCCTTCTCGCTTGGCATTGCCGACGCCGTCACAGTGCTCGCGCGGACCGGCGCCGAGGCCGATGCCGCGGCGACGCTCATTGCCAACGCGGTGGACCTGCCGGGCAATCCTGCCATCAGGCGCGTGCCCGCACGTGAACTGTCGCCCGACAGCGATCTTGGCGCGCGGCTGGTGACGCAAGGCGTCGGCGCGCTTGCACCTGGCGAGGTGGCGCGGGCGCTGGACAGTGGTCTTGCCGTCGCCGAAGATTTTCGCCGGCGCGGCCTGATTGCCGGATCGGCGCTTTTTCTTGGCGGCGAAGCCCGTATCGGTGGCTCCGTCGCACTCGCCGCACCCAACAAGGATGAACGGAAGGAAGTTGCCCATGCCTGAGTTTCCAGTCCGCAAGATCGCGGTGCTGAGCGAGGAGATCTTTCATGATGGCGGGCCGGTGGCCGAAGTGCCGCGCCGACGTGCCGCGGCAATGGCCGTGGTCAAGAACCCGTTCGCCGGGCGTTATGTCGAGGATTTGCAGAGCGCCATGGACGATCTGAAGCCGCTTGGGCTGTTGCTCGCCGATCGGCTGATCGCAGCCCTCGGCGGCGACGTGAAACAGATCGACGGCTACGGCAAGGGGGCGATTGTCGGCACCGCGGGCGAACTGGAACATGGCGCGCTCTGGCATGTGCCGGGCGGCTACGCCATGCGCGAGCGGCTCGGCGACGCGAAGGCGATCGTGCCGTCGGCCAAGAAGGTCGGCGCCTTCGGGTCAAGGCTCGACGTGCCGCTCGGCCATATCAACGCCGCCTATGTGCGCAGCCATTTCGACGCCATGGAAGTCGGCGTCAGCGACGGGCCGCGCCCCGACGAAATCCTGTTCTGCCTCGCCATGACCTGCGGCCCGCGCGTCCACGATCGTGTGGGAGGCTTGGCGGCCGAAGACATCAAGGCCTGGGACGGGCTGCGGTGAGCGGCGAGGACAATCTGCTCAAGCTGGTCGAGGTCGAAGAGGCCGACGATCACGATTACCGCCTGCAGGAGCAGGTCGGCTTCATCCTGCGCAAGGCGCATCAGCGCCACGTCTCGATCTTCGCCGCGCATATCGCGGACCTGACGCCGCCGCAATTCGCGGCACTGGCCAAGCTGCGCGATGTCGGCGAGACCTCGCAGAACCAGCTCGGCACGCTGATCGCCATGGATGCGGCGACGGTGAAGGGCGTCATCGACCGGCTGAAGGCGCGCGGCCTGGTCGAACTCTCCAAGCATGAGGTCGACAAAAGGCGGCTGCTGGTCAACCTGACCGCGGAAGGACGCGACGCGATCGATCGCCTGATCCCGTTGGCCCGCGAGATCACCAGGGAAACGCTGGCGCCGCTCTCGGCAAAGGAGATCGCCATCTTCATGAAGCTGCTGGCGAAACTGGCTTGAGAACAGACTTACAGGCTGCAGAGGTTGGTTGGACGAGGCAGTTGGCGCATCCGCGTCATGCTGTCGGCGTCCGTGCACCCATGCAATCGGTCTATTCTGTTACCTATGTTTCCGGTCGGACACCGGACACTTCTCCCCGTATGGTGACGGGGAGTTGAGAAAGTGGTCCGCGCAGCGGACGAAAAGCCAATTGCTTGGCTTTTCGAACGACGAACACCCGGCAGGAGGATGAGGGCAGCGCCAACCCATCCCACAAGTCCTCAGAGGCCGTTATCCTTCAGCACCTTGGCGGCGTTTTCCTTGGTGATCTTCTCGGTGGGCAGCGTGATGGTCTTTTCGACCTTCTCGCCTTTGAGGAACCTGATCGCCTGGCGCAGGCCTTCGGCGCCGGGAGTCACATAGGTGAAGGTCGCCGTCAGCTCGCCCTTGTTGACCAACTGCACGCCTTCATTGGGCAGACCGTCAATGCCGATGAACTTGATGTCCTTCTCGCGGCCGGCATCCTTGGCGGCGAGATAGGCGCCGTAGGCCATCGGATCGTTGTGACCGTAGACGAGGTCGATCTTCTCGTCGTTGCGCAGCGCGGTCGCCATGATGTTGTAGGCCTGGTCCTGCTTCCAGTCGCCCGACTGCTGGTCGAGCAGATACTTGATGCCCGGCTCCTTGTCGGTGAATTCGTGGAAGCCGTCATGGCGGTCATGCGCCGGCTGGGTACCCATGCCGCCCCAGATCTCGACGACGTTGCCCGCCGCCTTGCCCTTGCCGCCGAGCAGTTCGACGGCATATTCGCCGGCCGCGCGGCCGATCAGCTTATTGTCGCCGCCGACGAACTGGGTATAGTCCTTGGTGTCGACATTGCGGTCGAGCACGAAGACCGGAATCTTGGCGTCGATGGCCTGCTGCACGACGCCCGTCAGGCCGGCGGATTCCTTCGGCGACACCAGCAGCGCGTCGACTTCCTGGCGGATCAGATTCTCGACATCGGCGACCTGCTTCTCGGTCTTGTCCTCGCCATCGGTGACGATCAGCTCGACGTCCGGATGCTTGGCGGCTTCGGCCAGAATGTCCTTGTTGAACTGGGCGCGCCAGGGCTCGATGGTCGTCACCTGCGAGAAGCCGATCTTCCACTTCTTGTCCTGGGCGAAGGCATGGCCGGTGGAGAGCAGCGCGGTGGTGGTCAGCATTGCCGCGCCGAGGGCGGCAAGCTTCAGCATGTCACGTCGTTTCATTTCTTGTTTCCTCCGAGATTGAGAGACGGGGTCTCTTGCGACGGCCGCTTGACCGCGGCCGTTTCCGTGCGCGCCGGTTGCCCGCGCCGGACGGACGCAGGTACGAGGCGCAGATAGGCCAGGAGATCACCGGCATTGCGCTCCTGGACGAGCACGGTGCCGATGATGATCATTCCCTTCAGCACCAGCTGAAGGTTCGAGTTGATATTGTGGAGCTGCAATATGTTGGAGAGCAGCCCGAAAATCAGCACGCCGCAGAAGGTGCCGGTCAGACTGCCGCGGCCGCCCATCAGGCTGGTGCCGCCGATGACCACGGCGGCGATGGCGTCGAGCTCCAGCCCGGCGCCGGCGTCCGGCTTGCCTTGCCGGTACTGCGCCACATAGAGCACGGCGGCGATGCCGGCGAGCAGGCCGGAAACTGCATAGGTGGCGATCTTGACGCGCCCGGCGGCGATGCCGGAGAGCCGGGCCGCCTCCTCATTGCCGCCGATGGCATAGACATAGCGGCCGAACGGCGTGAAGCGCAGCACCGCGCCGTAGATCAGGATCGCGCCCAGGAAGAACAGGCCGGGCATTGGGATCACGCCGAACACCAGCGAGCGCAGCATTTCGAAATCCGCGGTGGCATTCGAGCCGGTATAGACCGGCAGCACCGCATTGTTCTGGCCGGCGGTGAGCCTGGCGATGCCGAGTGCCGTCACCATCATCGCCAGGGTGACGATGAAAGGCTGCAGGCGCCCGCCAACGATAATGAAGCCGTTGACGGCGCCAAACAGCAGGCCGACGCAGGGCGCCACCAGCAGCACGCCGAGCACGCCGAATCTGGGCTCGATCTGCGGCAGCAGATACCAAAGGGACAAGCAACACAGCACGATGCCGACGATGGCCGGTGTGACCAGCCCCCGAGCGCTGTTCAGCCGGATATCGCTCGCGGCGGCATCCGGACCGGCGCGGGACTTTTCCAGGTTGAGGAAGATGAAGCGGGTGATGACGAAGCCAAGGCAAAGCGCCACTAGGGCAACGGTCGGCACGCCCAGCACGACACCCG
Organism: Mesorhizobium sp. B2-3-5; assembly: GCF_006442395.1. Classification (NCBI taxonomy): domain Bacteria; kingdom Pseudomonadati; phylum Pseudomonadota; class Alphaproteobacteria; order Hyphomicrobiales; family Phyllobacteriaceae; genus Mesorhizobium; species Mesorhizobium sp. B2-3-5. The sequence goes on along the minus strand of NZ_VFVX01000011.1, from coordinate 116,641 downwards.
GCGTCACGCCCGGAACCGTCAGCAGCATGGCGCAGACCACCGAGCAGATGGCCATCAGCGAGCCGACGGAAAGATCGATGCCGCCGGTGATGATCACCGCCGTCATGCCGGTGGCGATCAGCCCGGTGGTCGACACCTGGCGCAGCACGTCGAGCAGGTTGCCGTAGGACAGGAAGATGTTGTTGCCCTTGGAACTCACCGGCGAGCCCAGCACGCCGATCAGGAAGATAGCGATCAGGCCCCAGTAGAGCTTGGTCCGGGCCAGGAGCTTCAGGGCAGTCATGCGGCTGGTCTCGAAATGGTACGGCGCGGCGCAGCGAGGCGCATGATGGCCTCCTCGCTTGCCGCCTCGCGGGAAAGAATGCCGGTCTGGCGGCCGTCGGCCATCACCAGGATACGATCCGAGAGATGCAGCAGTTCCGGCAGCTCGGAGCTGATGACGGCGATGGCCAGGCCTTCGCGCGCCAGCCTGAAGATCAGGTCGTAGATTTCGCGCTTGGCGCCGACATCGATGCCGCGCGTCGGTTCGTCCAGCAAAAGCACGCGTGGCCTGGTCGCCAGCCACTTGCCGATGACGACCTTCTGCTGGTTGCCGCCCGACAGCGTGCCGGCCGGCTGGTCGATGTCCTGGCAGCGGATGCCGAGCGCCTTGACCGCCTGCCGCGCCAGCCCCTGTTCGCCGGCCAGCGAGCGGATGCCGAAGCGCGCCAGCGATCCGACCAGCGGCAGCGCCACATTGTCAGTGATCGAGGCCTGCAGGTGCAGGCCTTGCGTCTTGCGATCCTCGGTCACCAGCGCGATGCCCAGCCGCCTTGCGTCGCGCGGCGAGCGAATGTTCACGGGGGCGCCGTCGAGCCGGATTTCGCCGCCGGTCCGGCCATCCCCCGAACCAAAAATCGCCTCCATGATCTCGGTGCGGCCGGAACCCAGCAGGCCGCCAATGCCGAGGATTTCGCCTGCGGCAAGATCGAAGCTGACGCCGTCGATCACCTGCCGCCAGCCCTGGCGGTCGGGCTTCGACAGCGACAGATCGCTGACCGAAAGCACAGTCCCGCCGCCGATATCCCGCTCCTCTTGGGAGGATGCGAGCAGGTCCCTGCCGACCATCGCCGAAATGATGGCATTCTCGTCAAGCTCGGCCATCAGCCTGGTCAGCACATGGCGCCCGTCGCGGAAGACGGTGATCCGGCCGGCCAGATGCATGACCTCGTCGATGCGGTGCGAGATGTAGACGATGGCGACGCCGCTGTCGGCAAGCTGGCGGATGATGCGGAACAGCCGCTGGCATTCGGCCGGCGACAGCGCGGAGGTCGGCTCGTCCATGATCAGGATGCGCGCCGACATCGACAGTGCCTTGGCGATCTCGACCAGCTGCTGTTCACCGACGCGCAAGGCGCCGACGCGGGCTTCGGGATCGAGTTCGATGCCGAGCCGCTGCAACAGGGCGCCGGCGGCACGGCTGCTCGCCTTGCGGTCGACGATCAGCCCTGCGATCAGCTTCTCGCGGCCGAGAAAGATGTTGTCGGCGACGCTGAGCTCCGGCACCAGGTTGAGCTCCTGGTGAATGATGGCGATGCCGGCATCCTCGGCGTCACGCACGCCGGCGAAGCTGACCGGCCGGCCATCGACGCTGACCGTGCCTTCATAGCCGGTATAAACGCCGGAGAGGATTTTCATCAGCGTCGACTTGCCGGCGCCGTTTTCGCCCATCAAGGCGTGGACCTCGCCGCCGCGCAGGTCGAAGCGGACGTCGCTAAGCGCTGCAATACCGCCGAAGCTCTTGGAAATATGCTCCGCGCTCAGAACCGTATCTGGCTGGTCCGCCGCTGGCGCGTTATGCCCCGGGGAAAGGGAACTGCTGTGCTCCATGACAATGGCGGCCTCCCTTCCGTCTTCGTCAAATTCGACCCGAACGCTAATCTAAACGTTTCGATCATGTCAAGCCGCTATCTGACCAGGCAGGATTGACTCCTTTCAAATCTTGCGAAAAACCTTGATACTCCGTAGGTATATAGCGGACAGACACGGGCGAAACGTTTCGAAAGATGGCATCATCCAAGCGGACGCGGCAGCGGAAATCCACGGCACCGACGATGCTGCATGTGGCGGAAGCCGCGCGTGTCTCGGTCGCCACCGTTTCGGCACTGATCAACGGCACGGCGACCGTCAGCCCGGAGCTCAGCCAGCGCATCGAACAGGCGATCCGCGATATCGGCTACAAGCGCAATGCGATCGCCCGCAGCCTCAAGATGGGCACGACGCGCACCATCGGGCTGACCGTGCCGCACATCACCAACCCGTTCTTCACCGATGTCGTCTCGGTCATCCAGCAGGCCTTCGACCGCGCCGGCTATGCGGTCATGCTGTGTTGCACCGACGAGGATTTGAACACCCAGGACGACCAGATCAGACTGTTGCTTGACCGCATGGTCGATGGGCTGATTGTGGCGCGTGTCGGCGACGGCGCGATCCTCAAGGGGATCGTCGACGACGCCAAGGTGCCGGTGGTGCTTCTGGACCGCATCTGCGAGGGCGTCGATACCGATATGGTGGTGCTCGACAACGAGCGCGCGGTGTTCGACGCCATCACCTATCTGATCGATCTCGGTCACCGGCGCATCGGCTACATCACCGGCACCTCGGACATTTCGCCCATGCACGACCGCATGACGGGATACCGTGAGGCGCTCCAGGCCGCCGGACTGCCGGTGGCCGAAGAGCTGGTCCGCTCCGGCAATTTCCACGAGATCGACGGCTATAACGCGACCATGCAGCTGCTTTCGCTGCACGACCGGCCGAGCGCGATCTTCTCGGCCAACAACCCGATGGTGATCGGCACCATGAAGGCGATCCGTGACATCGGCCTTTCCTGCCCCGAGGACATTTCGGTTGCCTGCTTTGACGATTTTCCGTGGTCCGATGTGTTCCAGCCGCAGCTGACCACGGTGGCGCAACCCGTGCAGGCGATCGGCGAACAGGCGGCCAATCTGCTGCTTGACCGTCTCGCCGGCAACCGTGACGCGCCGCCGCGCAAACTGGTGCTCAAGGGCCGGCTGATGATCCGCAATTCGTGCCGGCCGCTGGGGGCGGTTGTGCAGAGCGTGAGTGCCTGAACGAACGTCCGCGCATCAGGCTAGAAGACGCCGGAACAAAGCGCCTGCAGCTTCGAAAAGACGCCCTTGCCGCCCGTGATGATCTGCGTTCCGCTCCGCAGCACCGTCTTCGGATCCGCCTTCAGAACCGTGCCGCCGGCCTCCTCGATCAACAGCATGCCAGCCAGACAGTCCCAGGCGTTCATGTGTTCTTCCACATAGCCAAGCAGCCGGCCCGACGCCACATAGGCAAGCATCAGGGCGCCGGACGCGTTGCGGAAGGAGACGCCGCCTTCGGCGAGGATCTTCTTGATCAGCACGGCGATGTTCTCGGCCTCGGCCCGATTCGAGAAGCCGGTCCCCACGGACCCTTCCTCCAGGCTGGTCGCCAGGCTCGTCCTGATCGGCCTGCCGTTGACGAAGGCGCCGCCGCCGAGCCTTCCGTGAAACGTCTCGCCGGTCGAAGGCTCGTGGATGACGCCGACAACCGTCTCTCCGTCCCGGGCGCAGGCGATCACCACGCACCAGGCCGGAATGCCGCGCACGAAATTGGCCGTACCGTCGATGGGGTCGATCACCCAGACGTAGCCTGTCGTGCCGGCGACCGGGGCATGCTCCTCGCCGACGATGCCGTCTTGCGGATAGTCGGCGGCAATGGCGGCGCGGATGAACAGCTCGACCTCGCGGTCGGCTTGCGAGACCAGGTCCTGATGGCCCTTGCTTTCGATGGTCAGGCTTTCCAGATCGCGGAAATATTTGAGGCCAAGTTCGCCCGCGCGACGCGCCAGCTCGATGGCGAATTGCATTCGCGCGTCATGGTCATTTTTCACGGGGCGACGCTCGATCCTGAGGGAGACAGCCCGCCTTAGCAAAAGAATGCCGTCCGTAAAAGTGTCCAAGAACAATTCCGGGAAAACAGTGCAATTGCTCCCGTCCGGAATTGCACGGAAACAAGGAGTTAGGCTGCTTCCGCCAGGGATTTGTGGGCCTCGGCCAGGATCTCGAACGACCGCAGGCGGGCGGCATGATCGAAGATCTGCGCGGTGACCATCAGTTCGTCGGCACCGGTGCGGCGCACGAACGCATCGATGCCTTGCCGGACCGTTTCGGGGGAGCCAACGACGGCGCAGGACAGCGCCTGGCCGAGCATGGTCTTGGCCATCGGGTCGAGATCGCGGTCATAGTTCTCGACCGGCGGCGGCAATCTTCCCGGCCGGCCGGTGCGCAGATTGACGAAGGCCTGCTGCAGCGAGGTGAACAGCAATCGTGCCTCGGCGTCGGTGGGCGCTGCAAAGACATTGAGGCCGAGCATGACACGCGGCTTGTCGAGCTGCTCCGACGGCTGGAAGCGCGAACGGTAGATGTCCAGTGCGTGATCGAGCTCCGCCGGCGCGAAATGCGAAGCGAAGGCGTAGGGCAGGCCGAGCATGGCGGCGAGTTGCGCGCCGTAGAGACTCGATCCAAGAATCCAGATCGGCACGTTCTGGCCTTCGCCAGGCACGGCCCTGAGGCGCTGGCCTTCCTCGGCCGGCAGGAAATAGCCCATAAGCTCGACGACATCCTGCGGGAAATTGTCGACGCCCGCCTCGAGGTTGCGGCGCAAGGCGCGCGCCGTATTCATATCGGTGCCGGGCGCCCGGCCAAGACCGAGATCGATGCGGCCGGGAAACAAGGCGGCCAGCGTGCCGAACTGCTCGGCGATGACCAGCGGCGCATGGTTGGGCAGCATGATGCCGCCAGCGCCGACGCGGATGGCCCTGGTGCCGCCGGCGATGTGGGCGATGACCACGGCGGTGGCGGCACTGGCGATGCCCGGCATGTTGTGATGTTCCGCCAGCCAGTAGCGCTTGTAGCCCAGCCGCTCGGCATGACGGGCGAGATCGAGCGAGTTGGCCAGCGAGTGCGAGGCATCGCTGCCTTCGACGATCGGCGACAGGTCGAGAACGGACAGTTCGGTCATGCAGAGGTCTCCACGATCTTCTTCTTGCGCACCCTGGCCTCGAAGACCGCGCGGTCGGGAATGATGATGCCGAGCTGGCCTTCCAGCGTGTCGGCGAGTTCGGCAGCGGTGGCGATGTCCTTCTGCTCGCTGCGGCCGTCAATGTGATGGATCGACAGCTTGGCACCGCGCAACGCGAAACGCCGGTCGGGCGCGGCGCGCGCCGCCATGACGGAGGTGAGGAAATGCGATGTCGGGTTGGTCGACAGGAAGTAGTTGGTGACGGAATAGTCGACCTCGTATTGCGGCTGCAGATCGAAGCGGTAGAGCGAGCGCCAGTCGCCGCCTATGGCGGCCTGCAATCGGAAATGATCGTCCGCTTCGGCGATGCGGAACGTCTCATGCGGGGTTTTCTGTTCCGTGCCGTGATCCAGCAGCAGGGGCGCCGTCAGGGTCAGGCCACCGAAGCCGACATCGGCGATGTAGGTCTTGCCAGCAAGCTGGACCCGCAAAAGCATATGGCCGCGCGCCGTGATGGCGTCCTCGTTCTGACCCCAGAGCACGCGCGCCGCTAGCCCGCCGACCTCGAAACCCAGCGCCTTCAGGGCATGCATGAAGAGGAGATTGTGCTCGAAACAATAGCCGCCGCGCCCGCCAACGACGATCTTGTCCTGCAGCGCTGCAAGATCCAGACGGACCGGGCGGCCAAGAAACGGATCGATGTTCTCGAAGGGGATTGCCTGCGGGTGGAGGAAATGGAGCGTCTTCAACGTGTCCAGCGAGACATCCCTGGACCCGGCATGGCCGATGCGTGCGAAATAGGCGTCGAGGTCGAAGGAAACATCACTCATCGGAAGGGCACCGGCCATTGTCAGAGCGGATATAGGCACTCAGTCAGGATGCCGCAAACACAGCGTGCCGCTCATGCAGCGGCCTTGCTGTCCTCCTCCTCGGGTTCGTCCTCCACCACGGCGGTCTGTTGCGCGGCGAGAAAATTGCCGACATGACCGAGCCCCTCGAAATGATCGCAGAACACCTTGATGACCACCAGCAGCGGTACAGCCATCAGGGCGCCAACGAAGCCCCACAGCCACGACCAGAAGGCAATCGCGATGAAGATCGCCACCGCGTTGATCTCCAGACGCCGGCCGACCACCATCGGCGTTACGAACTGGCCTTCGACGATGTCGCAGAGCAGCACGAAGGCCGGCGCCAGAAGCGCGTAGGAGATGCTGTCGAAGCTGATCAGCGCCATCACCGCGACCAGCACGATGGTCAGCAGCGCACCGACATAGGGCAGGAAGTTGAGCAGCGCCGCCGCGACGCCCCAGACCAGCGGGTTGGGCATGCCGAGTGCCCACAGGCCAAGGCCGATGACGGTGCCGAGACCCCCGTTGATGATGGTGACGGTGAGCAGATAGTGCGAGATTTCGCGCTCGACGTCATAGACGACGCGCAGCGCCCGCTTCTTCTCGGTGAGGCTGGCGAAAGACTGGATGATCTTCTCGTAGAACATCGTCCCCGAGGCGAGCAGGAACAACGACAGGACGAAGATGATGGTGAGGCTGGTTCCCGCCGACAGGATGTTGCTGGCGGCGGACGACAGAATGCCGGACTGGGCGACCGCGACCTTTTGTATGTCGGGTTCCTGGGAAGTCTCGGTCAATTGCTCGATCTGATGCGAGATCTGCATGACCTTTTCGAATGGACGGCGCAACTGCGCCAGCCGTTCGGCCAGTTGCTGGCCGATGGACGAGGTGTTGTTGATGAGGTCGATGATCGGGCTGGACAGCAGGTAACCGGCGCTGGCGAAGACGCAGATCGAGAGCAGTACCAGAAGGGTCGCCGAGGCCACCTCGGGAATGCCGTGCTTGCGCAAAAGCCGGACGATCGGCGTCAGCGTCAGCGCCAGCAGGAAGGCCAGAATGACGGGCATGAAGAAGGCGCGGGCGAAATAAAGCGCATAGACGGTCATGAAAATGAAGATGCCGACAAGCAGCGATCGCATCAGATGCGTGTCGGCGCGGGCCTCGACGCGCGGATCGTCTGATGCGGCTGTGCCTGCGCCCGAAGCGGCGGACTCGGTCTTCATATTTCCCCTTGCCTGCCACCCGGCAATGGACGCATGGCGGGCGCTGGCAAAACGCGGAGTTGCGGGCAAGGTTCCATAAGCCGGCTTCGGATGGCCGCGAGATCGTCGCGCGACAACCGCGTAGGGTCCAAGCGAAGCGGGACGCCACACGAGCGAGAGTCGGCGCGGTTCAGGCGACGGGCGACGCCACCGCCGGCGTTGATTTCGCCGTTTCCTTGCGCACGATTGGCGCCACCCTGGTGCCGTAGAGCTCGATCGCCTTCATGATCTTGGCATGCGGCATGATGCCGATCGCCATCTGCAACAAGAAGCGGTCATTGTTGAAGATCGTGTGCTGGGCGACGATCTTCTCGGCTACCTGCTCGGGATTGCCGACGAAAAGCGCGCCGTTCGGACCGCGCGACTGGTCGAAATGCCCCCGCGATGTCGGGCCCCAGCCGCGCTCGCGGCCGATGCGGTTCATGACTTCGGCCTGCGGGCCGTAAAAATCATCGGCCGCCTGCTCGGTCGTGTCCGCGATGAAGCCATGCACGTTGATGCTGGTGGCAAGGCCAGCCGGATCACTGCCGGCACGCCTGGCAGCCTCACGGTAGAGGTCGAACAGCGACGCGAACCGCGCCGGCTCGCCACCGATGATGGCAAGCGCCAGGGGCAGGCCGAGCGCGCCCGCGCGGGCAGCGGACTGCGGCGTGCCGCCGATGGCGATCCACACGGGCAATTTGTCCTGAAAGGGCCGTGGGTAGACGCCGCGATCGTTGATCGGCGCGCGCAGATTGCCGGACCAGGTGACCTTCACCTGATCGCGGATGGCAAGCAGCAGATCGAGCTTTTCGGCGAAGAGCTCGTCGTAATCCTCCAGATTGTAGCCGAACAGCGGGAAGGATTCGATGAACGAACCGCGCCCGGCCATGATCTCGGCGCGGCCGCCCGAGAGAAGATCGAGCGTGGCAAATTGCTGGAAGACGCGCACCGGATCATCGGAAGACAGCACCGTGACCGCGCTGGTGAGCTTGATGCGTTTGGAGTGCTCGGCAGCCGCCGCCAAGGCGACGACCGGCGCGGACGCGGCATAATCTGGCCGGTGATGCTCACCAAGACCAAATACGTCGAGACCGACCTGGTCGGCCAGTTCGACCTCCTCGATCAGATTGCGCAAGCGCTCATGTGGTCTGATGGCGCCCGGGCCGGGCTGCGGACTGACGTCGGCAAAAGTGTAAAGACCGAGTTCCATGTCAATGTCATCCTGGTTCGGCGAATTCGGAGTTCGCGAGAGTGCAAGCGGCGTGGGAAGAGAACCACCGCGCCGCTTTCCGTTTCGCTTCAGAGGTAGCGATCCGCCAGCCCCGTCGCCAGAGGGCGGACGATGAACAGTGCATGCCGATTTCCGAAGGAAAGGCGTCTCCCGCGCGCAACAGCCCAGAAATTCATGGCTGCCATACCGATTTGGCGCTTGAACTCTCGGTTTTCGCGCGTATGTAAGCCTCGCGAATTGACTTCAGGGAAGTGGACTTGGCTATCTACAGGGAAAAAGATATTTTCGAGCGGCGCAATGCCGCGAACGAGGCAAAGAAGGCGCTTCTGGAGCGCTTCAAGTCAAAGCCGGCAGCAGACGATCCCGCGGTGCTGGCGCGACAGGCCGAACGCAAGGCGATCCTTGCGGCCCGTGAAATACGTGAGGCCGAGAAGGCCCGGCTGAAGCAGGAAAAGCTGGCGCGCGAAGCGGCCGAGAAGGCTGAACGCGAGGCCGCTGCCGAAGCGGCGCGTATCGCCGCCGAGGAAGCCGCCGCGGCTGAAGCGAAGATCCGCGAAGCCGAGGAGACCGAGCGCATCGCCCGGCTGCTCGCCGACGAGGCCGAACGCAAGGCCAAGCGCGACGCGCGTTACGCGGCGCGCAAGGCGCGCACCGGCAGGGCCCCGCCCGGCTTTACCGGCCGCTAAGCGCGGCATTCGCCTCGAAGGCAGTGGACAAAGGGACGCGCTAAGGCGCGGCCCTTTTTGCGCTTGTCGGTCCCTCTCATTGGACGATGCCCGGCATCGATGTCAGGCGAGTTCACTTTCGAGCCAGGCCTTGAGGCGGGGGAACACCCTCATCAGGCCGCGAATTTCAGCCCCATGATGCCGCAGACGATCAGCGCGATGCAGGCGAGCCGGATCGCGGTGGCCGGCTCGCCGAGCAGCCAGATGCCGAGCAGCGCCGTGCCAACGGTGCCGATGCCGGTCCACACCGCATAGGCAGTGCCGACGGGCAGCGCCTTCAGCGCCAGGCCGAGCAGGGTGACGCTGACGATCATCGAAGCGACCGTGAGCACGGTCGGAACGAGCCTGGTGAAGCCGTCGGTATATTTGAGGCCGATCGCCCAACCGATTTCGAACAGGCCGGCGAAAAACAAAAAAATCCAAGACATCGGAGACGCTCCATCCCGCATCGGACCGGAACAGATCCGATCCGCAGATGCGTGATCAACAGTGGGCGGGTCGTCCCGACCGAATTTTCGGAGAGGCGCGGGGTCGTCCCCGCGCCGGAAACATAGGGTTGTCCAGGCGCCCGATCAACATCTGCCCGGCGGCATCGTCGAATACCGCCGGCGAGATCTCGCCGCGCCGGTTGGCCGAGACCTACTTTTCCTTGATCCGCATCGCCTTGACCGGCGGCGCCTTGAGGGCCGGAGCGGCCGCGGGTTTCTTGGCGTCCTTTTTCGGCTTGCGAGCTTCCTTGCCCGCCTTCATCGCACCTTTAGCCATGATTCGTTCCTCCAATTGTGGGAAGTGAAGTGAAACAAGAGAAACGCCTCTAAGCAAGAGGGCTGTTTGCGGCCTTGCGCCCCGCGGATGGCTGTCAACCGGTTTGAGAGGCCCGGCGACGGGCGGCCTGAACGCATCGGCTGTTCGTGCGTTCAGGATAGTGTGGAGCTTCGGCGGACGGGGAGCTAAGCTCAGGCATCGGCAACCGCGAGGAAACGATGGCCGGGCACGGCGGCTCAAAAACGGTCATCTATGCGGCGCTGGCCGGCAATCTGGCCATCGCGCTGACCAAATTCGGCGCCGCCTTCTTCACCGGCAGTTCTGCGATGCTATCGGAAGGCGTCCATTCACTGGTCGATACCGGCAATGGCGGCCTCCTGCTCTACGGCATGCACCGTGCCGCGCGCCCGGCCGACCGCACCCATCCGCTCGGACATGGCCGCGAGCTCTATTTCTGGAGCTTCATCGTCGCTCTTCTCGTCTTCGCGCTGGGCGCCGGCGTTTCGCTCTACGAGGGCATCATCCACATCATGGCGCCCGAGCCTGCCGCCAACGTCAAGGTGAACTATATCGTTCTCGGCCTGTCCTTCCTGTTCGAGGGCAGCTCCTGGCTGGTGGCGCTGAGGGAATTTCGCCGGCACAAGGGCGGAGAAGGCTGGCTGGAGGCCGCGCAATCGAGCAAGGATCCGAGCGTCTATACCGTTCTGTTCGAGGACAGCGCTGCCCTTCTCGGCCTGACCGTCGCCTTTGCCGGCATATTGGCGGCGGAGCTGCTGGAGATGCCGGAACTCGACGGCGTGGCTTCGATCGGCATCGCGCTTATCCTCGGCGCGACGGCGATTTTCCTGGCCCGTGAAAGCAAGGGGCTGCTCATCGGCGAGCCGGCTTCACCCGAAGTGCAGAGACGCGTGCTGGAGATCGTCCAGCAGGACCAGGCGGTGCAACGGGCGAACGGAGTCCTGACCGTCCACATGGGGCCGGAAGAGATCGTGGCCGGCCTCAGCATCGAGTTCGAGGACCATCTGACCGCACCCGAGATCGAAGCCTGTGTCGAACGCATCGAGGCGCGGCTGAAGAAGGAGATGCCGGAGATCACGCGGCTGTTCGTCAAACCGCAGACCACCGGCACCTGGGAGCAGCGGCGCAAGAGGATCGAGGCGGCGTCCGATTAGGCCCTGGACTAGCGCTGCGCCATTGGCTCGGCGAGCTCCCGCCGCTAAAATTCGGGGGAATTTCTGGAGGAACGAACATGAAGATCGACGGCGGGTGCCATTGCGGCGCCATCACCTATGAAGCGGAGGTCGACCCGGAGAAGACCTCGATCTGCCACTGCACGGATTGCCAGAAACTGACCGGCACGGCCTTTCGCGTGACCGTTCCCGCGACCGAGGATCACTACCGGATCACCAGGGGCGCGCCGAAGATCTATATCAAGACCGGAGAGAGCGGCGCCAAGCGCGCCCAGGCTTTCTGCGGCGACTGCGGTTCGCATCTTTACGCGACGTCGGTCGGCGACGGTCCGAAGGTGTATGGGATCAGGGCGGGAACCGCGCGGCAACGCGAGGATCTCGTCCCGACACAACAGAAATGGCATCGCTCGGCCCTGCACTGGCTGCCGGAATTCAAGGTCACCACGATCGCGGAAGAGCGGTAGCCGCTCTTTTCGGAAATCGTGTCCAAGGACCTGCAAGCATGTGCTAGGCTGTGCGCCATAGACATGGTGGGTGATCGTCATGCACGAAGCCGACAAGCTCTTTTCCGGCTCGATTCCGGAAAACTACGACCGCTACATGGTGCCGTTGATTTTCGAGCCGTTCGCCACGGACCTTGCACGACGAGCGGCCTCCTTGTCGCCCAGCGCCGTTCTGGAAGTCGCGGCGGGCACCGGGGTCGTCACCCGCGCATTGGCGGCAAAACTGTCGCCTGGCGCAAGCTATGTCGTGACCGACCTCAACCAGCCGATGCTCGATTATGCCGCTTCGCGACAGGCTCCCGACAGCCGTATCCTGTGGCGGCAGGCCGATGCGCTGGCGCTGCCGTTTGAAAATGCGGCTTTCGATCTCGTCTGTTGCCAATTCGGCGCGATGTTCTTCCCCAACCGCCTGTCTGCCTATCGCGAGGCCAAGCGGGTCCTGAAACCCGGTGGGTATTTTCTGTTCAATGTCTGGGATCGCATCGAGGAGAATGTGTTTGCCGATAATGTGACCAATGCGCTGGCAAGGATTTTTCCCGACGATCCGCCGCGCTTTCTGGCACGCACGCCACACGGCTACCACGATAAGGCACTCATCCGCAGTGAGCTGGAGGACGCCGGGTTTTCCCAAGTGGTGATTGAGACGCGAGCCGAACAAAGCCGCGCATCCTCGCCGCGCATCCCGGCCGTCGCCTATTGCCAGGGAACGGTTCTTCGCACCGAAATCGAGGCTCGTGATCCGGGGAAACTGGATGCTGCCACGGACCATGCCGCATCGGCGATAGCCGAAAGGCACGGCAACGGCGAGGTTGCCGCCAAAATCCAGGCGCACATCATCATGGCTACCGTTTAGGTCCGTTCTCCTACTGGGGGTGCAGCCCTCGAGCGGTTCGGCGTTCACTGGGTTGACCCGCTCGGCCTCTTGTTCTTACCCAATTCCGGACGGAAAACCGCTACGCACTTTTCCTGGAGTTGCTTTAGTCGTCGCCTTCGACGACCCGCAGCCTGAGCTGCCCGGTCTTCGAATCGGCAACGCGCGGGCCGGGGTCGAGTTTCGCGGCCGGCGCCCGTGACGGCGTCTCCGGGCCGGCATCGCCATCGGCCTGCGCGCCGAACTCCAGCGCCTCGATCTTCTGGCCACGCTTGGTCACCTTCGATGTCGAGACGAGAATATCGTCGATGTCCTTGGCTGATTGGCCGAAATGCGTCTGCAGCTTGCGGACCCGCTCGTCGACGCGCGCGACATCCTCCATCAGGCGGATCACTTCGCCCTGGATCAGATGCGCCTGCTCGCGCATGCGGGCATCCTTCAGGATTGCCTGGATGACCTGGATCGACAGCATCAGCAATGACGGCGACACGATGACGACGCGGGCCCGATGCGCCCTTTGCACCACCGCCTCGAAATTCTCGTGGATCTCGGCGAATACCGATTCCGACGGCACGAACATGAAGGCGGTGTCCTGCGTCTCGCCCTGGATCAGGTATTTTTCCGAAATATCGCGAACGTGGATTTCGATATCGCGGCGGAAGGCCTGGGCGGCGACCTTCTGCAGGTCGGCGCCATCGGCGGCGCGGATGGCATTCCACGCCTCCAGCGGAAATTTGGCATCGATGGCCAGCGACGGCGCGCCGTTCGGCATCTTCACCAGGCAATCGGGCCGGCTGCCGTTCGACAGCGTCGCCTGGAATTCATAGGCGCCGTGCGGCAGGCCGTCGGCGACGATCGCCTCCATGCGCGACTGGCCAAAGGCGCCGCGCGTCTGCTTGTTGGAGAGGATGGCCTGCAACTGCACGACCTGACCGGCGAGCGACTGGATGTTGCCCTGCGCGGTGTCGATGACGGCCAGCCGCTCCTGGAGCTTCGCCAGACTCTCATGCGTGGATTTGGTCTGCTCGGTCATGGTCTGGCCGAGGCGGCCGGTCATGGCGTCAAGCCTCAGGCCGATCGACTGCGTCAGCTCCGCCTGACGCGCGCCGAACACTTCGGCGATAGCGCCCATGCGCCCCTGCATTTCGGCCTGGGCCTGCAATATGCCGGCCATCCGCGCCTCGGCGTCGCGGGCGTGGTCGGCAGCTTCCGCGGCGGCGACCGCGCGCGCCTTGGCCGACCGCCACAGCGCAACGACGAGCGCCACGAACAGGCCGAAAAATAGCAACGCGCCGAAGGCCAGCGCGTGGCCGAGCGTGATTGTCGAGGCGCCAAGCCGTGCGACAGGCTCCGAAAGGATGGTGCTCAGGTCATTCATGTGGACAGCATAGCCGATTCGGCCTGATAGCACAGATCAAAACGTGAACGAGGCTCGGGCGCACCGGTTGACGCCATTCCTGCGAGGTCTTAGGTGGAACGCCATGCCGATCAAGCCGCTCATCATCCTTCCCGATCCAATCCTGCGCCAGGTCTCCAAGCCGGTGGAACGCGTCGACGCGCCCTTGCAAAAGCTGGCCGACGACATGCTGGCGACCATGTACGACGCGCCCGGTATCGGACTGGCGGCAATCCAGGTCGGCGAACCGCTGCGCATGCTGGTGATTGACCTGGCCAAGGAAGACGAAACGCCGGCGCCGCACATCTTCATCAATCCTGAGATCCTGGATAGCGCCGATCAGCGCTCCGTCTACGAGGAAGGCTGCCTGTCGATCCCGGACTATTACGCCGAGGTCGAACGCCCGGCTTCCGTGCGGGTGAAATATCTTGACCGCGACGGCAAGCTGCAGGAGATGGAGGCCGAAGGACTGATGGCGACCTGCCTGCAGCACGAGATCGACCACCTCAACGGCGTGCTGTTCATCGACCATATCTCGAAGCTGAAGCGCGACATGGTGGTGAAAAAGTTCAAAAAGCTCGCCAGGGACAAGGCGCCGGGCAAGCTGGTGGGCTAGGGGGAAATGCCCCTTCGCGTCATCTTCATGGGCACGCCGGAGTTTTCGGTGCCGACGTTGCGCGCCATCGCCGAGGCCGGGCATGAAATATCAGCCGTCTATACGCAGCCGCCGCGTGCCGCCGGACGGCGTGGGCTGGAGTTGACGCCGTCGCCGGTGCAGCGCGAGGCCGAGCGGCTGCGCATCGCGGTGCGTGCGCCGACATCCCTCAAGAACGAGGCCGAACAGGCTGCTTTCCGCGCTTTGCAGGCCGATGTCGCCGTGGTGGTCGCCTATGGATTGCTGCTGCCGAAGGCGGTTCTGGAGGCGCCCCGGCTTGGCTGCATCAACGGCCATGCATCGCTTTTGCCACGCTGGCGGGGGGCTGCCCCCATCCAGCGCGCCATCATGGCTGGCGACAGCGAGACCGGCATGATGGTGATGCGCATGGAGGAGGGGCTCGACACCGGACCGGTGGGATTGGTTGAAAAATGCGCCATCGACCCCGATATGACAGCCGGCGATCTACATGATCGGTTGATGTGTGTTGGTGCTGCCCTGATGGTGGAGGCGCTGGCCCGGCTGGAAAAGAACACCCTTACATTTACCGCGCAAGCGGCGGAAGGGGTGACTTACGCCAGAAAAATCGATAAATCCGAGACGCGCATGGACTGGACTCGGCCGGCGGCCGAGGTCCACAACCACCTTCGTGGCCTGTCGCCCTTTCCCGGCGCCTGGTCCGAGATTGACATTGGCGGCCGCCCTGAGCGGCTGAAACTGCTCCGCTCGACGCTGTCTGAAGGCGTATCGCTTTCGGAAGATTTGGGCGAGTCGGGAGGAATTCTCGATGACCGTCTGACGGTCGCCTGCGGGACAGGCGCGATCAGGCTGGTCGAAGTTCAACGGGCGGGCGGAAGGCCCGCCGCCGCGTCGGAATTCCTGCGCGGAGCCAAGATCGAAAAAGGAATGAAGTTCTCATGAGCATGATGTCGATACGCGCGGCGACGCCGCGGGATCGCGAGGCTATCCGCCTCGTTGAGGAACACGCTTTCGGCCAGCAGTCGGAAGCCGGGCTGGTCGATGCGCTGGTGACCGGCGGCGATGCCGTTGCCGAACTGGTGGCGGAAGAGGACGGCCAAGTCATTGGCCACATCCTGTTTTCGCGCCTGTTCGTGCAGAACGGCGGCAAGCGTTTCGCGGCCGTGGCGCTGGCGCCGCTGGCGGTGGAACCTTCGTTCCATGGCAGCGGCATTGGCGGCGCGCTGATCCGCGAGGCGCATATCCGGCTCAAGGATGCCGGCGAGACGCTGGCCGTCGTGCTGGGCGATCCGGCCTACTACGGCCGTTTCGGCTACAGCCACGCCCGCGCCGAGAAGTTCGAGAGCGAGTATCAGGGCGAGGCGCTGCAGGCGCTGGCCTGGGGCGACGCCCCGGAAGCCGGCAGACTGGTCTACGCCCCGGCCTTCACCGCTCTCGCCGCGTAGCGCAGTCCGCCGTTTCACGGAAACGGCGAACTACGTCTTTGTTTAACGCAATTCCGAACGGTAAACCGCTTCACACTTTTCCTGGAATTGCTCGAGGCGAGAGCTCTGGTCGCAAATGCCGCGTTTTCGCCTCGACATCGAATATGACGGCAGCCTGTTTGCCGGCTGGCAGTATCAGGCCGACCAGCCTTCGGTACAGCAGGCGATCGAACAGGCGATCGAACGATTCTGCGGCGAGGCTGTCCGGCTGCGCGCCGCCGGCCGCACCGATGCCGGCGTGCATGCCACAGCCCAGGTGGCGCATGCCGACCTCGCCAAGGCATGGCCTGGCGACAAGGTGCGCGATGCCGTCAACGCCCATCTGCAGGCCGCCGGCGCACGTGTCGCGATCCTGAGGGCGGTGGCCGTCTCGGACGATTTCGACGCGCGCTTCTCGGCCACCGGCCGTCACTATCTCTACCGCATCCTCAACCGCCGTGCGCCTTCGGCGCTGGAAAAGGGCAAGGTGTGGTGGGTGCCAAAGCAGCTTGATGCCGGCGCCATGCACGAAGCAGCGAAGATCCTGCTCGGGCGGCACGATTTCACCACCTTCCGCTCGACGCAGTGCCAGGCCAACAGCCCTGTCAGGACGCTGGAGCGGCTCGATGTGAGCCGGACGGGCGACCTGATCGAGGTGCGGGCCTCGGCGCGTTCCTTCCTGCACAACCAGGTGCGCTCCATGGTCGGCTCGCTCAAGCGGATCGGCGAGGGCGGTTGGACCGTCGGCGACCTCAAGGCGGCGCTCGAGGCGCGCGACCGCGCCGCCTGCGGCCAGGTGGCGCCGCCCGACGGGCTTTTCCTGATCGGGGTCGACTATCCCAGCCAGAATCTGGAAGGCTCTAACCCCGATTGAGTCGGGAAGGCTTTATCCCCGGGTAAAGTCGGAAGGCTTTACCGGGGTAAAGTCGGGAAGTTTAACCCGGAACGAACCCCGACAAGCTCTGGGCACCGACATCGTCCGGTACGGTGATGCCAAGCAACATCTGCAGCCCGAACAGCACCAGCAGCGAGGCGATGAACATGCCGACGAAAACGGCGGTGCCGACCGCCGCGCCCCTGCCGATCGTCGCATTGGTCATGCGCCAGGTCAGCACCATCGACAGGGAAAACAACAGCAGAGACACAAGGCTCGAGACCTGGTTTGCCGACGACAGGAAAAGCCTGATCAGCGCCGAAGGCAGCATCAGCCAGGCGGTGATGGCCGAAGCCCAGTTGCTGGCGACGACATAATGGACGAAGCGGCCGCCGATGCCGGCACGCGGCGCGACCAGAGCGAGCGCGACCAGCGGCAGAACCCAGGAGCCGACATCGACCGTCGCCAGGCGCACCAGCATGCTGAAGCGGCCAACGAAGGCATCGGGATCAGCGATCTCGTTGGCGATGCCGACCCAGCCGACGATCAGTGCCGGTGCCGCGACGATGATGGCGAAAAAGGAATTCCAGAACCCATCCGCCGACAGGTCGAGCAGGCGCAGGCCATCGGCCTTGCCGAGCATCAGCCGCCAGGCGCCGGTCAGCGAAGCTTGGGTTTCGTCCGCTGAAAGCATGCTCAGCCCTGCCCGAACCAGTCTGCGATGAAACGCTGGTAGATCCGCGTCAGTGTTTCGAGATCGGCAATGGCGACGCGCTCGTCGACCATATGCATGGTCTTGCCGACCAGGCCGAACTCGACCACCGGGCAATAATCCTTGATGAAGCGCGCATCCGATGTGCCGCCCGAGGTGGACAGCCCCGGTTCCTTGCCGACCACAGCCTTGACCGAGCCGCGCAGCGTTTCGACCAGCCTGTCGTCGCGGGTCAGGAAGACATGGCTCGGCCGGTCGCGCCAGACAAGATCGTAGTCGACCGGCGTCTTCTTGCCTGACCGATACTTCTTGCGCTTGGCGGCCTGGTCGAGGCGGTTGTGGATTTCGGCCTGGACGGTCTCGGCCGTCCAGGTATCGTTGAAACGGATGTTGAAGGTCGCGGTCGCCTTGGCCGGGATGACATTGGTGGCCGGGTTGCCGACATCGATGGAGGTGACCTCAAGATTGGTCGGCTGGAAATCCCTGGTCCCCTTGTCGAAGACAGGATGCAGCAAGGCGTCGACCAGGCTCATCAGCCCACGCACCGGATTGTCGGCAAGCTGCGGATAGGCCGCGTGGCCCTGGCGGCCGTTGACCGTTATGGCGCCGGACAGCGAGCCACGCCGGCCGATCTTGATCATGTCGCCCAGGGTATCGGGATTGGTCGGCTCGCCGACGATCGAGGCGTCCCATGTCTCGCCCCTGGAGGCGGCCCATTCGAGCAGCTTGACCGTGCCGTTGATGGCAGGCCCTTCCTCGTCGCCGGTGATCAGCAGCGAGACGGAGCCCTTGGGGCCGCCATTTGTCTCGACATGACGCGCCACGGCGGCGATGAAACAGGCGATGCCGCCCTTCATGTCGACGGCGCCACGGCCAAACATCTCGCCATTGGCGATCTCGGCACCGAAAGGCGGGTGTGTCCAGGCGGCTTCGTCGCCGACCGGCACGACGTCGGTATGGCCGGCGAACATCAGATGCGGGCCGTTGCCGGACCGCCTTGCATAGAGGTTCTCGATGTCGGGCGTGCCGTCCTCGGAGAACACCGGCCGTTCGACTGCGAAGCCGAGCGGCTTCAGCATCGTCTCCAGCGCGGTCAGCGCACCGCCTTCGGCTGGCGTCACCGAAGCGCAACGGATAAGGGCGGCGAGGTTTGCGGCGGGATCGGTCGGCAGCGTCATGGCAAAAGCGATAGTCGAAAGCTGAGGGCCTGTCACGGCCAGACATAGGGGCCAGCGCAATGCCCGACGATACCGCCAACATTATGGTATTCACGTCGTATCGTTACCGGCAGGTGCGGAGCGGCAGGATGGCAAGTGGGGAAAAAAGGATCGTCGTCGCCGGCGCGGGCAGCATCGGCTGCTACGCCGGGGGCTGCCTGGCGCTTGCCGGTCGTCAGGTCGTCCTGCTCGCCCGGCCACGCATCGAGGCAGCGTTGCGGCAGGGCGGATTGCGCATCAGCGACCTTGAAGGCCGCGATCGCCTGATCAAGCCGGAGGCGCTTGGAATCACCGCCGATCCCGCAGCCGCCTTGCCGCAAGCGGACGTCATCCTGGTGACCGTCAAGAGCGGCGCGACGCAGGAGATCGCAGCGCTCATCGAGGCGCATGCCCGCCCGGATGCCATCGTGGTCAGCCTGCAGAACGGCGTCGACAATGCCGACAGGCTGCGCGCCGGGCTTGGCCAGCGGACCGTGCTGGCCGGGATGGTGCCGTTCAATGTCGTGCTATCGCCGGACGGCGAACTGCCGCTCGAGGTACGCCGCGCCAGCGACGGCAAGGTGATGATCGAGAACAGCGACGGCCTTGCCAATCTTCTCGATGTCGAAGGCTTTGCCGTCCAAACCCATCGCGACATGAAGGCGGTGCTGTGGTGCAAGCTGCTGATGAACCTGAACAATGCGCTGGTGGCACTGTCGGACCTGCCGTTGGCGAGAGAGCTCGCCGATCGCCGCTGGCGCCTGATCCTGGCCAGCCAGATGGACGAGGCGCTGCGGGCGATGAAAGCCTGCGGCATCGAGCCGGCGCGGACCGCCGGCTTGCGGCCGGCGCTGCTGCCCAAGGTGCTGAGGCTGCCGGACTGGCTGTTCAAACTGCTGGCGCGGCGGATGCTGGCGATCGACCCCGAGGCCCGCTCGTCGATGTGGGACGACTTGCAGCGCGGCCGTCCGACGGAGATCGACGACCTGCAGGGCGCCATTTTACGCCTGGCCGAAAAGGCGGGCACGCCGGCGCCGATCATACGGCGCGTGGCGGCGCTCGTGCATCAGGCGGAGGCCGACAGGCGTGGTGCGCCTGGCCTGTCGCCGGATGCCGTCAGGGCATGATACCGAAAAGTGTGAAGCGGTTTTAGGACGACATCATGCCCTATTTGGGTGATCGAGAGCCTCGGTCCTCGATCAAGGTGATCTTCTGCCAGATCTTGCGCGACAGGTTCGAGCTCAGATTCTCGATGTCGTTGACGCCGTCGATGACCACGTCATCGTTGACCGACTGGGCGAACAGGGCGGCGACCTTGCCGGTGATCGACAGCATCTCCGAGCAATAGTCGAGATAACGCGCCAGGTCGGCGGCGGTTGTGAGACGGCGAGCCGGGGAGTGAGCGGTCGGCTTGAAGCTGGCCGAAAGCGTCGCCGGATCCTTGGTCAGCTGGTGCATGTCGATGACGTGGATCAGCGAGCGCAGGCCATGCAGCTGGCGAAAGACCTTCTTGCGCTTGATGCGCTCCTCGGTGCGGACCAGGGCCAGAAAACCGAGCACGGCGAGTATGACGGTGTTGATCGAGGCCTCGATGCCTTGCACCGATTGCACGGCATCGTCGGTTCCGGAAATGCGGTCGAGCGGCAGGATGGTGCCGACGAACAGGAAGATCAGCACACCGGCGATGAAGGCCGCGACGATGAGGCCGCGCAGCCACCATATCGGTTCCTCGAGCGCCTTTGCCGCCTTGGCCAGATCGCGCGACAACGACACCAGTTCGGCCGCGACGCCGCGCAAGCCCGCTTCCGGGAAACGGTCGGCGATGCGGCCTTCCAGGCGTTCGGCGGTCTCGACGATCAGTTTCGGATCAAGCGTGCGGTAGCGCATGGCAAGATATCCGACCCCCTCATGAATCGGGCCTCAGGGTTGAGCCGGCTCGTTGGTGCGCGGGCCATAGCGGTTGGGCCCAGGCTGCCCTGGAAACAGGCACAACACAAGGAAGGCGACAATCGAGACGACCGGCACGAACAGGATCAGCGCGGCAATGCCTGGCTTGTCGAGGTCGTGCAGCCGCTTTACCGCCAACGCGATGTTCGACCACAGCGAGGCGACGAAAGCGATGAAGAAGATGAACGACCACATGTTGCTCTCGGCCGAGCCTTCCGGCACCAGCGTGAAGCGGTACAGCGGGAAGGCCTGGATAATGGCGACAAGCAATCCGCCGAGAAAATAGGCCGCGCGGCTGACGCGGCCCGATGTCTTGAAGAAGAGCCAGGTGAGATCTGATCTGTCAGGCAAGCGGGTCCGATCCATATTGATTGGCACCCCTGGTGCCTGCGAGGATGCCGAGCTCGACCAGCAGCCAGATGCCGCCAATGACGGGTACGAAGCCGATCAGCGTCCACCAGCCCGACTTGTTGCGGTCGTGCCAGCGTTTTGCATAGAGAGCAATCGCGAAATAGATCGATGCCAGCGCGACGAGGATGCCGATGATGCCGACCTGGGCGCCACTGGCCGTCGTGAAGCGTGTGCCCAGGATAGCATCGAGGATGAAGGCTATGATGGCGATCACGACGAATATGCCTATGCCGGCCCAGAATTTGCCCCGGTTGATGTGACCGTCGAAACTTGTCAACAGATACTTCCAGTCCATGTCACCCCTCCATTTGAACCAGCGCGACCGATTGCCGCGCCGGCGGAAGGTGCGCCCGCTTCGCGGAAAGATCAATCGCGCAGCAGCTCGTTGATCGAGGTCTTGGAACGGGTCTTGGCATCGACGCGCTTGACGATGACGGCGCAGTAGAGGCTCGGGCCAGACTCGCCATTGGGTAACGGCTTGCCCGGCAGCGAGCCGGCGACGACCACGGAATTTGGCGGCACTTCGCCATAGAAGATCTCGCCGGTGGCGCGGTCGACGATCTTGGTCGACTGGCCGATGAAGACGCCCATGCCGAGCACCGAGCCTTCGCGCACGACGCAGCCCTCGACGACTTCGGAACGCGCGCCGATGAAACAGTTATCCTCGATGATGGTCGGGCCGGCCTGCATCGGCTCCAGCACGCCGCCGATGCCGACGCCGCCAGACAGGTGGACATTCTTGCCGATCTGGGCGCAGGAACCGACCGAGGCCCAGGTGTCGACCATGGTGCCGCTGTCGACATAGGCGCCGACATTGACGAAGGACGGCATCAGCACGGCGCCCGGGGCGACATAGGCGGAACGACGCACGATCGACGACGGCACGGCACGGAAGCCCGCCTTCTCGAAATCGACGGCGCTCCAGCCGTCGAACTTGGACGGCACCTTGTCCCACCAGACAGCCTGGCCCGGACCACCCTTGATGATCTCCATCGGGTTGAGGCGGAAGGAGAGCAGCACGGCCTTCTTCAGCCACTGGTTGACGTGCCACTTGCCGTCGGCCTGCCGCTCGGCGACGCGGGCGGTGCCGCGGTCGAGCAGGTCGAGAGCCGACTGGATGGCGTCGCGCGTCTCGCCGCGTGTCGCCGTCGAAATGGCGTCGCGTTCCTCGAAGGCCTTGTCGATGGTCTTTTCGAGGCTCGCCAGATCGGGCTTCGACATGATTTCGCTCCATTACCAAGCTGTTAAGGGGCTGCGCCTTAACCTGTTTAAAAGTCGCGCGGACCCTATGTTAAGGCTCAATGAGGGTCAATCGTGGCTGCGTCACGGGACGACGCAAGTAAAGGAATGGACGGGTGGATTCGATGACTCCCATGGAAAAGGCGGGATGGACGCCGCTGCCGCATTCAGACGAGGATCTGGAGCGGTCGAAAAGCGTGCCGGACACGCCGCAGACGCGGGCCGAAACCTACCGCCTGGCCTGGAACGATCCCGACTTCATGACGCGGCGCGAACTGCGCGCGGTCAGGCTGCAACTGGAACTCTTGAAGCCGGAAATGATCCTGGCCGAGCGCGGCATCCGCTCGACGGTGATTCTGTTCGGCGGCGCGCGCCTGCCGGAGCCCGGTGGCGAAGCCTGGGCGGCCAAGAACGAGACGCAGAAGAAGAACCTCGAGGAAAACAGCAAATATTACGAGGAGGCGCGCAAATTCGCCCGCCTGTGCTCGCAGCAGTCGGCCACATCGTACTACCGCGAATATGTCGTGGTGACCGGCGGCGGTCCGGGCGTGATGGAGGCGGGAAACCGTGGCGCCGATGATGTTGGCGCGCCGTCGATCGGGCTCAACATTGTCTTGCCGCACGAGCAGGCGCCGAACGCCTATGTGACGCCGGAGCTCTGTTTCAACTTCCACTATTTCGCCGTCCGCAAGATGCACTTCGTCATGCGCGCCAAGGCGGTGGCGGTGTTTCCGGGCGGCTTCGGCACGATGGACGAATTCTTCGAGACGCTGACCCTGATCCAGACCGGGCGCATGGAGCGCGTGCCGGTGATCCTGTTCGGCAAGTCGTTCTGGAAACGGGCGATCAACCTCGACTTCCTCGCCGAGCAAGGCACGATCAGCCCCGGCGACCAGGACATAATCGATTTCGTCGACACCGCCGACGAGGCCTGGGACATCATCAGCCGCTTCTACAAATTAGGGGAGTAAGGCAGTAGGCAGTAGGCAGTAGGCAGTAGGCAGTAGAAGAATTGCGCTCGAAGCGGAGACTGGAAGCACTGTGTTTCCCTATTTCCTATCCCCTACTGCCTACTGCCTCACTCTTGTTGCCCTGCCCCTGCGACTATCCCTGTCAGGAACCCGGCCAGGTCGTCGGTGACGAAATCGACGTCGTCCTCCTGCGCCGGGTCGCGTTCCCATATCTCGGAAAAGGTCGGCTCGAAATTGCGCGGCACCACGAGAACGGTGGTCATGCCCAGCGACTTCGGCACGGCCAGGTTGCGGGCCAGATCCTCGAACATCACCGCATTGTGGCCGGTGACGGCGTGCAGTTCGGCGAACTTCTCGTAGGTCTGGCGGGCGGGTTTGGGATTGAGATCGGCCGCGACGATATCGAAGATGTCGTCGAAATGATCTAAGATGCCGAGCTGGCGCGCGGTGCGCTCGGCGTGCTTGCGGTCGCCATTGGTGAAGATGAACTTGCGGCCCGGAAGCTGGCGGATGGCGGTGCCCAGGACCGGGTCGGGCACCAGCCATGAATAGTCGATATCATGGACCTTCTCGAGAAAATCGTCGGGATCGATGCCGTGGCGCGTCATCAACCCGTTCAGCGTCGTGCCATATTCGAGATAGAGCTCCTTCTGCAGCTTGCGCGCCTCCTCGCGCGGCAACGCCAGCAGTTCCCCGACATAGGCGGTCATCTTGACGTCGATCTGCGAGAACAGATTCGAATGGTGCGGATAAAGCGTGTTGTCGAGGTCGAACACCCAATCGGTGACATGAGCGAAGCGGGCGGGATCAGGAAGCGTGGTCATGCGCTCCTTATGGCATGAAACGGGAATTCTGGAAGGAACTTTATCCACAACTTCCGCGCGCCGGCAGTGGCGGAAATGACCCCACCATTCAAATTTTAAGCAACCGGGAAAGGTGGCCTTCAGGGCTTGCTGGCACAGAGGCATACCTGTGGGAGCCCGCGATGAACAGCATCATTCTGAAATCCGCCGCCGTCGCTTTTGCCTCCGTCGCCGCCTCTCTCCTGCTGACGCTGATCATCGTTCCGGCCATGGGTTTCCCGATCAACCGGACGATCTGGCTGACCTCGACGCTCTGTCCGCTTGTGCTTGCGTGGGTGGCCTGCGTCAGCACCTTCTGGCAGAGTGACCGACTGCAGAACGCGCACCGCGAACTTGCCCGCGCCCATGCCGAACTCGCCGCGGCGCACCGCAGCCTGGCGGAAAAGGCGAGCCGCGACGACATGACCGGCATGCTCAACCGGGAAAGCTTCTTTGCCGCCCTGGACGGTTCCCGGCGCAAGTCCGACCGCGGCTCGCTGCTGATCATCGACGCCGACCATTTCAAGACGATCAACGACAATTTCGGGCATCTGACAGGCGACGACGCGCTGCTGTTGATCGCCAGCGCCATCGAGCGTGGCGTGCGCAGCGGCGACGTGCTCGGCCGCATCGGCGGGGAGGAGTTCGGCGCTTATCTTGTCGGAGCCACCGAGCAGGAGGCCAAGCGCGTTGCCGAGCGGATCCGCCGCGAGGTCGAGCTGATCCGCTTCCGGCCTGTCGATGAACGGACCATCCCGCTGACCGTCAGCATCGGCGGCACGGTCTGCGGCGAGGATGTCAACGTATCGGAGCTGATGCGCGCCGCGGACCGGCGCCTCTACCAGGCCAAGCACCGGGGCCGCAACCAGACGATCCTCGGTACGGACATTTCCGAGGCCGCGTGAGCGGGCCGGCCTGGCAAACCCGGCCCGTTAAGGCCTGTCCAACCCTGTTTGCACCGGGTTGTGCCGCTTGCCCGCCTTATCAATGCCTTGAGACCGGGCTTGGCACGATACTAGGTTGTCGGGGGCCGATCCGTCCCGGGCCGACCCGAATGAAGTCGTCGAGGTCAATGGCTGGATCCTGAAGCGAGCGACCTGGCATGATCTTCGACAGCTACGAGGCGTATCGCGCCGCCAGCATTCCGGTTGTGGTGCTGGAAGCCGGCTCGCGGAGTTCAGCGACAAGCCGCGGGATTTCCACCGTGGCACCACGGTGCACGGTGATATCCGTCTGAGTGGCCAGGGACTTCCGCGCCGGCGACGGGCGCGGTTGCCGGTCAGGTCAACGGTTTGTTGAGCGCTGTCAGGTCGGCGCGGTGATGCAAAAGCGTGAGAGCGCCTATGCCTGCCGCTCGGACCTGCCGAAACGCCGTTCCAGATATGCCTGGCCGAATTCCAGCGCGATCGAGAGTATCCAGTAGATCATCGAAGCGGTGATCAGCATCTCGATATGGCGGAACTCCGTCTGGCCCATCGTGCGGGCGAGATACATGATCTCCCAGACACCGACGACGGATACGAGCGAGGAATCCTTCAGCATGGCGATGAATTGATTGCCGGTGGGCGGGATGATGACGCGCATGGCCTGCGGCAGGATGACCAGCGCCATGGTCTGACCCGGGCTCAGGCCGAGCGCGGTCGCGCCTTCGCTTTGTCCGCGCGGGATACTTTCGATGCCGGCGCGGAAGATCTCGGTCATATAGGCGCCATAACACAACGACAGCGCCAGAATGCCGGCCGGCACCGCGCCGATCACGTAGCCGACCTGCGGCAGGCCGAGATAGATGATGTAGATCTGCATCAGCAGCGGCAGGCCTCGAAACAGCGACGTGTAGAAGGTCGCCAGCCCGAAAACGAGGCCGTTGCCGGTCAGCTTGGCGATGGCGCCGACAAGCGCGATCGTCGTCGCGATCAGGATCGAGATTGCCGAGATGTAAAGCGTCGTGGCGACACCCTGGGTAATCAGGAAGCCGACCTTCCTGGCGATAAAGGCAAAGGAGAGGTCGAAGGAATAGAAGAACAGCATCAGCAGCGCGAACAGCTCGATCCAGACGCCGGCGATCTGCTGGCGTCGCGGCAGGAGCAGCAGCAGCTTGCAATTCACCAATACCAGGAGCGCGATCAACACGGCGGAAAGCGCGCGCGACAGGGCCGGGTTGGCCTGCAGCCAGTCGGATGCAACCGGCATCAACGAGCCGATCCAGCTCGACTTGATGCCCATGGTGTAGAGGGCCGCTGCCAGCAGCGCCGGAACAAGCGCGGCCGCCGCACGGCGGGCGAGCCCTGGGTTGGAGAGCATCAGCCTGCCGATCATGCCGCCACCTTGTCTTTGGCGGTGGCGCGGCGTTCCCGCCACCAGTCCTGCGCCTGCAATTTCCAGTAGGTGACCTGCGCGGCGGCCAAGCCGGCGGCGCCGCCTGCCCAGCTCAGCCCGAACGGCGCGAACTGCCGGTACCGGTCCGAAACGCCCAGAATGCCTTCAGCGACGAGTTTTCCGGCAATCGCCGTGGTGTTGAGGCCATGGCCACCGAAAGCGGTGCAATACCAGACACCCGGCTGCAGTTCCCCGATCTGGGGCATCAGATGCCGGGCATAGGACATCAGCCCGGACCAGGCCAATTCGGTCTTGAGGCCGGCGAGCTGCGGGTAGGTGCCGACCATCTCCCGGCGCAGCTCGCGCGCCAATGCCTCGGCGGGAGCGGCGCGCGTGGTGATGCGCCCGCCCCACAAAAGGCGATTGCCGCTCTCGACCAGACGATAATAGTCGCCGGCCCGCCTGTTGTCGCCGACTGCATCCGTCGTGGCGACGGCCTGCGCAATGAGGCGGGGAGCCGCCTCGGAAACCATCACATAAGTCGCGATGGGCAGAAAGGCGCGGTGTAGCTGGCCGAACACCGGACCGGTGTAGCCGCCGGTCGCCAGCACGACATGGGACGCCCGAAGCGTGCCCTGTCCCGTGTGGAGCATCTTTCGCGTCCCGGACAGGTCGCATTGCACCACCTCGGAACTCTCATGGATCTTGCCACCCAGGCGCTCGATCTCGTCGGCCAGGGACCGCAGATAGTTCAGCGGATGGATGTGAAAGGCGTTCGGGTCGCGCAGGCCCTGATGGTAGCGAGCAGACCTCAGCACCGAGCGGACGGCTTCCGTGCCTAGATATTGAAGCTCGTAACCGTGGTCGCGCACCATCTGCTCGGCATAGGCCTTCAGCGCGTCGCCGTCGTCGTAACGCAGGACACTGAGCAGGCCGGCGCGCGGCATGGCGGCCGCTATTGCCAGCGCCTCGATGGTGTCGCGCACGAATTCGACGCCCTCGATCGACAGCCGGTGCAGTCCGCGCGCCGCCTCCCTGCCGACGCGCGCGGCAATGGCCTCGCCGCCGGTGGCGAAGCCGGGCGTGACGAAACCGCCATTGCGGCCGGAGGCGCCGAAACCGACAGACTGGGCTTCCAGCACGGCGACATGCAGTCCGGCGCGCGCCAGCTGCAGCGCCGTCGTCAGACCGGCCAGTCCCGCACCGACGACGGCCACGTCACATTGCGCCTCGCCCTGGAGGGGAGGCCTCGTCTTGCGGTCGGCAGCGGTGCGGGCATAGTAGGTGTCGGGATAGGCCATCGGCGACTTTGCGGTAAGTGGCGGTGCATTTGGCGGGGTGACGCCCGCCGGCCGCCAGACGGCAGCCGGCGGAATTATCTTACTTGGCGCTGTAGTCCTTGCCGTACCACTTCGTGGTCAGCGCGGCGAGCGTGCCGTCCGTCTTCAGCTCGGCGATGACGCCCGCGACCTTTGCCGTCCACTGGGGGTCGTTCTTCTCGGCGATGACGACGAGCGGTTCGCGGAAGGCGTACTCGCCTTCCAGGATCTTCACGGGATAGCCATTCTTGACGGCATTCTGCGCCGTCTGTTCCGGCGCGATCACGGCATTCAGGCGCACGCCGTCGCCAAGCCTCAGATCATCGAAGGGAAGCATGGAATCGGCGAAGGTGCGGATCTCGCCCGGTTCGAGCTTGTATTCGACGGGAGGCAGGCCGGGAGCGTCGATTTCGAGCTTGCGGCGAATGAAGTCCTCCGAGGTGGTGGCCGTCTCGACACCGATCACCTTGCCGTTGAGATCGGCGACCGACTTGGCGTTGCTGTCCTTGTGCACGACGTAGACATAGGGGCTGTAATAATAGATACCGACAAAATCGATCACCTTGGAACGGGCCTTGGTCGGCGTGACCGATCCGACCCCGAGGTCGTAACGTCCCTGCCAACGTCCGCCGGTCAGCGTCGCCCAGTCGGGCGTTTCGAACGAGACCTCGACACCGAGCCGCTTGCCGATCTCGCGCGAGACATCGATGTCGAACCCGGCGAGTTCGTTGCTGTCGTTGAGGAAGCTCTGCGGTGGCCAAGCCGCGTTTGTCGCGACGATCATCGCCTTCTTGGACGTGACGCGGTCCAAGGTTTCCCCGGCCATGGCTGCCGTCGTGACCGCGAACGTCGCGGCGGCAAGAACGGCGAATTCGAGCAGCTTTTTCAAAGTTATCCCTCCCTCGTGTTTGAAACTGACATGATGCGTGACGGGCGTCGGACCCCAGTGCTTTCGGCCACAAGGTCAACGCGGATCAGGTTTCGATTGTGCCCACCACAGCCGAAGCTGGTTCCCTCCGATGGACCGGCGTTTGTTACGTCTGACAGTCGGGTCGCAAAAAGAAGGGTTCTACCCGGCGAAATGCCGGATAATGGCGATCGTGCAGTCATTGCGCGCCTCGAGGCGGCATAATGCCGGATGTTGCGCCCAGCACCGCCGGCTTGAGCCATTGCTCAGGATTGTCGCCGGGGCGGTTCAACCGATAGGATCGTGCCGACCGATTTGACCGTTCCAGCGCCGACCGTGCGAGAGGATTTGATTGTGGAATTGACCGAGAAGGACCGCCAGTTGCTCGCGCTGATGCAGAAGAACGCACGTGAGCCGGTCGCATCGTTGGCACGTCAGCTCGGCGTATCCAGGACGGCGCTGCAGGAGCGGATACAGAAACTCGAGGCGGGCGGCATCATCGAAGGCTATGCCGTGCGACTGACCAAGGCGGCGGCCCAGAATTCCGTCCACTGTTTCACCTTCGCCGCCCTGAACAACAAGAGCTACCCGGACGTCTCCAGAAAGATCAAGGCGATGCCGTCGATCCAGGCGGTCTTTGCCATAACCGGCGAATGGGACCTGATCATCCACCTTGCCGCCGACACGCTCGAGAAGCTCAACCGGGAGGTGAATGCCGTCAATGAAATCAACGGCGTCGTTAAAACCGCTTCCCATGTGGTGATGGAAACGAAGTTCAATCGCAACATCTACGCATTGTAAGACAGACGGGTAAGACGGGCGTCGCGCCAACGGCGCCAGACACCGGCGCCGCCGAAGCCTCCAAGAAGCCGTCCGCGGCATACCGGCGGCCGAGAGAAGGATCGGCCGACCGCGAAATTGTGCCGACGTGATGTCGGCCGGTCAGATCCGGCCCAGGGGCTATACCATCGCCGGGTCGAGCGCCGGCTGGTCCTTGCGGCGCGCGACGATCGCCTGGAAATCCGCGGTCTGGAAGGCGTCGCGCAAAACGTCGAAGGACGGCAGCACGAAATAGGCGCGCTGGAATTTGTCGATCTCGTAGCCGGTGCGCATCACCGTTTCGAGATCGAAGGGCACATGATGGGCATCCTTGCTGTCGACAGCGAACTGCAATTCGGTAAAGGACGACATCAGGCCGGCGCCAAAGGCCTTCAGCGGCTGGCCAGCCTCCTGGATCAGGCCGTATTCGGCCGTGTACCAGTAGAGCCGCGTGATCATCTCGTCGCCGCCGAGCGCGATGATGTCACCGGCCTTCTTGCCATACATCTGCATGAAGTCGGCGAATACCGGCTGCGACAGCACCGGCACGTGGCCAAAGAAATCATGGAACATGTCGGGCTCGACGATGTAGTCGAGCTCCTGCCTCGTGCGCAGCCAGTTGGTGACCGGGAAGCGGCGGTTGGCGAGATGATCAAAGAAGGGGGCGGCTGGAATGAGGCCCGGCACGGCGACGATCCGCCAGCCGGTCAGCTCGCGCAGCTTGGCGCTGACGTCCTCGAAATCGGGAATGCGATCGAGCAGGCCGAGCTTCTCGACGCCATCGAGATAGGAGTGGTGGGCGAGCTTGCGCGTCAGTTCGGTCTGGCGGTCGCACAGCGTGCGCCACACCGCCTGTTCCTCGGCGCTGTAGTCATAGCCCTGCGCCACGGTGAAATCGGCACGGCAGACCGAATAGTCGCCGCGCAACCCCTGCGCCGCGCAGTCGCGGGCATATTCGGCAACACTCATCGTCGTCATGGTTTTTCTCCTCACAAATCATGAATGGCGAACGTGCCCGGAGATTAATCGGATTTCCTGAGGCAAATCGGTTTTGATGATGGATCGAACGGCGTATTCTGGATAATATTCACTCAAAGAGCGCCTCTAAGGGGTGAAAATGCCTCAGTTCGACGATTTCGAGATCAAGATGCTCGATGTCCTGCAACGCGACGGACGCAAGCCTGTCTCCGAGCTGGCGCAGGAGATCGGCCTGTCGACGACGCCGTGCGCGCGGCGCTTCGAAGCGCTGCGGGACGCCGGCATCATCAAGGGCTTCGCCGCGGTGATCAGCCGGCGCGCGGTCGGCCTGATGGTCGAGGTGTTCATCCAGGTGCGCCTGGTCAGCCACAGCGACGGATCGCCAGAGAGCTTCATTGCCGCGGTCCAGCGTATGGACGAGGTGTCGTCATGCTGGACGATGACCGGCGATCATGACTTCCTGCTGCATGTCATGGTGCCCTCGGTAGACGACCTTAACGCTTTCGTCATGCACCGGCTGATGCGGCTCGACGGCGTGCGCGACGTCCACACGCAATTGGTGCTGCAGAACATCAAGGGACCCGGCCACGTGCCGCTCGGGCATCTGAAGCGCTGAGGCCGCTTCCGGTTTTTTGCGGAAAAGCTGCACGCAAACTGCTGGGATCGGCCCATTCGGCGCCCGGCGCGCCGGCCAGCATGAACGGACCAGCCACCGAGGAGGTCCGCCATGAAAATCGTCCTGATCAACCCACCGCACACCGCCATCGGCAGCCGCGTGCCGGACGACCATCTGCCGCCGCTCGGCCTGCTGGCGATCGGCGGCCCGCTGATCGATGCCGGCCATGACGTGCGGCTCGTCGATGCCGAATTCGGGCCGATGCCGCTCGACATGGTGGTGCGCGACGCGCTGGATGACCACCCCGACTTCGTCCTGATCGGCCATTCCGGATCGACCTCGGCGCACCCGACCGCCCTGCTGATCGCCGAAATGATCAAGCAGCGCGAACCCGCCACCTTCATCATCTATGGCGGTGTCTTTCCGACCTATCATTGGCGCGACATACTGGCGGCGACCGACGTCTTCGACTTCATCGTGCGCGGCGAGGGCGAGGCGACCGTTGTCGCCCTGGTCGAGGCGCTGGAAATGCACCAGGCGCCGGCAAGCGTGGCCGGCATCGCCTTTCGTGACGACCTTGACCGGCCTTTCGCCACGCAGGCGGCGATGACGATCACCGAGCTCGACGCCTACCGCGTCGGCTGGGAGCTGATCGAACACCCCAAGTACAGCTATTGGGGCGGCAAGCGCGCCGTGGTCATGCAGTTTTCGCGCGGCTGCCCGCATCAGTGCAATTATTGCGGCCAGCGCGGCTTCTGGACCCGCTGGCGGCATCGCGACCCCGTGAAGTTCGCCAGGGAGATCGCCTGGCTGCACCGCGAGCACGGCGTCGAACTGATCAATCTGGCCGACGAGAATCCGACGGTTTCGAAGAAGGCCTGGCGCGCGTTTCTGGATGCGGTGATTGCTGAGAACGTGCCGGTGCTGATCGTCGGCTCTACCCGTGCCGACGACATCGTGCGCGACGCCGACATCCTGCATCTCTACCGCAAGGCCGGCGTCATCCGTTGGCTGCTCGGCATGGAAAACACCGACGAGCATACGCTGCAACTGATCCGCAAGGGCGGCAGCACCTCATCCGACCGCGAGGCGATAAGGCTGCTGCGGAAACACGGCATCCTGTCGATGGCGACCTGGGTGGCAGGCTTCGAGGACGAGGGGTTTCGCGACCTCTGGCGCGGCTTTCGCCAGCTCCTCGCCTATGACCCCGACCAGATCCAGGCGCTTTACGTGACGCCGCACCGCTGGACGCCGTTCTTCCGGATCGCCCGCGACCGCAAGGTGATCCAGCAGGATGCGCGGCTGTGGGATTACAAGCACCAGGTGCTGCACATGACGCGGCTGAAGCCGTGGATGCTGTTCTTCAGCGTCAAGCTGATCGAGCTGGCGGTGCAGTCGCGGCCGAAGGCGCTGGCGCGCATCCTTTTCCATAGGGATCCCGAGCAGCGGCACTCGATGCGCTGGTATACGAAGATGGGCCGGCGCGTGTGGTTTCGGGAAGTCTGGGGGTTTCTGATGACGGACCGCCGGACGAAGGATGGTCCGACACTCGCCGCGTTCTGGGGCGCGCCGCAGGACGCCGAGGAGGAATCGATGGCAGTTCCGCGACCAGCGCGAAAAGCGGCGGCAGTCGCGCGGCGCCTGAGCGGTCCTCTTCCGCGTTCCACCGCCGGAGGCCGGACCAACCCTGGCCGTTGACGGGCAATGCGCTAACTTTGCAATTGGGCCGCTGGCTACCGGCAGGAGGAAGCGATGAACCTTGTCACGTACAAGAAGATGAAGGGTGACCGGCAGATGCCTTGGGGAAAAGGCACTGTCGTGACGGGAGCCAAGGGATACGTCTTTCTTGCCGGCAATACAGGCACCGCCGAAAATTACGATCCGTCCAGTGGCAAGGGCGGTGCCGTTGGTGACGCAGCGACGCAATGGCGCTCCATTCTGATGAACATCAAATCAGATCTGGAGGAGCTCGGCAGTTCGCTCGAACACCTCATCAAGATCACTCAATACGTCACGGGACCATTCCCGAACGGAGGTGCCCTCAGCTCGCCAAATTTTCGGTTGGACGTGATGGATGAATTTTTCGCCGAGCACTGTCCCAAGCATTGCAGCTACAACAATCCGCCACCGTCGGAAGTGATCGGAGTCGCCGCACTCGCCCATCCCGACCTCGTCGTCGAAATCGTGGCGGTCGCGGCCCTGCCGGATTAGGCGCGTGTCAGCCAGCGCTGTCGCCGCACCACCTCAGGGCACGATCAGCGTGCCGGCGCCGTGCTCGGTGAAGAGTTCGAGCAGTACGGAATGCGCGGTCTTGCCGTTGAGGATGACGACGCCCTCGACACCGCGCTCGATCGCTTCGATGCAGGTCTCGACCTTGGGGATCATGCCGCCAGAGACCGTGCCGTCCTTGATCAGCGCCCTGGCCTCGGCGACGGTCAGCTCGTCGATCAGCTTCTTGTTCTTGTCGAGCACGCCGGGCACATCGGTTAGGAACAAAAGGCGAGAGGCCTTGCAGGCGCCGGCGATGGCGCCGGCAAAAGTGTCGGCATTGATGTTGTAAGTGTGACCGTCGCGGCCGGGCGCCACCGGCGCCAGCACCGGGATCATTTCGGAGCGCGCCAGAAGGTCGAGCAGCGTGCGGTCGACTTCGACCGGCTCGCCGACGAAACCGAGATCAAGCACCCGCTCGATGTTGGAATCCGGGTCGATCATCGTCTTGCGCGCCTTTTCGGCGAACACCATGTTGCCGTCCTTGCCACACAGGCCGATCGCCCATTCGCCCTCGGCGTTGATCAGGGCGACGATCTCCTTGTTGATCGAGCCGGCCAGCACCATTTCGACGATCTCGACCGTCTTCTGGTCGGTGACGCGCAGGCCGCCCTCGAATTTGGATTCGATGCCCATCTTGGTCAGCATTGCGCCGATCTGCGGCCCGCCGCCATGGACGACGATCGGATTGACGCCAGACTGCTTCAACAAAGCAATGTCGCGGGCGAAGGCCTTGCCGAGTTCGCTGTCGCCCATGGCGTGGCCGCCATATTTCACAACGACCGTCTTGTTCTCGTAGCGCTGCATGTAGGGCAGCGCCCGCGACAGGAGGGCGGCTTGCATTTCGGCGGTGGCGGCGACGTCCGTCATCGGCATGGTTCCCGGCTTTGGATATGTATGTCGTCGTCCCAAAACACCTGAGCACCTTTGGGCGACATGCACGTGGACGGCGGCGTCTTAGCGGGAATTGGCGTCGCCCGCAAATGGCTTTGCTGTCATATTCAGGTGGCTCACGACCTCGTCATCATGAAGGCACCATCAGCGGTGCCCGCTGCTTCAGCCAACCCGAAATCTTCTCCATCTGCGCGGCGAACGACAAAAGCGTCTCCTCGTCGCCCGGGCGGCCGGCGGCCTGGATACCAAGAGGCAGGCCGGCGTCCGTCACATGGACCGGCAGCGCGATCGACGGCTGGCCGCTGACATTGTGAATCGCCGGCCAGTGGGTGAACAAAAGGCTCTTGTCCATCAGCTGGCCGAACAATGGCTTCAGCTTCAGCAGGGGCGTGAGATGCAGCTTGTCGAGAAGGTTTTCGATCAGCTCATCGGCGCCTTTCGGGTCCATGGCGCCGCAGACAAGCGGCGGGTGGGCTATGATGGGCATCAGCACGGCGTCATATTGCGCGGTCTCGGCGATCAGTTGCCGCGAGGCGGCGTGCAGCCGCTGCAGGCCGGCATAGGTTTCGCCGGCCGAGATCATTTCGCCCAACCGGCCGAGCACCCGCGTGGCGCGCTCGATGTCGCCGGTGACGGAACGGCCGACGCGCAGCTTTTCCGCCCGCAGCATGCCGGCAACGGCGGAAGCGACCGTCCTGCAGAAGTCGGCGAAGAAATCGCGGCCGATGAAGGGCAGGTCGATGTCCTCGACCGTGTGGCCGCCTTCGCGGGCGAGCGCCACCGCCGTGTCCAGCGCGACAAGCGTCTCGGCCGAAATCGGCAGGCCAAGCGGCGACTTGCGATACACGCCCAGCCTGAGCTTGCCGGGATCGCGCGCCGCGGCGGCGGCGAAGGTGCCCTTCGGCGGCAGCGCCGCATAGGGCGACAAGGAGTCGGGGCCATGGGTGAGGTCGAGCAGCAGCGCGCAATCGCGCACCGAGCGGGTAACGGCATGGTCGACCACCATGCCGTACCAGCTTTCGCTCACCAGCGGCGTCAGCGGGATGCGGCCGCGCGAGGTCTTGAGGCCGACAAGCCCGGTGCAGGCGGAAGGCACGCGGATCGAGCCGCCGCCATCGGAGGCATGCGCCACCGGCACGACGCCGGCGGCAACCAGCGCCGCCGCACCGCCCGACGAGCCGCCGCTGGTGTGGCCGATGTTCCAGGGATTGCGGGTGATGCCGAAGGCTTTTGATTCGGTCATCAGCCGAAGCCCATGCTCGGGCGATGTCGAGGTGACGATCG
Source organism: Mesorhizobium sp. B2-3-5 (assembly GCF_006442395.1). Taxonomy (NCBI): domain Bacteria; kingdom Pseudomonadati; phylum Pseudomonadota; class Alphaproteobacteria; order Hyphomicrobiales; family Phyllobacteriaceae; genus Mesorhizobium; species Mesorhizobium sp. B2-3-5. The sequence continues at coordinate 81,126 of NZ_VFVX01000011.1, read as the reverse complement.
GGATCAGCCCGGCGGCGAGGTAGCGCTCGGTCATGGTCGAATTGAAGTCGGGCAGCCAGGCCGGAATGCGACTGCCGCCATGCGACGGCACGCCTTTGATGGCGATGCCGAGGTCCTTGATGGCAAAGGGAACGCCGGCCAGCGGCAGCGAGCGATCGATGGTCTTTGCCCGCGCCCGTGCCGAGTCATAGAGCGGCTCGGCCGTGGCATTGATCTCGGGCCGGGTGGCCTCGGCGCGCGCGATCGCCGCATTGGTCAGCTCGATCGCGGACAAGTCGCCCTTACGCACCATGCTGGCGAGGCTGGTTGCGTCTTCCTCCCAAAGAATCCGTTCGATCGACATCAGCGCTTCCCCACTCCCGCCAAGCTAGCCAGCGGCGATTTACTTGGCAATTGAAGCCGGCGCCGGAACGCCGGAACTTTAGGCGCACGGAATATTCCGTCGTTGCAAATACAATGCAATCACCTAATTTGCCCCGCATGACGCCGCAGGACATCACGAAGCTGATCGTCCGGACTTCCATGAAGGATCGGGCCGCGTTCAATCTGCTCTACCGGCGGACCAGCGCGAAACTTTTCGGCGTGTGCCTTCGTGTATTGAACGACCGGGGAGATGCGGAAGAAGCGTTGCAGGAAGTCTTCGTCAAGATATGGACGAAGGCGGACCGCTTTGCCGTCTCCGACCTGAGCCCGATCTCCTGGCTGGTGGCGATCGCCCGCAACCACGCGATCGATCGCGTCAGGGCGCGGCGCAAGCCATCCGCCGATATCGATGCCGCGCTCGACGTGGCCGATCCGGCGCCTGGACCCGAAGCGATGGTGGTGGCGGGCGACGAATCCGAACGCGTCCATCATTGTCTCGACGAGCTGGAGAAGGACCGTGCGGCGGCCGTCCGGGGCGCTTATCTCAAGGGCGAAAGCTATGCCGAAGTTGCGGAACGCCACGGCGTGCCGCTGAACACCATGCGTACCTGGCTGCGTCGCAGCCTGATGAAGCTCAGGGAATGCCTGGAAAGATGACGCTGGCAGAGGACAATGGACCGGAACGTGGCGGCGACGACCTGTTCGCCGCCGAATACGTTCTCGGCGTCCTGCCGGCGGAAGAACGGCGGATTGCGTCCAGGCGGATCGACGCCGAGGCCGATTTCGCGCGGCTCGTCGACGGCTGGGAGGCCCGCCTGTCGCCGCTCGCCGCCGCCTATCCGGACGTCGAGCCGCCGACAGCGGTGAAGACCGCGGTCGATCGCCGCCTGTTCTCCGGCGCCACCGAGCCGGCCACCGAGCCGCGCGCCAGCCTATGGTCCAGCCTCGCCTTCTGGCGCGGGCTGGCTACCGCCGCTGTCGCGGCGCTGGCACTCTACGTCACGGTCCCCTATGTCAATCGGCCGGCGGAACAGCCGCAGACGCGGCTGGTCGCCTCGCTCGCCGCCGACGGCAGCGACGTCAAATATCTCGCCGTCTATGATTCAGAACGGCATGAAGTCAGCCTGTCGCATATTTCCGGCGCGCTCGCGTCCGGCAAGGACTTCGAACTGTGGATGATCGAGGGCAAGAACGCGCCGGTCTCGATGGGCGTCATCCCGGCCGGTGCGACGGCGCATATCGGCGTCTCGCCCGCCACGCAGCAGAAGCTCGGGCAGGGGGCTGTGCTGGCGGTCAGCCTGGAGCCATCTGGCGGTTCGCCGACCGGCCAGCCGACCGGACCGGTGGTCGCGGCCGGCGATCTGAAGGGCATCTGACCCGCCACCTCTCACCGCGAGGCCGCCGCCAGAATAATTCCAATCCATCTTATGTCACGCATGTCCAAGCGACCGCGTGAGCCGGCAAACTTTGGGTGGAATAAATCCCTTCACTAGAGCTAAATAAGCTAAATAGGACAAAACATTCTGAAACTCCCGCATTTGTGCTCCGTATCTTCTCGCGTCCCCAAAAATGGGAAGAGAAACCCGAGGAGTTTGAACATCATGCGTAGATTCGCCACCCTTTTTGCCGCCGGTTCGATCGTTGTCTCCGCGCTGGCCACCGCCGCCTATGCCCAAAACCCGATGGTTGGCGGCGCCGCCATGTATGCCAACAAGACCATCGTCGACAACGCCGTCAATTCGAAGGATCACACGACGCTGGTCGCGGCGGTCAAGGCCGCCGGGCTGGTCGACACGCTGCGGGGCGCCGGACCGTTTACGGTCTTCGCGCCGACCAATGAGGCCTTTGCGGCGCTGCCTGCCGGAACGGTCGAGACGCTGCTCAAGCCCGGGAACAAGGAAAAGCTCGTCAAGATCCTGACCTGCCATGTGATCGGCGCCAGGGCGATGGCGGCGGACGTGGCCTCGATGGCGAAGGCCGACGGCGGCACGCACAAGGTCAAGACGGTCGGCGGCTGCGAGTTGTCGCTGAAGGCCGCTGGCGGCAAGGTCACCGTCACGGATGAGAACGGCAATGCAGCCGATGTGACGATCGCCGATGTCGAACAGTCCAACGGCGTCATCCACGTCATCGATAAGGTTTTGCTGCCGAAGATGTAACAAAGGACTTGCCGCCGACGAAGTCGCAGCAAGAGCTCTCGTCGATTGCATGATCCCGCTCCCGTGATCGGCAACCGGCACGCGCTCCGCGCCGTTCACATCGAACGGCGCGGAGTTCGTTCGGGAGTGAACCGTCACCGGCTTTTGATTTCCGCGTGGCGGCGCGGTCTGGCAAAAGGACAACAGGAGGAATTGGTGATGAACCGTCGCGACTTTCTTTTGAGCGGCGCCGCCGCCATCGGCATTGTAGGAGCCGCGGCGACAATGCTGCGCATGGGCAGCCCGCAGCCCGCACGGGCCGCCGAAAAATTCGAGGTCACCAAGACCGACGACGAGTGGAAGGCCATCCTGTCGCCGGCCGCCTTCGACGTGCTGCGCAAGCAGGGCACGGAGTATCCCGGCACCAGCCCGCTGCTCAACGAGCATCGCAAGGGCATATTCGCCTGTGCCGGCTGCGATTTGCCGGTCTATCCCTCCGAGACGAAATTCGATTCCGGCACCGGCTGGCCGAGTTTCTGGCAGGAGATCGCCAATGGCATCGGCAAGACCGAGGACCGGTCGCTGGGCATGACCCGGACCGAGGTGCATTGCCGCCGCTGCGGCGGCCATCTCGGCCATGTCTTCGACGATGGCCCGGCGCCGACCGGCCTGCGCCACTGCATCAACGGCGTGGCGCTGACCTTCAAGCCCGCCACGGCCTGAAAGCTCTAATCCGAATTAAAAAACTCCGGGCCTTGCGACCCGGAGTTTTTGCGCGGTCAGGGTTTTCGGGCGTGGACTGGAGGAACTTCCCGATCACCGCTGCCACGGTTCCTTGCTTCAGTGCCCGCCGCCGCCACCGCCACCGGGCGCTGCCGGCTTCTTGATCAGCATGGTGAACAGGCCTAGCGTCGCGAACAGCACCGTCAGCAGGTAGAACACGTCCATGAAGGACAGCAGCGCCGCCTGCTGATGAACCATGCCCGACAGCTTGGAGATCGCGGCAGTGGTGGCGTCGAGGCCCGTGGTCTGTTCGAAGTTGAGCGTCATGTTCTGCAGTTTGGTCTGCGCGGCCGCACTGCCCCACTGCACATGCTCGGAAAGCCTTGCGTAATGGAAGGCATTGCGGTCGATCAACACGGTGTTGATGATGGCAAGGCCGACCGCGCCGCCCAGATTGCGGGTGAGGTTGAACAGGCCAGACGCGTTCTTCAGGCGATCGGGCGGCAAGGTGCCGAGCGCGATGTTGTTGATCGGCACCATGCACAGCATCATCGAACAGCCGCGCAGGATCTGCGGGATGAGCAGCTCATAAAAATCCCAGTCGGCGGTGAGATGCGTCATCCACCATGTGCCGGTGGCGAAGCCGAAGAAGCCGATCATCATCATCAGCCGCAGGTCCATCTTGCTCGACAGGAAACCGGAGATCGGCGCGGTGACGAACATGGCCAGGCCGCTGACGAACAGCGCTTCGCCGATCATCATCGAATCGTAGCCGCGGATGCGGCCGAGGAACACCGGGTAGAGATAGGTGAGCCCGTAGAGGCCGATGCCGATAACGAAGGAAAACAGCGAGCCGAAGGCGAAGTTGACGTTGCTGAACGCCTTGAGGTCGACGATCGGCTCCTCGGCGGTGAACACACGCCAGAAGAAGATCACCGCGCCGATGGTCATGACGATGGCGCAGATAAACACGGCCTGGTCCTGCAGCCAGTCATTGTTCGGACCCTCTTCCAGCACATATTCCATGCAGCCGAGAAAGGCCGCCATGCCGGCCAGGCCCCACCAGTCGAACTTGTTGAACAGCTTGAGATTGGGCTTGTCGAAATCGATCAACGACCAGGCCGCGGTCGCCACCAGGATGCCGGGCACGACATTGACCAGGAACAGCCAGTGCCAGGAAAAGGCGTGACTGATATAGCCGCCAACGGTCGGGCCGATGGTCGGCGCCAGCGTCGCCACCAGGCCGATCATCGGCGAGACGATGGCGCGGCGCGAGGGCGGAAAGATGGTGAAGGCCGCGGCAAAGACGCTCGGGATCATGCCGCCGCCGATGAAGCCCTGCACGGCGCGATAGACGATCATCTGGTCGATATTGGTGGCTGTCGCGGCCAGAGCGCTGGCCGCGGTGAAGCCCGCCGCCGCGATGGTGAACAGCACGCGCGTCGACAGCATGCGGCTGAGGAAGCCGGATAGCGGGATCATCACCACCTCGGCGATGAGGTAGGCGGTCTGCACCCACGGAATCTCGTCGGAGCTGGCGCTGAGGCCCGCCTGGATCTCGGCCAGCGAAGCCGAGACGATCTGGATGTCCAGGATCGCCATGAACATGCCGAACACCATCGCCAGGAAGGCGATGACGCGCCGGGTCGAGATGGTGTCGGGAACGGCCGGCCTTGCCGGCGGCGATCCTGCGGTGATGGTTGCGGTTGCCATTTCCTGAGCCTCCTTGAGGCAGGCCGGGCGGTCCGGCGCTTGATAAGCCGCCGGGCCGCCCTCCGAAAGCGCTTAGTTGCTGGTCGTGGCCGGCGCCGTGCGGCTGTCGACGGCGACGACAACGCTGAGCCCGGCGCGCAACTTGCCGGTCTTCAGGGCATCGGCCGGGACATCGATGCGGACCGGGATGCGCTGCACCACCTTGGTGAAGTTGCCGGTGGCGTTCTCGGGCGGCAGCAGCGAGAACACCGCGCCTGACGCCGGAGCGAGTGACGAGACGGTTCCCTGGATGGGCTTGCCGTCGATGGCGTCGACCGAGATGTTCACCTTTTCGCCCGGCACCAGCCGGGCAAGCTGCGTCTCCTTGAAATTGGCGACGATGTAGAGCTTGTCCATCGGCACGACGACGGCGAGCTTCTGGCCGGGGCTGACGAGGTCGCCCTGCTCGACGGAACGGTTGCCGACGACGCCATCATAGGGTGCCTTGAGCACGGTGAAGGAAAGGTCGCGCGCGGCCTTGTCGCGGCCGAGCTGCAGGGATGCGAGCGTGCTCGCCGACTCGGCGCGCTGCGCCTCGAGCACGCCGATATTGGCCTGCGCGGCCGCGATCTGCGCGTCGGCGCCGACGAGAGCGGCATTGGCCTGGTCGAGCGCGGTCTGGGCGTCGTCCAGCTGTGCCTGGGTACCGACATGCGTCTTGACCAGTTGCGCGGCGCGCTGCTGCGCACGGGCGGCGTTGTCGGCGGCCGCCTGGTCGGCGACCTTCTGCGCCTGCGCCTGCTGCAGGGACGCCTGCGCGGCCTTGGTCTGCGCATCGATACGGTCGAGCGTTTTCGCCAGCGTGGAAATCTGCGCCTCGGCCTGGGCAACGGCTATTCTGTAGTCGCCGTCGTCGATCGTCAGCAGCGGGTCGCCAGCCTTGACCACCTGGTTCTCGCTGACCTTGACCTGGTCGACATAGCCGGAAATCTTAGGCGAAACGAACGCCATGTCGGCCTGGACATAAGCGTCGTCGGTCGAAATCATGAAACGGCCCGTGGTCCAGTAGTCATAGCCATACCAGGCGCCACCGGTCAGCAGGGCAAGGCCAATGATCGGCAGCAGGAACGAGCGCACCGAACGCTTCTTCCTTGCCGGCGCCTCCGCGGGCGGCGGTGCAACGACAGGCTGGAAAGGGACTTCCGGTGCTTCCGTCGCCGGGGCAACCTTGGCGTGGGGAAAAGGACGGACTTCGGCGGTCGAGGGCGCGTTCGAGGACATGACATCTCTCTAATTGTTATAATACTGAACCGTTCGGTTCGATCCGGCCGTTGACATAGCGCGAAAAGAGGACCATATCAAGAGACAATCGAACCGGTTGGTTCGAATTATTTTCGAGGTGTCATCCCATGGCCGAACCCGATGTTGACAAGGAACAGTGCGACCTGTTGGAGAGCCTGCGCCGTGGCCGCCCGGCGGCTGGACAGGATCCGGTCAAGCGCAGCCAGATCATCGATGGCGCCCGCCGTGTCTTCATCGACAAGGGCTTCGAGGCCGCGTCGATGAACGACATCACGCGCGAGGCCGGCGTGTCGAAAGGCACCATCTATGTTTACTTCGCCAACAAGGAAGAGCTGTTCGAGGCGCTGATCGAGGAAGAGCGCGGCACCATCTTCAAGAACATGTACGACATGCTCGACCGTGCCGACGACCTGCGCCAGACGTTGGTGAAGTTCGGCAAGGTGCTGTCCATGAAGATCACCTCGGCCAAGGTCATCCAGGCGCAGCGCACGGTGATCGGCGCTTCCGACAGGATCCCCGACATGGGCGCGCGCTTTTACGAGCGCGGCCCCAAACGCGGCCATGACAAGGTCGTGACGTTCCTCAATGCAGCCGTCGAACGTGGCCTGCTCAAGATCGACGATGTCGATCTTGCCGCCTATCAGTTCACCGAGCTTTGCCTGGCCGGGCTTTTCCGGCAGTGCATCTTCGCCTACCGGACCAAGGCTCCGAACCAGGAAGAGATCGACCACATCGTCAGGTCGGGTGTCAGCATGTTCCTGAAGGCCTACGGCACCGAACAGCTTGCCGACGAAGAGAGCCACGAGATGATTGGCCTGGAGGCCAAGTCGTAGCGCCGATCCACCGGCATCGGTCCTTATCTCCGTTCCCTAGCCGCCATTGGCCGCAAGCACGATCGCGGCCTGCAATTCCTCAAGGCCTTCGCCCTTTTCCGATGATGTCGCGAGCACGAACGGAAAGGCCGCCGGACGCTTCTTGATCTTGGCCAGCGTCTCCTCGATCAGCCTTGGCACGCCGGCAGCCTTGATCTTGTCGGTCTTGGTCAGCACGATCTGGTAGGACACCGCCGCCTTGTCGAGCAGCGACAGGACCTCGTCGTCTTTGGCCTTGATGCCGTGGCGGGCATCGATCAGCACATAGACCCGCTTCAGCGTGACACGACCCTTGAGGTAATCGAAGACCAGCTTCGTCCACTCGTCGACCTTCTCCTTGGGCGCGGTGGCGTAGCCGTAGCCCGGCATGTCGACCAGCGCCATCGGCGGCAGGTCGCCGCCCTCGCCCGAAAATCCATCCGGCACGAAATAGTTGAGCTCCTGCGTTCGCCCGGGCGTGTTGGAGGTGCGCGCCAGCCCCTTCTGATTGACCAGGGCATTGATCAGCGAGGACTTGCCGACATTGGAGCGGCCGGCAAAGGCGATTTCCGGCGGGCCTTCCGGCGGCAGGAACTTCATTGCCGGCACGCCACGGATAAAGATCCACCCGCGCGTGAACAGATCGGTGCCGATCGTGGCGCTGTTTTGAGTGTTCAAGCTGCTGCCTCCAGAAGAGAGATGTCGGCGCCCCGGTCCGTCCATGTCGGTTCGTCCGGGAATTGGCGGATCGGCGCATCCGGAAACGGAAGGCGCCGGTCAAAATAACGTGATCCGCCCTATAGCACCAAACGGCCGGGGAGCGAGTCCTCGTTGGCGGACAAGCTCATTTGTTGCCGCGGCAGATGACGATCGGATTGGACAGCGCGCTGTCGAAACCACCGCCCTGATAGACGGTGACGTTGGCGGCGCCGGGCGGCAGCATGAAGGTGCCTTCGACCACTTTCTGGTCGCCTGATGTCGTATGGAGAGCCCAGCTAAACGTGCAGAATTGCTGGGGCGCCTTGGGTTCGACGTGGCTGCAGTTCAGCTGCGCGCCACCCAGCATGGCGGCACCGCCGCAGCTGACCGCCTCCTTTGCCACCGCCGCGCCCGGGCACCCGACGAGAGCCGTCACGGCTGCGATCCTGATCCAATCCATCGTCGAAATCCTTGCCGGAAAATTCTCGCCGCCTGGGCGCCTTTTGCGCGCCGTGGCCCATGCAATTTTTCTTCCGCGCGGCTTAATCCGTCTTGCACGTGCCGTCCAGCAGGATTATGTGCATGATGATAATAAGCATGCTCACGAAAAGCTCCCGGCAGACCCTGATCCCCTTCCATGTCCTCCTCGCCCAATATTAGCTTCGTGCTGCACGATGTCGCGCGTCTGCTACGGAAGCGGTTCGAGCAGCGTTCGCGCGCATCGGGGCTGACGCGGGCTCAATGGCAGGTGCTGGCCTATCTTTCGCTGCATGAAGGCATTCACCAGAACAAGCTCGCCGACCTCATCGAGATCATGCCGATCACATCCGCCCGGTTGCTGGACAAGAGGGTAGCCCGCAGGGCCTGGCTGTTTTATCTGGCGCCGCAGGCCCATCCGCTGGTCGAGCTCATGCGCGGCAACGGCCAGAAAACACGAAACGAGGCCTTCGCCGGCCTTTCGCCGGGTGCACGGCAGCATCTGCTGCAAACCCTAAGCTTGACCAAATCCAATCTGCTCGCGGCTTGCACCCAGCCAGCCGTCGACCGGGAGAAATTACATGGCTGAATCAACATCACCCAAGAAGCCTGCTGACAAGGAAAGCGTTGGCGAAAGAACCAGCGACCAGGTCATCCGGCTGGACAGCGAGCGCGAACAAAGGCGCGCCAACGTCGTCATCGACAATGACGAGCTGGAAGCGCCGATCGCCCTGGAGCCGGCGGCGCTCGAGGCCCCGTCCAGGGAGCCGCAGCCACGGCAGGCCCCGGTCGCGGCTGTCGCTCCCGGGCCGGTCAAGCCGAGACGCAGCCTGACGCGGCCGGTGCTCTTTGCCTTACTGCCCGTCGCGCTGGTTATCGGCGGCTATTACTATGTCACCGGCGGCCAGGTCATGACGACCGACAATGCCTATATCCAGGCCCAGTCGCTCGGCGTGTCCACCGACGTCTCCGGCACCGTGCGGGAAATAGACGTGCACGAGAACCAGGCTGTGAAGAAGGGTGACGTGCTCTTCCGCTTGCGGCCGGCTTCTTTCGAAACCGCGCTCGCCGCCGCCCAGGCCCAGCTCGGGACCGTGCGCAACCAGGTGCTGACCTTGCAGGCGAGCTACCAGCAGTCGCTGGCGCAGATCGAGCAGGCCGAGGCCGACATTCCCTATTACGAGGCCGCCTTCCAGCGCCAGCAGGATCTGCTCAAGACCTCCACCGCCTCCAAGGCGTCTTTCGACAGCGCCCAGCACGACCTCGTCGCGGCGCGCCAGAAAGTGTCCGTTGCCAAGTCACAGGCGCAGGCCACCCTTGCCCAGCTTGGCGGCGACGCCGACCAGCCGGTGGAGAAGAACCCCTTCTACCTCCAAGCCCAGTCTGGCGTGGACGACGCCCGGCGCAACCTTGACGATGCCATCGTCAAGGCGCCGTTCGACGGCATCGTCACCAATGTCGATGCGCTTCAGGTCGGCAAATATCTGCCGGCTTCGCAGCCGGCCTTCAGCCTGGTCTCGTCGACCGATCTGTGGATCGCGGCCGAGCCCAAGGAAACCGAGCTGACCTATGTGCGGCCCGGACAGACGGCGACGATCAGCGTTGACACCTATCCGGGTGCCGTGTGGCATGGCACGGTTGCCTCGATCAGCCCCGCCTCGTCGTCGTCATTCTCGCTGCTGCCGGCCCAGAACACCACCGGCAACTGGGTCAAGGTCGTGCAGCGCATCCCGATGCGCGTGACGGTTGACGATATCGGGGGCAAACCGCCGCTGCGGGGCGGCATGAGCGTCGTGGTCGATGTCGACACCGGCCATGCGCGCGGCCTGCCGGACTTCATCACCAATCTTATCAAGAGCTTCGGACAAAAGTCATGACCAGCGCGACCGCGGCAGGTGCCACACCGGTGGTCGCCAATCGCGGCGCCATCACGGCTTGCGTGATCCTGGCCGTCATCATGCAGGCGCTGGACACGACCATCGCCAATGTGGCGCTGCCCTACATCCAGGGCAGCGTTTCGGCGAGCGCCGACCAGATCAACTGGGTGCTGACCTCCTATATCGTCGCGGCCGCGGTCATGACGCCGCCCTCGGGCTACCTTGCCAACCGTTTCGGCCGCAAGCGCATCCTTTTGACCTCGATCACTGGCTTCGTGGTCGCCTCGGTGCTGTGCGGTTTCGCGCGGTCGCTGCCGCAGATCGTCGGCTTCCGCCTGCTGCAAGGCCTGTTCGGCGCGGCCTTGGTGCCGCTGTCGCAGAGCATCCTGCTCGATATCTACAGCGTGGAAGAACGCGGCTCGGCGATGGCGCTGTTCGGCGTGTCGGTGATGGTCGGACCCGTGCTGGGACCGGTCATCGGCGGCTGGCTGACCGAAAATGTCAGCTGGCGCTGGGTGTTCTACATCAACGTGCCGATTGGGGCGCTGGCCTTCGCGGGTGTGTCGATGTTCGTCCAGGAAACGAAGCTGGACTTCAAGGCAAGGCTGGACTGGCTGGGCTTCGGCATGCTCAGCATCACCATCGCGGCCCTGCAGATGTTTCTCGATCGCGGCGAGCAGCTCAACTGGTTCTCGTCCTCCGAGATCATCGTCGAGGCGCTGATCTGCGCATCCGCCTTCTACATCTTCCTCGTCCACACCTTCACCGGCCGCAACACCTTCGTGAACCCGAAGCTGTTCCTCGATCGGAATTTCGCCGTCGGCATGGTCTTCATCTTCATCATCGGCATCACCTATCTCGCCTCGCTCGCCCTGATGACACCCTATCTGCAGACGCTGATGGGATATCCGGTGGTGACGGCCGGCATCGTCATGGGGCCGCGCGGCCTCGGCACCATGGCGTGCATGTTCCTGGTCGGCAGGCTGGTCGGCAAGGTGGACACGCGCTGGCTGCTGTTGACCGGCCTGCTGATCACCGCCTGGGCGATGTATGACATGACCGGCTGGACGCCCGACGTGTCGCAATGGACGATCGTCAGCACCGGCTTCATCCAGGGCGCCGGACTGGGCTTCCTGTTCGTGCCGTTGACCACCATCACCTTCGCCACGCTGGCGCCGGAACGGCGCGCGGAAGGCACCGGGCTCTACAATCTGTCACGCAACATCGGATCCAGCGTCGGCATATCGGTGGTCACCGCTCTGCTGACGCAGAACGTGCAGATCAACCATGCCAACATCGCCACCTATGTGACGCCCTTCAACCAGGCGTTCGGCAATCCGGCGATCGCGCAAGCGATGAACCCCTACACCGCCGCCGGCCGCGCCGCGCTGGACGGCGTGGTGACGCTGCAGGCGACGATCATCAGCTATATGAACGACTTCAAGCTGATGATGATCCTGTCGCTGGCCGCCATTCCGCTGGTGCTCCTGCTGCGCAAGCCCGGGACGCCGGCCAAGGTCGACCACAGCGCCGTCATGGAGTGACGCCAGAACCCGGCTGATTGCGCCGCGCGAGTGCTTTCAGTTTCGCCGATCACGGGAACAGATGCCCGCCCCCCAAAAAAGCCCGGACCGAACCAGTCTTTCTCGACAGGCCGTGCGGTTGAGGACGTCTGACCCGCCAATGCACTGGAATGAAGTCCGGACCTCAGATGCCGAAGGGGAATGTATCCGGTACCTTGCCGGTGCTGTCGGCCGACATGTCGAGCGGCGTGACCGCGGACGTTCGATCGAACCAGACGAAGGCATCGAACTGGAGGGAGACGGACGAGTCCATGTAATGGCTGAGCCGTTCAGTCTCCGGCCGGTAGATGACGCCGATATAGCGTTCCGGCCTCGGCGCCGCCAGATCGGCGCCGAGCTGGCCATGGCGCCCAAAATCCAGCAGGAACGACGGCTTGCCGCTGTCGTGACACAGCCGCTCGAAGCTGTGCGGCAGCGAAGGATTCACATCCTTCACCTCCATCTCACCGTCCCAATCCGAGGCACAGGCGACGGTACCGGTATCTGTTCCGAAGCCGATCAGCGCCGTCCGGGCACCGAAGCGTTCCCGGCAGAGCTGGCCGATGTTCAGCTCGTCGCGGACAGTGCCCATATCGGTATGCCGCGCGTCGCCGATATGCGAGTTATGCGCCCACACCACGGCCTTCGAATCCGGTCCTTGCGCTTCGAGAAGCTGATCGAGCGTTTCGAACATGTGCCGATCGCGGAGGTTCCAGGTCTCGGCGCCACCATAATACATAACGCGGTAGTACCGCTCGGCCGATGCGACCAGACGTGCACTCTGCTTGGCGTCGAGGAGATCGCCGTCGCCCTCCGTCATGGATCGTTCGAACAGATCCATGCACTGCCGCACCACGGCCTCTTCGCAGGTTCTGTAGCCCGGCCGCAGCGCCGCGCGTCCGTAGGTGGTGGGCTCGTTCTGCCAAGGCATCAGACAGCCATAGCGCTCGCGCGCGACGGCGGCCGCTTCGGGATCGACCTTTTCCAGGTAGGCAAGCACCGTGGCGATCGAGCCGCTCATATTGTAGAGATCCAGCCCGTAGAAGCCTGCTTTCCGCGCATGATCGGGCACATCCCGGTTGTATTCACGCAGCCAGCCGATGAATGCGGCCACCTCGGTGTTGCGCCACATCCAGGTCGGGAAGCGCTGGAAAGGTGGCTGCGCATCCGACTGCCGTTCCTCTGCGCGAACATATCGATTGATCTGCGCCGCATCCGGCCAGTCCGCCTCGACGGCCACGATGGTGAACCCGTGTCGCTGGAGGAGGCGTTGGGTGACAGCCGCGCGCGCACGATAAAATTCTGAAGTGCCGTGGCTGGCTTCGCCGAGCAAGACGACGCGCCGGCTGCCGAACCGGTCGAACATCGCGCCGAAGGCCGGATCGTCGATCGGCGGCAGATCTTCGGCCGCCCGCGCGATTTGCCGCGGCAATGGAGGAGGGCGCACCCCGCGCGCCGACCGCGTGCTTTCGTCGTGCCCGCCATGCTCGCCGATCAGCGGCACGAACATGACACCGCCGAGGTCCTCCTCCTCGAACTTGTTTGCCGCAATCCGCGTGAGCCGAACGAGCCGCTGGGAGTAAGGGTCTTCACCGACCGGAATGATCAGCCTGCCGCCGATCTCCAACTGCTCCTGCAAGCCGAGGGGAATGGATTTGCCGGCGGCCGCGACGACGATAGCATCGAAGGGTGCCTTTTCCTGCCAGCCTTTCGTGCCGTCGCCGACCCTAACCTCGATGTTTCGGTAACCGGCGGCATTCAGCCGCCGCTCCGCCTGTTGCGCGAGCGATCGGTGCCGCTCGATGGTGAAAACGTGTTCAGCAAGTTCGGCCAGTACGGCTGCCGCGTAGCCCGAGCCGGTGCCGATTTCCAACACGCGATCGGTAGCCTCGATTTCGGCCATCTCAGCCATTTTCGCCACGATGAAGGGTTGCGAGATCGTCTGTCCGCTGCCGATCGGCAGCGGGCTGTCCTCATAGGCGAATTCCTCAAAACCTTCGTCGACGAATTGCTCCCGCGCGACCCGGCGCACCGCATTCAGAACCCGCTTGTCACGCACACCGCGGCGCGCGATGTGCGCCTCCACCATCCGATGCCTGGCGTGCTCGAAATCCAGCATGACAGCCTCCAATCAGGCGGTTGATCGGGTCGACGTGACGTCATTGACGAGCGAACTCTTTTCCGCGGTATCCGCTCTCCCGGCTTCCGGCCCCGGACCATCGCTGCCGGTCTTCCTCCGCACGCTCGACGCCGGTCGTGCCGGCTCCTATTCGTTAGTTCGCCCGGTCTGACGGGGATTGACCCCGCCTTGCGGTGTGGTGTCGTTTTCGACATCTCCCTCAAAAGTGTTCTCGCCGTCCAGTTCCTCGTCCTCGTCGAGAAGATCGCCACCTTTGATCGTGCCCCTGGAGGCGCCAATTCCGGGATTCTGCTTCAAATCCTTGTCGGTGACCTTGCGTGTCTTTGGATGAATGTTGCTGCTCATCGGAATGCCTCGCTGCAAGTAGCATGTGATGAGGTCGATCCGCTGCACTGCCTTGAATTTAACGGGCGCGTCGACCTGATCCTCCCACGCGGGAGCTTTTAGGAAGCCTTGTGCGCGAACTCTTGAACGCAGGATAAGTTCCATACGGACAATCCGGCAGCAGCGAGGTTCGATTTGCGGCAATGAAGGGAGGCGAGGAAGATGCCGGCTCGGTCCCTTGTCCCTATCGCGTGCCGGGCCACGGCATCGCGCGCTGCATCACTGAAATGAAAGGCTGAGCCCTGCAGGACACAGGACCCAGCCGTCAAATCCGCTCTTGCCCAAACCGCCCAACTTTATGGTTCAGTTTACCGGGGCGGGCTCTTTGCCGAAGAAGCCCTCTATTCCGCCGGCGACGGTTTCTTGCGGAACAGGGCCATCAGATTGTCCCACAGTTCGATCTTGGCGCCCTGCCGCTTCATGATCACGCCCTGCTGCAGGATCGACAGCGTGTTGTTCCAGGCCCAGTAGATGACGAGGCCGGCCGGGAAACCCGCCATCATGAAGGTGAAGATGACAGGCATCCAGGTGAAGATCGCGGCCTGCGTCGGATCCGGCGGCGTCGGGTTCATGCGCATCTGCAGGAACATGGTGACGCCCATAATCAGCGGCCACACGCCAATCATCAGCATATGCGGCAGGGTGACCGGAACGAGGCCGAACAGGTTGAAGATCGAGGTCGGATCGGGCGCCGCCAGATCCTGGATCCAGCCGAAGAACGGCGCGTGCCGCATCTCGATGGTGATGTAGAGCACCTTGTAGAGCGAGAAGAAGACCGGGATCTGCAGCGCCACCGGCCAGCAGCCGGCGAGCGGATTGATCTTCTCGGTCTTGTAGAGCTCCATCATCGCCTGCTGTTGCTTCATCTTGTCGTCCGCGTATTTCTCGCGGATCTCGAGCATCTTGGGCTGCACCTTCTTCATGTTCGCCATCGACGCATAGGACTTGTTGGCGAGCGGGAAGAAAATGGCCTTGACGATGACGGTGGTGGCGAGGATCGCCAGGCCGAAATTGCCGAAGAATTTATAGAGCGTGTCGATCAGCCAGAACATCGGCTTGGTGATGAAGTAGAACCAGCCCCAGTCGATCACAAGGTTGAACTGGCGAATGTGGCGGTCCGCCTCATAGGCATTGATCTTGGCGACTTCCTTGGCGCCGGCGAAGATTTCCGTCTCGACGGTCGCCGACTGGCCGGCCTCGACATTGATCGGGTCGGTCAGGAAGTCGGACTGGTAGCGGTGGCGGCCATCCTCGAAATAGGCGTAGCGCGGCTGGAAAGGCTGCTTCTCGGTCGGTACCAAGGTGACGGCCCAGTATTTGTCGGTGATGCCGAGCCAGCCGTCGGTCGACTTGCCCGGCGTGATCTGCTTGTCCGACTCGATCTTGGAGTATTTGTATTCCGCCAGACCCTCGGTGCCCGTAACGCCGATCAGGCCTTCATGCAGCACGTAGGTGCTGGCGACCGCCGGCTTGTCATAGCGCGTGACGCGGCCGTAGTTGAACAGCGAAACCGCGCTGCTGCCCGAGTTCTGCACCGTGTCCGAGACGGTGAACATGTAGTCATTGTCGACGGATACCGTACGCTTGAAGGTCAGGCCCTTGTCGTTGGTGTAGGTGAGCGTCACCGGCGTCGACGGGGTCAGCGTCGGATTGCCTTCCACGCTCCACACAGTTTCCGCACCCGGTACCGTGCCCGTCTTGTCGTTGCCGACGAAACCGATCTCGGCGAAATAGCCGGTCGGCAGGGCCTGCGGGTTGAGAAGCTCGATCTCGGGCGAATTCTTGTCGACGGTTTCGGTGTAGTGCTTGAGCCTGAGGTCGTCGAGGCGTGCGCCGGTCAGGTTGATCGAACCCATCAGGCTCGGCGTGTCGATCTTGACGCGCTTGGAAGCCGCCAGGGCCTGATCGCGGCTGGCAGCCGTGACGGCATCACCGCCGGGCGCGTTGGGAATGGTGCCCGGCGCCGGCGCCGGCGTTCCAGCCCCCGGATTGGCGGCCTCGGCCGCCTTCTTCTGCTCTTCCACGCGCTGCTGCTCGACCTTGGCGGCCTCGCGCTGCTGTTCGACGCGCGGGTTCATGTAGAAAACCTGCCACAAAGTCAGGATCAGCACCGACAGCGCGATGGTGATGAAGAAGTTCCGGTTGTTTTCCATCGAGAGCCCTTGGCCTATCGTGTTCCGCGAAGTCGGCGGGAGAGTTCGGCCTTCAACTGGCCGAAGGGGGCGCGCAGCGCATCATCGCGCCCGACGATGACATAATCATTGCCGGGCATCATGTCATCGGCCGCGTGGACGCGGACGGCTTCTTTCAGCCGCCGCCTGATGCGGTTGCGCACAACGGCTTTGCCGACCTTTTTGGTGACGGTGTAGCCGACACGCGGCATCCCACCGTCGTCGCGGTCGAGGACCTCGACGAGGAAAAACCGCCCGCGGCGCTTTTCACCACGGCGGACGGCCAGGAATTCCGCGCGTTTCAGAAGCCGCTTGGGATTTTGCCCCACTGGCTTGCCGGTTGCGGGCAACGATCTCGTCTCGCTTAGGCGCTGAGCCGCTTGCGGCCGCGGTTGCGGCGAGCCGCGACGACGCCACGACCACCCTTGGTGGCCATGCGGGCACGGAAGCCGTGCCGACGTTTGCGGACGAGTTTGGACGGTTGGTAGGTACGCTTCATTTGTTTTAATACCGCGGGGTGCGGCCCTTCTTGATTCTGTCACTTTGTAACAGGAGCTTTGCCGGGCCGGTTTTGGCGCGATCGAAACCGCGCCGGGACGAATGGCCCGAGCGTGAGCGGGCTTATAGAAAGAAGGGTTTTTAAAGTCAATCCGGCGTCGTCTCGCCAGGGCGGCAGGCCATCTGGCGCAAATTTAATGTTCCGACCAAGGATAAAATTGGCAAAAAAGCCGTAATCGCCTAATCTTGGCTGATCAAGTGATTGTGAAGACAGAGTCGCATGAGCGAAACCAGCCAAGCGGGTGAAGGGACCGGAACGGCGCCAGCCGCCGTCCGCACGGTACCGCTGTCGCGCGGACTGTCGACAAAGCTGCTGCTGCTGACGATCGTTTTCGTGCTGCTGGCCGAAGTGCTCATCTTCCTGCCCTGGATCGCCAGCTACCGGTTGAGTTGGCTCAAGGAGCGGCTGAGCACGGCCGCCGCCGTATCGATCGTGCTGGTGCAGGGCGAATCGACCTCCTTGTCGCGCGCGGCCCAGAATGACGTGCTGATGGCGATCGGCGCCAAGGCGATCGCGGTGCGCGATGGCGGCGTCTCGCGGCTTCTGGTGGTGGCCGACATGCCGCCGCAGGTCGATTCCCATATCGACCTCGCCAATGTCGGCATGATCAAGGGCATGACCGGCGCGCTCGACACGCTGTTCTTCGGCGGCGACCGCATGCTACGTGTCTTCGGGCCGGTCGGCGAGAGCGACAAGGAATTCGAGCTGATCATGCCGGACTACAGTCTGCGCAAGGCCATGCTGATCTATTCGCGCAACGTCGCCTTCGTCTCGCTGCTGATCTCGCTGTTCACGGCCATGCTGGTCTATGCCGCGATCGACCTGATCATGATCGGGCCGATCCGCACGATGACGCGCTCGATGCTGACCTTCTCCGAGGCCCCTGACGACCCTGCGCGCATCATCCATCCCGCCGACCGCGCCGACGAAATCGGCGTCGCCGAACGCGAGCTGTCGCAGATGCAGATACGGCTGCAGAAAATGCTTTCCGAACAGAAGCACCTGGCCGACCTTGGCCTTGCCGTGTCGAAGATCAACCACGACATGCGCAACATCCTGTCCTCGGCGCAACTGATTTCGGACCGCCTGCGCCAAGTCAAGGATCCGACCGTGCAGGCCTTCGCGCCGAAGCTTCTGCGCACGCTCGACCGGGCCGTCTCCTATTCGGAAGGCGTGCTGGCCTATGGCCGCACGCAGGAGCCGCCACCTTCGCGCCGCCGGGTGAGGCTGCGCCAGCTGGTCGAGGACGTGCACGGCCTGCTCGACATCGAACAGGGCATCGAGTTCATCAACGCCGTCGAGACGGCGTTCGAGGTGGACGCCGATTCCGACCAGTTGTTCCGGGTGCTGACCAATCTGTGCCGCAACTCGGTGCAGGCGATGGCGTCCGACACCGAGAGCGCCGTCGTGCGGCGGCTGGCCGTGTCGGCCGAGCGCATAGGCAGCGTCAGCCGCATCGCCGTCACCGACACCGGCCCCGGCCTGCCGCCGAAAGCGCGCGAGAACCTGTTCGCGGCGTTCCGCGGCTCGGCGCGCAGCGGCGGAACCGGCCTTGGCCTGGCGATCGCGCACGAACTGATCCGGGCGCATGGCGGCACGGTGGAGCTGGTCGAGAGCATTGGCGGGCGCACCACTTTCGCCGTGACCATCCCCGATCAGCCGGTGCGGCTCGACCAGGCCCGAGGCAGCCTGCGCCGCCCGGCGTGACGCTTGCGCGCTGTCTTTCCGAGGCGCGTCGGACGTGACACTTTCGCTGAAGCTTCTTTCCTCCGAGCTTGAAACCAGACCGGCTCCCGGCAGCTTCGAAGCCCGGGAATCGGGACCGTCGTCACCGGATGACAGGACCACGACAAAACTTTTGCCGGATCGGCTTGCTTTTCGCGATTTCAGTCGTTAGGGAACTGCACACATTCGCGGCCGGTCTTTCGGATCGGATCGCGGGCCGTTGAAAACACGGCCTGTTGCGCGCCCGTAGCTCAGCTGGATAGAGCACCAGACTACGAATCTGGGGGTCAGGAGTTCGAATCTCTTCGGGCGCGCCATTCGTGACATACTGATTTGGCGCGACATTTTCCCCAGCACTGGAACAAAACTGGGCACCTGCGCCTGCTTCCGGCCCGAAGAAGACGCCTGGACGGCCCAACTCGACTGACTTGTGGGCGACCCAAAGCTGACACTGCTCCTCGCATAAGAGGCGCGACCCTACTTAGTGTTTGCGATATAGTGCTCGGGCAAAGCCACCACCGCCTGGGAGTGGGCACGTGGATATTCGAGCATGGCTGGTGAGCCTCGGCCTCGGCGAGTATGCCGACGCCTTCGGCAGCCAAGATATCGATGAAGAGGTGCTCCCGAGCTTGACCGCCGACGACCTGACGGCGCTCGGGGTCACGTCGATTGGCCATCGGCGCAAGTTGCTCAGCGCCATTGCGGCCCTCGCCGAGAGTCCGACCCGGCCAACAACGGCCCAGCCGCCGCCCGCCTCCTCGGATTCTCGTGCAGAGCGACGGCAACTCACTGTGATGTTCGTCGACCTCGTTGGCTCGACCGAGCTTGCGCAGGCGCTCGACCCGGAAGACATGCGCGAGGTCATTCTCGCCTATCAGCAGGTGGTTGCGCGGGAGATCGCTCGCTACGACGGGCGCGTCGCCAAGCTGATGGGCGACGGCGTGCTCGCCTATTTCGGCTGGCCACAGGCGCACGAGGATGACGCCGAGCGCGCGGTGCGAGGCGGCCTCGCCGCTGTTTCCGCCACCGGCCGGCTGGCCGCGCCC
This sequence comes from Mesorhizobium sp. B2-3-5, assembly GCF_006442395.1. NCBI lineage: Bacteria > Pseudomonadati > Pseudomonadota > Alphaproteobacteria > Hyphomicrobiales > Phyllobacteriaceae > Mesorhizobium > Mesorhizobium sp. B2-3-5. Next base: position 61,417 of record NZ_VFVX01000011.1, on the reverse strand, counting down.
GGCGGCAAGCCGCTAGCGGCGCGCGTCGGCATCGCCACGGGACTGGTGGTCGTCGGCGATCTGGTCGGCGAAGGCGCTGCACAAGAGGAAGCCGTTGTCGGAGACACGCCCAACCTCGCAGCCCGGCTGCAGGCACTCGCAGAGCCAGGCGCGGTCATCATCGCCGACACTACGCAAAAGCTGGTCGCGGGGCTGTTCGTGACAGCTGACCTCGGTGAGCGCCTTTTGAAGGGCTTTGCCGCTCCGGTGCGGTGTCGGCGCGTCGTCGGCGAAACAGCCGCCGAAAGCCGGTTCGAAGCGCGGCACGCCGTGCTTGCACCTCTGGTCGGGCGGGACCGTGAGCTGGCACGCCTGCTCGAACGCTGGCACCGCGCGACAGCGGCAGAGGGTCGGGTCGTGCTGCTCGGCGGCGAGGCGGGCATCGGCAAGTCGCGCCTGATTGCCGCGCTCGCGGAGCGGGTTGCCGCCGAACCGCATGCCGAGCTGCGCTTCTTCTGCTCCGCCTATCATACGAACAGCGCGCTGCATCCTCTCATAGCGCATCTCGAGCGAGCGGGGGGTCTCGTCAGTGACGACAGTGCCGATAGCAAGTTCGACAAACTCAGGGCACTGCTCGCCAGGCTCCCTATGGAGACGGACGAGGCGCTGCCGCTGCTGGCGATCCTATTGTCGATCGACCCAGGCGGACGCTACCAGCCGCCCAGACTGCCCGCGCCGACACTCAGGGCGCGCACGCTGGCGGCGTTGATACGGCTGGTCGAGGCGTCGGCGGCGAATAGGCCGGCGCTTGTGCTGGTCGAAGACACCCACTGGATAGACCCGACGACGGCAGAGTGGCTCGGAATGCTGGTTGAGCGGCTCGCCGGCCTGCGCGCCTTGCTGGTGGTGACGGCGCGACCGGAATTCGAGCCGCGCTGGACGGCGCTATCGTCTGTGGAGATCGTGCGGCTCGGACGGCTCGAACAGAAACACGGCATAGCGATCATAGAGCGCGTTGCAGGCAACAAAAAACTGCCGCCCGATATTGCCGACCGGATCCTGGCCAACACGGAAGGTGTACCGCTGTTCGTCGAGGAGCTGACGCGGACGGTTCTCGATTCCGGGCTACTGCTTGAGGCCGATGGGCGCTATCTCGCGATCGGGTCGCTGCCCAACCTGGCAATTCCCTCGACCCTGCAGGACTCGCTGATGGCGCGCCTCGACCGGCTGTCGCCGGTCAAGGAGACGGCCCAGATCGGCGCCTGCATCGGGCGCATCTTCGGCCACCGGCTGCTCGCTGCGGTGAGCGGTACGGACCAGGCGCGGCTCGACGATGCGCTCCACCAGCTCGAACAGGCCGAGCTGGTGTTTCGCAGCGGCATCGCGCCGGAGGCGACCTATACGTTCAAGCATGCGCTGGTGCGCGACACCGCCTACCAGAGCCTGCTGAAGAGCCGGCGCCAGCAAATCCATGGCAGGATCGCCGCGGCGCTCGAAGCCGAGTTCGCCGAAATCACCGAAGCCGAACCCGAAACCGTCGCGCAGCATTACACGCTGGCCGGACTGGCGGGCGAGGGCGTGCCATGGTGGCTGCGGGCGGGGCAGCGCGCGATGGCAAGGTCTGCCAACCGCGAGGCCGCAGCTCACTTCGCCAAGGGGCTCGAGCTTGCCGCGTCGCTGCCCGCTTCCGAGACCCGGCTCGGGCAGGAAGTTTCACTGTGGACGGCGATGGGCTCGGCTCTTGTCCCCGCCAAAGGTTGGGCCGCCCCGGAACCCCTGCAGGCATTTTCGACCGCGCGGGAACTTGCCGCGCGGCTCGGCGATAAAGTCAAGCTGTTCGCAGCGGTGCGCGGCGAGAGCGGCTGCCGCACCATCTCGGGCGACCTGCGCGCCGCCGAAGCTCTTGCCATGCAGTGCAAGACGCTCGGGATGGAGCTTGCCGAGGCATCCGGCGATTCTGAGTACCTGCTGGAGGCACACCATCAGCTCTGGGGCGTCAATTTTTATCTCGGCAGGTACGAGTCCGTTGAATCGTTTGTCAGATATGGCCTCGAAACCTACGACTACGAGAGGCACCGCCACCTTGCGTGGGGCTATACCGGGCACGATCCTGGCGTCTGCTGCAGGTCGTTCCACGCGCAGATGCTCTGCATATGCGGCAAGCCTGACAAGGCGATCCGGCAGGCAAGGGAAGCCGTCGCTCTGGCCCGGCGCGACTCGCATCCCCTTAGCTTGGCCCAGGCACAGATGGCCCTCGGCGTTGTCCACCTCCTGCGGCGAGAGCCCGGAGAGGCGCGAGGCTGGACCGAAAAAGCCATTGCGGTGTGCACCGAGTTCGCCCTCCCGCTGCTGCTGGGGCAGGCCCGCGCCTTCTTCGGCTGGGCGCTTGCCGGCCTGGGTGCGTTGGACGATGGGATTGGCGAGATGCGTGATGGGATCGCGGCGATGGCCGCGACCGGCGCCGACATGGGAATGGCCGCTTATCTGTGCGCGCTCGCGCGGGCCTGCGGCGAGCGCGGCGAGGCAAGCGAGGGGCTGGCCGTTCTGGAGCAGGCGTTCGACACGCTCGCCAAATCAGGCTCCACATATCAGCTGCCCGAGCTGTTGAGTGCGAAAGGAGAGTTGCTGTCACGGCTGGACCCGCGCGGCGACGCCGCCGAAGACCCTTTGCGGCAATCTCTGGCCGCCGCCCGCGAGCAGGGCGCGATACTGGCCGAGTTGAGGGCCGCCTTTCGCCTCGCGGGGCTTTGGGCCAACCACGGCCGCCGCAAGGAGGCGCGAGAGTTGCTCGCACCGGTCTATGCGGCATTCAACGAAGGCCTCGACACGCCTGACCTGATGGAGGCCGGCCGCCTGCTGCAACGGCTTCCGCAAGGAGCGACCGCGGTGCCCTAGGGAGGATGCCATGCTCAAACGAATGTGGATCGGCATGCTGGCGGGCGTTGCACTGCTGCCGCCTGGTGGCCAGGCTGCCTCGACAACCGAACTCACGATCCTGTGGGCAGAATGGGATCCGGCCAACTATCTGCAGGAGCTCGCCAACGAGTATGAGAAGAAGACCGGGGTCAAGGTCACGGTCGAGACCGTGAACTGGCCCGGTTTCCAAGACAAGGCATTCATGGAGTTCAATGCCCACTCTGATTCCTACGACATGGTCGTCGGCGATTCGCAATGGCTTGGAGCCGGCGCCACGGAGGGTCACTACGCCGAGCTGACCGATCTCGTGAAGGAGAGCGATCTGACCAAGGTCATGACCCCGGCGTCGATGACTTATTATTCCGAATATCCAAGGGGCAGCGGACGCTACTGGGCCGTTCCGCTCGAGGCCGACGCGGTCGGCTGGGCCTACCGCAAGGATTGGTTCGAGGATCCCGCCGAAATGAAGGCCTTCAAAGAGAAGTACGGCTACGACCTCGCCCCGCCGAAAACCTGGATGCAGCTGCGCGACATCGCCGAGTTCTTCTACCGACCGCACGCCAACCCACCGCGCTATGGTGTCGCGATCTATACAGAGCAGCACGGCGACGGGCTGATCATGGGCTTCATGTCCGAATTGTTCAGCTATGGCGGCGAGCTCGGGAACTACAGCACTTGTGCGGTCGAAGGCATCGTTAACTCGCAGCAAGCCATCAAGGCGCTTGAGGCTTACAAGGAACTCTATTCCTTCACGCCGCCGGACTGGGGTAATACCACCAATCGAGAGGAAGACCTGGCGATCACCGGGGGGCTGGCGGCAATGAGTATGAACTTCTTCGCCTTCTTTCCGGCGCTGGCGAATCCAGCGATAAATCCGAACGCCTCCGTTACTGGATTCTTCGCCAGCCCGGCTGGACCGGGCGGGGATCGATTCACGGCGCTGGGGGGCCAAGGTATCTCGATCGTCTCTTATTCGCGCAAACAGGCGGAAGCCAGGAAGTTCCTTGAATGGCTCGCTCGCGACGACACGCAGCAGAAATGGGCGGACCTTGGCGGCTATACCGCCGACGCCCACATTCTGGAGTCGGAGAAGTTCCGCAACGCTACGCCGTACAATGAAGCGTTTTATCAGAGCCTCTTCGTGGTGAAGGACTTCTGGGCAGAACCCTACTACGCCAAGCTCGTCGATCAGATGAACGCACGTCTGGCACCCTACCTGCTCAAGGATGGGGGATCGGCAAAGGAGACGCTCGACGGGATCGCGGCCGACTGGAAGATGACGATCGCCGAAAACGGCTGCAAATAGACGCCCTTGATCGCAAAATTGCGTCGCAAGGCGCGTGCGGCCTGGGCCTGCCAATCGAGCCGCGCTTGCGAATGTCTGACTCTAGCGTAGAAAACAGTCTTACGAGTTGGGCGAACGCACATCCGCTGATGGCGCCAAGCAGACCTGTGCTCCAAGCACGATTTTAGAAATCAATAGGCACAACAATGACATAGCGGTGCCCAGTTTCATCTCCTCCGGCGCGCCATTCAACACAGAACTCCGAACGCCGCCGATTTCAAGCTTGACGCGAAACGAGGGTTCGCGGCGGTTCTGGCTTGCCGGCATGAGAAACTGTCCGCCGCTCCGCGCCTTGCACGCCTTCGAGGCCGCCGCCCGGCACGGCAGCTTCAAGGCGGCAGCAGCGGAGCTCGGCGTGACGCCGACGGCGATCAGCCATCAGATCCGCTCGTTGGAAGAAATATGCGGCCGCAAGCTGTTCCAGCGCCGGCCGCGTCCGCTCGTGCTGACGAGTGCGGGAGCGCGACTGTTTCCTATCCTTCGCAACGGCTTTGATCTTCTCGCAGGCTCTCTTGCCGCAGTCGCCGAGCCGGATGTTCAATCGCCATTGCGGGTGACGAGCCCGAACGCTTTCGCAAGCCGATGGCTGGTGCCCCGGTTGCCGAAATGGCGAGAGGCCAACCCGGCCGTGCCACTGGAGATCATCGGGACGGACGCGGTACTCGACCTTCGTGCCGGCGCCGCCGATGTTGCGATCCGCTACACGCGCCGCCCGCCTTTGGGCGTTGCCGCTCAGGAAGTGTGCCGCGATTCCTTCTTTCCCATCTGCAGTCCCCGATTGTTGGCGAGCGATGGACGGGCGATCGAGCGTGCCGCCGATCTCCTGCGATATCCCCTGATCCATTTTGACTGGATGAACCGGGATCCGGACGCTCCCACCTGGCTCCGGTGGCTGGCGACGGCCCGTTCGATCGATCCGGATCTGGTCCCGGACAAAGCCTGGGATTTGAGCTTCCGCGAGGAACTGCACGCGATCGATGCGGTCGTCGCCGGGCAAGGCATCGCGATCTGCAGTGACGTTGTGGTCGGCCGTGAACTGGAGAACGGCTCGCTCGTCAAGGCGCATCCATTGTCCTTGCCGGGCTACAGCTTTTATGTCGTCTGGATGCATCACAGTCCGCGATCCACCATCATAGAGTCATTCCTGGCATGGATGAGAACCGTTACTTGAGTGCTTGCCTGTGACCGTCCTCCCGGAGCCACTTCCGGACGACCGGCATCAGAAATGCCAGATGTCGCGCTGCTTCCAGATATCCATCGGCGCCCGCCAGAGCCTGTATCTGGAGGCCTGCTCGATCTGCTGGCCCACGCCTAGGTGGCCATAGCCGGCAAAGAAGGCTTCGAGCCGTCGCCGGGCAAAGAGCTTCTGTCCCCTGGTGGTGTAGTTTCGGATCGGCAGCCGGTGCGGCGTTATCCTGCATCCATCCCTGGCCAACGCGACACCAATGCAAAATTGTTCCGGCGTATGCGCCCTTACGACGCCGATCAGTTGCTCGATTGCATGATAGGCGTCGCTCAGTGCGGGAAGGGCGGCATTGTGGACACCCAGGACCCCGCTGCTCCACATCGGCTCGCTTCCGGTCAGCATTTTCTCGCCAAGCATGAAATGTCTGCCTTCGAGGGCACGGTAGGGGGCCTTTGGCCGGCCCTCGCACCTGTTCATGACGGAATGTGAGGGGGAAATCTGGCCGAAACAGCCCGAAATGTCGCCAATCGGATACATGTCCGTGTCCATGAGGAACAGGCGCTCGCAGGCCCCCAGCAGATCGATGATGCCGGCGGCCTTGATGCCGAAGCGGTATCGGCCGCCAAATGACATCTCGGCCATCCGGCGCGCCGTAAGCTCCATCGTCCCGATGGGATAGCCGTCGAAAATGTGCGGTCTGTCGGTGAGGACAGTGACCTTCGCGTCCGGGCAATAGTGCAGCAGCCTCAGCGCGCTGAAGAGCGCGCCGCGCGCGTATAGCTCGTCATCGCCGAACGCGATGTATCCGAAACTGTCGCTCATTTCCGGCCCCGGCAGCAGCGCCGCGCTCTGACCTTTGCTCGAATCGCCGGAGGAGTCCATAAGCTTCAGCTTATGCAGCCTTCCCCAATCATCGAAGAGATGATTGCAACCGCTGCCTCGGTTGTTGCGTTTCCCCGGCATGTCAGAAATGTCGTCCTTCGCACGAAGGGCGCGGACCCGTTGGCGCCGGACAGACCCGTTCGGGTTGCGCTCTCTTGCGCCAACATTCTTGTTACGTCGGATTGCGGGCGCGCCGGTAAACCGGCAAACCAATCCAATCGAAAATGATGCCAGCCCTAAGGAGCCCGCATGGCCGCGACCACCAGCAAGATCAGACGCGCCTTGATTACCGGCGCGGGAGCGGCGGACGGAATCGGCTTCGCCATCGCCCGCCACCTCGGCAAAGCCGGGCACGCCGTTTTCCTGACCGGGGCCAGTGCACGTGTGATGGATCGCGCCGCGGAGCTTCGCGGCGAAGGCCTCGATGCCACTGCCGCGGTTGCCGATCTCACCCTGGCTGCCGATGTCACGCGGCTGCGGGTGGCCGCCGGAACGGTCGATATCCTGGTCAACAATGCCGGCATGGGCTCGCTGGCATCGCCCTCGGCCGACAAGGCGTTTGTCTCGATGACCGAGGCCGACTGGGATCAAGGAATCGACGTCAGCCTGAAGACCGCGTTCCTCGTCACAAGGGCGTTTCTGCCGGCGATGGTCGAAGCGGGCTACGGACGCGTCGTCAATGTGGCGTCGGTCACCGGGCCGATCGTGTCTTTCGAAGGCACATCAGCCTATTCCGCGGCCAAGGCCGGCATGGTCGGCCTGACACGCGCACTGGCGCTGGAAATGGCAAAGGACGGCATCACCGTCAACGCGGTCGCGCCCGGCTGGATCGAAACCGGCGCGTCGAGCGCGGTGGAGCTGACAGCGGCCCTGCATACGCCGCCGGCGCGGGCCGGCCGGCCGGATGAAGTGGCCGCGGCGGTCGTGTTCCTGGCATCGGAGGGCGCCAGCTATGTCAATGGCGCCGTGCTGGTGGTTGACGGCGGCAACAGCCTTCAGGAACGCAAGGGCTGACGGCGCGCCCGCTCAGGACGCCTTGGCGAGAAAGCTCTGGTAATCGGACTTGGCCTGCAGCAGGCGCAACACGTTCTCGCGCGAGCCGCGCACATGGGCGCGCGCCAGCATGCCGGCCCGGCCGGCGTCGCCGGCGCAGATGGCCTCGACGATCTCGGCATGCTCGTCGCGGGCGATCTTCCATTCGTCGAGCCACAACAGTTCGGTCCAGACATAGTGCTGGCACTTGTCGAGGATGCCGCACAGCATGCCGTGCAGCATGGCGTTGCCGCTGATCTGCGCGATGACGCGGTGCAGGTCGATGCCGACCTCCAGCTCCTGGAATTTTTCTTTTGTGGTGCGATCGGGAATGGCGGCAAGCCGCTCGCATTCGGCCAGCATGGCACGCAGCCGCGCCATGTCCTTCTCGGTCGCGGCGACGGCCGCGAGTTCCGTGGCATGGCCGTCGAGCAGTTCGCGGATGTCGAAGGCCTCGCGGAACATGTTGATGTCGAACTCGGTGACGGCATAGCCCTGGCGCGGCCGGCCGGTGACAAGCCCGTCGCGCTCCAGCCGGTTGAAGGCCTCGCGCACCGGCGTGCGGCTGACATTGAGCTTCGCCGCGATGTCGCTCTCGGTGACGCGGGCGCCCGGCGGAATCTGGCCGGTCACGATCATCGCCTTGAGGGAGGTGTAGACCGAGTCGCGCAGCGTGTTTTTCGTTTCCTTGGCCAAGATCCGCTTCCAGTCCTCCAGCACTCAGGCCGGACATTGCCCCGTTTGTAGTCGTTGTCGGTCCAATTTGCCACGCGGGTGGTGGCGTCTCTCACAGGCTTGTCCGGCTCGAATAGATCGCGCCGGCCGGTGTTGACAACACCGATCCCTCGGCTACATTCAAAATTGTATACAAAATCGCATGCCAAATCAAAAATAAATGGGAACACCGGTTGGAGAACCGAAATGAACAGGACCAGCAGCTTTAAAGCCTTTGCCATAGCCGGCCTCGCAGCCTCCGTGGCAGTGCCCGCCGTCGCCGCCGACACGATCACCGTCGCCTCATGGGGCGGCACCTATCAGGAGGCGCAGACAAAGGCGTTCTTCAAGCCGACCGCCGACGCGCTCGGCATCACCATCAAGGAAGACACCACCAACGGCCTTGACGACGTGCGACTGCAAGTAACCGGCAACGCGGTGAAGTGGGACATCACCGAACTCGGCGCCGACGAATGCGCGCGCGGCTCGAAGGAAGGGCTGTTCGAAAAGCTCGATTACGGCATTATCGACAAGAGCGGCATCAACCCGAAGCTTGTCCATGACGACTGGGTCGGCATCTCCTACACCTCCGTCGTGCTGATCTACCGCACCGACGTCTTCGGCGACAAAGGCCCGAAGACGTGGGCGGATTTCTGGAACGTGGAAAAATTTCCGGGGCGGCGCGCGCTGAGCAGCAGCCAGGCGACGGAGACGTTGAGCGTCGCCGCTCTCGCCTCCGGCCTGCCGATCGACAAGGTCTATCCCGTCGACATCAACGGGGCGCTGAAATCGGTCGACAAGATCCGCGGCCATGTCGACGCCTGGTGGACGTCGGGCGCGCAGGCCATGCAACTGGTCAAGGACGGCGAAGTCGACATGGCGAGCATCTGGAACGGCCGCGCCGGCACACTGAAGAAGGAAGGCGCGCCGGTCTCCTTCTCCTTCGACCAGGGTGTGCTCACGGCCGACTGCATGGTGATCCCCAAGGGCGCCAAGAACAAGGAAGCCGCCATGAAGGCGCTGGCCATGTTCGTCAGCCCGCAATTGCAGGCCAATCTGCCGCTCTATGTCGACAATGGGCCGGTCAACGAGAAGGCCTTCGAGACCGGCAAGATCCCACAGGAGCGCATCAAGGACATCAACTCGTCGCCCGAAAACGTCAAGAAGCAGGTGCTGGAGGACGCCGGGTTCTGGCGCGACAATCTGGTCGAGGCGACGGAGAAGTTCAACAATCTGATCCAGCAATAGGCTGCTGATGCGGCAGGGCGGCACCGGTGTCGCCCTGCCTCCGTCGTCTTATGTTTGCCGGCTAGGGAGAAAGTGATCTTGTCCATTGCGCCATCCGCGCTGCCGATCGGCATGCGCGCGATCGAGAAACGATTTGGCTCCGTCTCGGTGCTGCGTGATCTGAACCTCGATGTCGCGGCCGGCGAATTCCTGACGCTGCTTGGTCCTTCCGGATCGGGAAAGACGACGCTGCTGATGATCCTGGCCGGTTTCATCAGGGCCAATGCCGGTTCCATCAAGGTGGGCGACGACGAGATCATCACCACGCCGCCGCACAAGCGTAACATCGGCATGGTGTTCCAGAATTATGCGCTGTTCCCGCATATGAATGTCTTCCACAACATCGCCTTTCCGCTGAAGCAGCGTGGCGTGGCGACGGCCGAGACGGCGCAGCGTGTCGAAAAGGCGCTGGAGCTGGTGAAGCTGCAGGGCCTGGGCGAACGGCGGGTCGACCAGCTTTCCGGCGGCCAGCGCCAGCGCGTAGCGCTGGCGCGCGCCATCGTCTTCGAGCCGCGCATCGTGCTGATGGACGAACCCTTGTCGGCGCTCGACAAGGGCTTGCGGGAGCACATGCAGATCGAACTGCGCGCCCTGCACCGGCGGCTTGGCATGACGACGGTCTATGTCACGCACGACCAGCGCGAAGCCATCACCATGTCGGACCGCATCGCGGTGATGAATGCCGGCCGCATCGAACAACTCGACAAACCCGAAACGCTCTACGCCGCGCCGAAGACGCAATTCGTAGCCGGCTTCATCGGCGAATCGAATTTCATGCCCGTCGAATGCCACGACGGGGCGGTCTGGTACGAGGACAGACGCATCCACACAGCAACGCCGGCCCCGGCCGCGGGCCGGCACCTGATGGTGGTGCGGCCGGAAAAGCTGCGGTTGGTCACTCCAACGGAGCCGTCGAACGGGATCAATGTCTTCGATGCCACGGTCGCTGACGTTATCTATCAGGGCGACAGTTTCGTCTGCTACGTCTCACTGCGCGATGGCCGCCAGCTGACGTTGCGCGACTATTGCCGCGGTGATGTGCTGGCGCGGTTGCCGGCGCCTGGCCAGCCGATCCGCCTCGGCCTCGAGGCGCAGGACACGATCCTGGTGGCGTCAGAGGGATGAGCGCGCAATCCGCCCTCCTCGAGGAGACTGCCGGCGGCGTCGGCGAGCACCTGAATGCGCAGGCGTTGCGCGCCGACGCGCGGCGCGAGTCGCTGCGGCTGCTGGCGCTGCTGTCGCCCAGTCTCTTCCTCGTCTTCGCCATCATCGTCGTGCCGATCGGCTGGCTGTTCTGGCTATCGCTGTTCAACGAGACCGGCGCCTTGAGCGCCGCCAATTATGCGCGCTTCTTCGAGCAGGCTTCGTACATCAAGACCTTTATCACCACCTTCAAGGTCGCGTTCCTCGTTACCGGCGCCTGCGTGCTGCTTGGCTATCCGCTGGCCTACATGCTGTCGCAACTGCCGCGCCGGGCGGCGTCGATCTGCCTGGTCTTTGTCATCCTGCCGTTCTGGACATCGGTGCTGGTGCGCACCTATGCCTGGCTGGTGATCCTGCAGCGCAAGGGCCTAGTCAACAGCTGGCTGATCGACCTTGGCGTCATCAGCCAGCCGCTGTCGCTCGCCAACAACCTGTCGGGCGTCGTCGTCGGCATGACGCACATCCTCCTGCCGTTCCTCATCCTGCCGCTCTACGCCTCGATGAAGACCATCGACGCCGACTGCCTGCGCGCAGGCATGAACCTCGGCGCCGGCCCCGTCGCCACCTTCCGGCAGATATTCTTTCCGTTGTCGCTGCCCGGCCTCGCCTCCGGCGTGGTCATCGTCTTCGTGCTGTGTCTCGGCTTCTTCGTTACCCCGGCGCTGATGGGCGGTGGCAAGGTGGTCATGTGGGCGATGCGCATGGAACAGACCACCAGCCTCTATTCCAACTGGGGTGCCGGCGCCGCGCTCGGCGTGGTGCTGCTGGTCGTCACGCTGGCACTGCTCGGCCTGTTCCGGTGGCTGCTCGGCGCGCGCACCACCGGCGTATGGAGTTCGCGATGAACGGGAGCCTGCCGATTTCGCACTGGCAACGCCTGTGGCTTTATGCGCTGAGCGGCCTTGTGCTTTTGTTCCTGATCGCGCCGTCGGTCATCATCGTCATCATGTCGTTCTCGGATTCGACTCTGCTGCAGTTTCCGCCACGGCAATGGTCGCTGCGCTGGTACCAGACCTATTTCCAGTCGCTGGAATGGCGCGACGCCACGATGGTTTCGGTGAAGGTGGCACTCATGACCGTTCTGGTGGCGACGCCGCTCGGCACCGCAGCCGCCTATGCCATCAACCGGGGCACGCTGCGCTTCAATGGCACCATCAACGGGCTGCTCACGGCGTCGCTGATCATCCCGGTGATCCTGATCGGCATCGGCACCTTTTTCCTCTATGCCCGCATCGGGCTCAACAACACGCTGACCGGCCTGGTCATCGCGCACACGGTGCAAGCCTTGCCGCTTGTGGTGCTGACCGTGCTGTCCGGACTGCGGTCCTACGACATGAACCAGGAGCGGGTGGCGCGCAGCCTGGGCGCCGGGCGCATCGCGGCGTTCTGGCAGGTGACCATGCCGCAGATCCGCTTCTCGATCGTCTCGGGCGCGCTGTTCGCCTTCATCACCTCCTTCGACGAGGTGGTGGTTTCGCTGTTCATTTCGGGCGGCGAGACGACGACGTTGACGCGCCGCATGTTCAACGCGTTGCGTGATCAGATCGACCCGACAATCGCCGCCATCTCCACCTGCCTGATCGTGCTGTCGGTCGTGCTTTTGGCAATCGCGCAGGTCTTCGGCCGCCGTTCTTGATTTCATCGGACCAATTCGCTTCAAGTGACCAGGGGATATCCAGATAGAATGCGCGACTTCCAGTTCCCAGGCCGCTCGCCGGTTCGTGCCACCGAGGCCATGGCCGCCACCTCGCACCCGCTGGCGACGCTTGCCGCCATCGACATGCTGCGCGCCGGCGGCAACGCCATGGACGCGGCGGTCTGCGCGGCCGCCGTGCAAGGCGTGGTCGAGCCGCAATCGACCGGCATCGGCGGCGATTGTTTCGTGCTCTACTGTCCGGCCGGACAAGGCAATGTGCTGGCCTTCAACGGCTCCGGCCGCGCGCCGGCGGGCGCGACCGTCGACTGGTATCTGGAGAAGGGTTTTGGCGAGTTGCCGAAGCAAGGCCCGCATGCGGTGACAGTACCGGGCGCCATCGACGCCTGGTGCCGGCTGCTGGAGGACCATGGCCGCAAGGGCATCGCCGAAGTGCTGGCGCCGGCCATCCACTATGCCGAGAATGGCTATGTCGTGCACGACCGCGTCGCCTTCGACTGGGCCGAGCCGGAGACCGACCTGTCGGCGGATGAGCATGCATCGCGCATCTTCCTGCCGGGCGGCAAGGCGCCGGAAGCCGGCGATGTCCATCGCCAGCCGGAACTCGCCGCCACGTTGCGGGTGATCGCCAAGCATGGCCGCGCCGGATTCTACGAAGGCGCCGTCGCCGACGACATGGTGCGCCGGCTCAATGAACTGGGCGGGCTTCATTCGCATCAGGATTTCGCCGCGACCAAAGGCGACTATGTGGCGCCGGTCAGCACCTCCTATGGCGGCTATGACATCCACCAGATGCCGCCGAACAACCAGGGGCTGACGGCGCTCTTGATGCTGAACGTGCTGTCAGGGTTCAAGCTTGGCGGGCTCGATCCCAATGGCGCCGAACGCCTGCATCTGGAGATCGAGGCCGGGCGGTTGGCCTACCAGGACCGCGACACTTTTCTGGGCGATCAGGACCATGTGACGGTACCGGTGGAGCAGCTTCTGTCCGCCGCCTATGCCGACCGGCTGCGGGCCGAGATCGACAGCGAGCGCGCCATGACGCATCCGCCGCGCGTCGACCTGCCGGGCAGCGACACCGTCTACATCTCGATCGTCGACCGCGACCGCAACGCGGTCTCCTTCATCAACTCGACCTATTATTCCTTCGGCAGCGGCGTCGTCGGCCCGAAGACCGGCGTGGTGCTGCAGAACCGTGGCTCGAGCTTCCGCCTCGACCCGGCGCATCCCAACGCGATCGCGCCCGGCAAGCGGCCGATGCACACGATCATGCCCGGCATGGCGACCCGGAATGGCCGCGTGGTGATGCCGTTCGGCGTGATGGGCGGCGGCTACCAGCCGTTCGGCCATGTCCATCTTTTGACCAATATGGTCGATTTCGGCATGGATCCGCAGCAGGCGGTGGATGCGCCACGGGTGTTCTACAATGATGGTGTGGTGGAGGCCGAGCGCAGCGTGCCCGCCGAGGCGGTTGCGGGACTGCGCCGGCGCGGCCATGAGGTCATGGAGCCGCCCCACCCGCTCGGCGGCGGCCAAGTGGTGCTGATCGACTGGGAAAAGGGAACGCTGACCGGCGCGTCGGATCCGCGCAAGGATGGTTTGGCGCTTGGCTATTGAGGGTGATTGGCGCAGGGACGGCGGACAATTTCCGGACGCTGGCGCCGCCCCTCATTGCCCTGCCGGGCATTTCTCCCCGTATAGGGACGGGGAGAAAGGGCTGGCCGCAACGTCGGCGGCTATCTCTCTTCTCCCTGTGATTATACGGGGAGAAGGTGCCGGCAGGCGGATGAGGGGCGGCGCCGACTTCGACAAGCGCTCTGAAGCGATTGCTGGATTCTCGATCGTCAACTGGACTCCTCACAACCCGTCGTTTGAAACATAGCCGGTGACCATGACCCACACAAACCTCTCCCGCCGCCTCGTTGCCGGCGCCGACGACGCTCCGGCCATCCTGGCGCCGAACAGGTCGACGCTGACCCATGGCGGCCTGCGCGCGCTGATCGCGGCCACGGCCAGCCGGCTGCATGCGCTCGGCATCGGCCGCAACGACCGGGTGGCGATTGTCCTGCCGAACGGGCCGGAGATGGCGACAGCCTTCGTCGCCGTGGCGGCCGCCGCCTCGACAGCACCGCTCAATCCCGCCTACCAGGCGGACGAGCTTGATTTCTACCTCACCGACATCGGCGCCAAGGCGATCCTTGTCGCGGAGACCGAGGCCGGGCCGGCCGTGACGGTCGCCGAACGGCTCGGCATCGGCGTGCTGCGGCTTGTCGTGCAGCCTGGCACTCCCGCCGGCAGCTTCACCATCGAGGGCGCGGCGGTCGGCCCGCAGGCGGCGCCCGACATGGCCGGGGATGGCGATGTCGCGCTTCTGCTGCACACGTCGGGCACCACGTCGCGGCCCAAGCTGGTGCCGCTCAGCCACGCCAATATCGCGGCTTCCGCCTCCCATATCGGCGCAACGCTCGGCCTGACGGCTGATGACCGCTGTCTCAACATCATGCCGCTGTTCCACATCCATGGGCTGATCGCGGCGGTGCTGTCGTCGCTGGCTTCGGGCGGCAGCATTTACTGCACGCCGGGTTTCAACGCGCTGCGCTTCTTCCAGTGGCTGGGCGACGCCAGACCCAGCTGGTACACGGCGGTGCCGACCATGCATCAGGCGATCCTGCCGCGCGCGGCGCGCAATGGGGAGGTGCTGGCGGCGGCGCGTCTGCGCTTCATCCGCTCGTCCTCGGCATCGCTGCCGGCGCGGGTGATGGCCGAACTGGAGACCACCTTCGGCTGTCCGGTGATCGAATCCTACGGGATGACCGAGGCCGCCCACCAGATGGCCTCGAACCGGCTGCCGCCCGGCCTGCGTAAGCCGGGCAGTGTCGGCGCATCGGCCGGACCCGATGTGGCGGTGATGGCGCCGGACGGACGGCTGCTCGAAGCCGGCGAGACCGGCGAGATCGTCATTCGCGGGCCCAACGTGACGGCCGGCTACGAGAAGAACCCGGACGCCAATGCGACGGCCTTCGCGCATGGCTGGTTCCATACCGGCGACCAGGGCGTGCTCGACGCGGACGGCTATCTCCGGGTCACCGGCCGGCTGAAGGAGATCATCAATCGCGGCGGCGAAAAGATCTCGCCGCTCGAGGTCGACGACGTGCTGATGGACCATCCGGCGGTGGCGCAGGTGGTCACCTTCGCCATGCCGCACGACAAGCTCGGCGAGGAGGTGGCGGCGGCAGTTGTTCTGCGCGAAGGCATGAGCGCCACTGAGAGCGATATCCGCAGCCATGCCGCTACGCGGCTGGCCGACTTCAAGGTGCCGCGCAAGGTGCTGATCCTGGAGGAGATCCCCAAGGGCGCGACCGGCAAGCTGCAGCGCATCGGCCTTGCCGCCAAACTCGGGCTTTGACCATGAAGATCACCATTTTCGGCGCCGGTGCGATCGGCGGCTATCTCGCCGCCAAGCTGGCGATCGCCGGCCGCACCGATCTGTCGATCGTGGCGCGCGGCGCCCATCTCGAAGCGATCAAGGCAGACGGCCTGCGCCTGATCGAGGACGAAAAAGAGACGGTCGCGCCCATGCGCGCTGCCGCCAGGGCCGAGGAACTCGGCGTGCAGGATTACGTGGTGCTGGCGCTGAAGGCGCACTCGCTCACCCCGGCGCTGGACCAGATCGCACCGCTGCTCGGGGACAACACATCGGTCGTCACCATGCAGAACGGCGTGCCGTGGTGGTACTTTCACAAAATCGGCGGGCCGCTCGAAGGCACAAGGCTGGGCGCAGTCGATCCGGGCGGCGCGATCTGGCAGCGGATCGGGCCGGAGCGCGTCATCGGCTCGGTCGTCTACCCCGCCGTCGAGGTCGATGCGCCCGGCCTCATCCGCCATGTCGAGGGCAAGCGCTTCTCGCTCGGCGAACCCTCCGGCGAGCGCAGCGAGCGGGTGACGGCATTGGCGCAGGAGATGGTCAAGGCCGGCCTGCAGGCGCCGGTGCGCGACGACATACGCTCGGAGATCTGGGTGAAGCTGTGGGGCAACCTCTCCTTCAACCCGATCTCGGCGTTGACCGGCAGCACGCTTGCCGCGATCGTCGCCGACGAAGGCACCCGCCAGCTTGCCCGCACCATGATGCTGGAAGCGCAGGCGATCGGCGAAAGCCTCGGCGTGCGCTTCGCCATAGGGGTCGACCGCCGCATCAAGGGCGCCGGCGATGTCGGCGAGCACAAGACCTCGATGCTGCAGGATCTGGAACGCGGCCGCCCGATGGAGATTGACGCGCTGGTGGGCGCCGTGCGGGAGCTTGGACGGCTGACGGGGACGCCGACGCCGGCCATCGATGGGGTGCTGGCGCTGGTGAGAAGGCTGGCGGTGGAGCGGGGGTGCTATGGGTGATGGTAAAAGTCTGGGCGTCGCGACTATGTCCTTACTCAGCGAGACGCGGCGGTTGACTGTTGATCTAAGGCATCCGCTCTCTATAACCGCGTTTCACCCATCGTAATCTTAATGTCCGCGCTACGAATGGCAGCAATGCGCCTTCAATGGCGGTCATTCCTACCGTGCCGTCGATTCACCAAAAGCGGGCATCCGGCTGTGGCCGCTATCAAAGGAGGTACAAGAGCGACACCAATCGGAACTCGTGCATTTGTTTCTAGTCCAAGAGACGAAAAAGGAACGCAAGAATCGGCTTGAGCCAAGGGGATTCCGGCTTGCGGGCAGGGTATTTGTCTGACATAATTTCCTATTCTCCGAGTTTTGCACTCTGGCGATTGGGCGTGAGGATGGCTAAGGACTCTTCGAATGCCGCTTCTTCGGCAAATAAAGCGGACGCAAATCTGATAGGTAATGCAGCCGAAAACGGGCTGAATTTCATGGCGGCCCAGGTTCGCGAGAGCGGGGTCTCCGGCGAGGCTGTAGGTGTCGACAAGATACGTGATCTGCTGTTCGGCAACCAGATGCAGGACTATGACCGCCGCTTTTCCAAGCTTGAAGAACGGTTCTTGCAGCGCTTCAAGGATGTCGAATCCGAGGCCAAGCGCAATCTTGAGATGTACGAGTCAAATGCAAAGAAGCAGGTCGATTCACTTGCGGGGCAATTGCGCAACGAAAAAGACGCACGAGCCGATGCCGACAAGGAGATTGACCGGAATCTTCGCGAGCAAAATCAGGCACTTGAAAAGCAGGTGCGCTCGTTGTCGGATCAATTGAGCGAGCTTGAGCGCGAAGTTTCGGATCGGATAAATCGAAGCGACCATTCGCTGCGTGAGGAAATCAAGCAGAAGAATGAAAGCGTTCAGATGCTAATGGAGAAATTCTTTTCCGATCTCAGCAACGTCAAGACCGACCGAAATCTTTTGGCTGGCCTGTTTATCGAGGTTGCGAAGTGTCTGAATCAGGATCCCATCGGCAGCAAGGGCAACTCGGAACGCAGCTGGAAAGTGAGTTGATCGGAACTTGAGGTCGACCGTCGACCCAATCAACCCTTCTGAAAGAGCCGCTGCGAACGATACCGAGATTGATCGCGAGGCTCTGGCTCGGCTTTTGGTCGAAATTGCCCGGAACGTTGATCCGGACCACGGTGCGCTTTTCGACGGAATTCCAACCGCCGATCATCGCATGGAAACGCTTCGCCAGCTGCTGGTCGGCCGCGAAATTTCGGAGCTTTCAAGAGTTGCGCACCTGCTTGACGAACCTGAGCAGCTTGCGGCAGCAGTGGGGAGCGTTCTCCCCGATGCAGCCGCACGTGCGTCTCATGCGCAACTCGGCGAGGCATTCGCGCCGATTGTCGAGAGGGCCGCGCAAAGGTCCATCCAGAAGAACCCGCGCACGCTGACGGATATACTGTACCCGGTGTTTCTGCCGGCTATTCGCAAGTCGATCGGCGAAAAGATCGACCAGACCTTTCAGTCGCTGAATGAATCTTTAAGACATATATTTACCTGGCATGGACTTAAGTGGAGGTTTGAAGCTTGTAGAACGGGCGCAAGCTTCTCAGAAGTTGTTCTTAACCATTCTCTTGTCTATCGTGTTGAACATGTCTTTCTCATCAACCGCAGTTCCGGGCTTTTGATTGCACATGTAACTGCCGAAAATGCTACGAGCGAAGACCCTCAGCTCATTTCTTCGATGCTCAGCGCGATTCAAGATTTTGTAAGGGACTCATTTAACGAGAAAGAGCAGAGCGGCCTGGACACTATCCGTTTTGGGGAGCTTCGTCTCTGGTCGGAGGTTGGACCGTTTGCGACACTGGTTTCGGTGATCAGGGGCAATCCGCCGGAAGAACTACACGAAATAATTCGCGACGTATTGCTCCGCATCCATGATGAATACTCACAGGCTTTGGAGCAGTTCGACGGCGACAGTTCGCAACTGGCCGGCGTAGAGACGCAGTTGCAAACCTGTGTTGAACTGAAGCACGAGGAATCAAACGAGGGATTTCCGTGGCTGGTGGTGGCCGCGGTCCTGCTGGTTTTGATTCCGACGGGCATTTGGTTCTTTCTTTCCTGGCAATCCGGGCAGCGCTGGCAGACCTATTTATCGCGACTGGAGACCCAGCCTGGCATCATCGTTGCCGAACAAACGGCGCGCGATGGCCAATTCTATATTGCCGGCCTGAGAGACCCGCTTGCCGCCGACCCGCAGTCGCTGTTGTCCGGAACGCAGGTCGATCCCGCGCGCGTTCATGCGAACTGGCAATTCTATCAGAGCCTTGAGCCGGAGTTCGTGTTGAAGCGGCTGACGGCATCGCTGGCTCCGCCGGATTCGGTGCGACTCTCGGTCGTCAAGGATCGCATCGTTGCCGAGGGCGAGGCTAACGCCACGTGGATCAGCCGGGCGCAGGCCGCCGCCCAGCAGCTTTCTGCAGGCGGACCGGTATTCGATATCTCCAGGGTCCGTGATGTGAGCCCCGAAGCACGCGCGGCAGAGCACTGGCAGGCCTATGTGTCGCGACTGGGGACCCAGCCGGGCATCATCGTTGCCGAACAAAAGATCCGCGATGGCCAATTCTATATTGCCGGCCTGCGAGACCCGCTTGCCGCCGACCCGCAGTCGCTGCTGTCGGGAACGCAGGTCGATCCCGGCAGGGTCCATTCGCAGTGGCAATTCTATCAAAGCCTTGAACCGGAGTTCGTGTTGAAGCGGCTGACGGCGTCGCTGTACCCGCTGAAATCGGTTCGGCTTTCGATCGTCGACAATCACATCGTTGCCGAGGGTGAGGCTCCCGACACCTGGATAGATCGAGCGCGCGCCGCGGCCCGACTGCTTTCGGCAGGCGGACCGGAATTCGACATCTCCAAGGTTCGTGATGTGAGCCCCGAAGCACGCGAGGCGGAGCACTGGCAGTATTATGTGTCGCGACTCGAGGCCCAACCGGGAATCATCGTCGCCCAACAAACGGAGAGGGGAGGCCAATTCTACATTTCCGGCCTGAGAGACCCGCTTGCCGCCGACCCGAAAGCTCTGCTGTCCGGAACGCAGGTTGATCCTGCCCGCGTTCATTCACAGTGGCAATTCTTTCAGAGCCTTGATCCAAAGTTCGTGGTGAAGCGGCTGACGGCGTCGCTGTCCCCGCCGAAATCGGTTCAGCTTTCGATCATCCAAGGTCGCATCCTAGTCGTGGGGGAGGCTCCTGCCGGCTGGATCAGCCGGGCACAGGCCGCCGCCGAACAACTTTCGGCGGACGGAGTGGTTCTGGACGTCTCGCAGCTGCGCGAGCTGAACCTTGCAGAACTTAATCATTTGAGAGAGGCCATCCAGACGACCGATATTTTCTTCTCTTCCGGTAGAGTTGTCCCGGGACCGGAGCAGTCGCCGGTGCTCGACAGATTGGCTGATCAATTGAAGGAATTCGCCGAAAATGCCCGCAAGGCAGGCGTGACAGCGCGGTTCATGTTGACCGGCCATTCAGACACAACGGGCCGTGAGACGGCCAACGCGTCGATCAGTGCCGCCCGCGCCGAGACAGTTCGCGCGCTTCTCAACAAGCGCGGCGTCGCTCCGGAACTGCTGCTGGTTCGGGGCGCCGGCACCTTTGAGCCAGCGGTGCCCGAAAATGAAAATAGTCGAACTGGGAACTCCACCAATCGCCGGGTTTCGGTTACGGTAAACCTGGAGTAGTCGGAGCCCGGGATGCTGCAAAAAAAGATATGCATGTTGGGCGGGTTTGCTGTCGGCAAGACGAGCCTGGTGCGCAGGTTCGTCCAAAGCATCTTCTCGGAAACCTACCTGACCACGGTTGGGGTGAAAATCGACAAGAAGAGTGTCGCGTTTCCGGATAAAACCGTGGATCTGATTTTGTGGGATCTGGCCGGCGAAGACGATATCGGCTCATTCCGCGTCAGCTATGTGCGAGGAGCGACCGGGCTCGTGCTCGTCGTCGATGGAACCCGGCCCGCTACTCTGGCCGTGGCGCTCACGCTGCGCGAGCGGGTCGAGGCCGAATTCGGCGCTATGCCGTTCGTATTGCTGTTCAACAAATCCGATCTCGCCGATCGATGGGCGATACCGGATGGTGAGATCGACGAACTGAGGCAGCTTGGATGGCAAATCTATCTGACAAGTGCGCTTTCGGGTGCATATGTCGAAGATGCGTTTCGCCAGCTTGCCTCGATGGTCGCCAAATAGATCATGCATGGATTGCCAAGAGAAGTCAGAAGCTGGATTTTCAATTTCTTCTACAATGAGCACGCTGTCGCATATCTGAAAATTGACGCCCAGCTTTGCATAGCCGCGAAGGGCGGCAACGTTAAACATTACGGACTCTCATCGCTTCGCACTGGCAAGCCTGTTGCCGATCAGCTTGACTTCATGGAAGGTTTGCTGCCTTGCCCCGAGCTTCCATATCATATGGCCATGGTGGAACTGCCCAGCGGGCGTGTCGCGGACCTTCATCTTTTTGCTGCTGACAATGCCTGCGTGTGGCTGCTCTTTCTTGACGCCACTGCCGAACGCGACAACAGGCAGCGACTTCAACAGAAGGCTTATGAAATGACGCTCCTGCAAGAGAGGGAGCGTCAACTCAACGAGAAACTGCAATCGACGAACGAGGCACTGAGGGAGAGCCAGGAGGGATTGTCGCGTGAATACCAGCGCGCCGAAACCCTTCTCCTCAACATTCTTCCGGCGTCGATCGCGCAGCGGTTAAAGGCGCAAGAACAAATTGCGGACAACCATGCGGAGGTGAGTGTGCTTTTCGCCGACATCGTCGGTTTTACGGAAAGAGCGCTGAGCGTTGGAGCCGTGACGACGCTCGCGATCTTGAACTACTTCTTCAAGGCGGCGGATCTGCTCTCAGAAGAATACGGCTGCGAAAAGATCAAGACAATCGGCGACTGTGTGATGGTGGTGGCCGGCCTGCCCGTCGCGCGGTCCGATCATGCAGAAGCCCTTGCGCACTATGCACTTGAACTGCGGGAGGTGGGTAGGCGCGAACGCTTCGCGGGAGAACCGCTGAGACTGAGAATTGGAATCCACTCAGGACCAATCGTGGCGGGCGTCATAGGCAACAGGCGCTTTGCCTATGACCTGTGGGGCGACACCGTCAATCTCGCCGCACGTATTCAAAAGTCCGCGGAGCCCGATGAGATACGTATTTCGGATGCAACTCACAAACTGCTTGGACCAAATTTTGCTTGCGACCCACTCGGGGAAACGGAATTGCGTGGTACAGGTCGTGTGCGAATGTGGCGGCTCCGGGCCTGATTTGCCGCTTGGCGGTGCCGACCCTGAAGCGCATTGCATCTCAAGCTAATCCAACATCATCGTGTCGAATGTCCGCAGAGGTGCAAGAAGCAGTCGACCACCGAGCGACCGCCAAAAGGTCCGTCCTGGGGCACTCAGGACATCGGTCCTGAGATTTAGCGCCCGCCATCATTCTTCCCTGCACCACAAGCGGACCTACTGCTTCCGGCCCCGATCAAGACGTTTCCTACACCGGGCGAAGCGCGTGCGATCCGATCAATCGCATCCAGTCGATCTGGAGCCGATCACCCCTTCCCCGCCCGCTTCACTACCCGCGCATAAACCTCCCCGACAATGCCGCGCCGAAACACCAGCACGCAGACCATGAAGATCAGCCCGGTGGCGATGGTGACCGGGAAACCGGAGGTGGCTAGCGTGTTTTCCAGGCCGACGACGAGGCTGGCGCCGATGATCGGGCCGACCATCGTGCCAATGCCGCCCAGAAGCGTCATCAGGATCACTTCGCCCGACATCTGCCAGGTGACGTCGGTGAGCGTGGCGAACTGGAAGACGATCGCCTTGACCGCGCCGGCCAGCCCCGCCAGCGCCGCCGACATGACGAAGGCGGCGAGCTTGTAGTTGGCCACGGAATAGCCCAGCGAAATGGCGCGATTCTCGTTTTCGCGGATCGAGCGCAGGATCATGCCGAAGGGCGAATTGACGATGCGCCAGATGGCGAAGACACCGATCAGGAACACCGCCAGCACGAAATAGTAGATGTTCAACGAAACGTTCAGGTCGAGAAAACCAAGCAGCGTGCCGCGCGGCACGCCCTGAATGCCGTCCTCGCCCCGGGTGAACGGCGCCTGCACGCAGAAGAAGAAGAACATCTGCGACAGCGCCAGCGTGATCATGGCAAAATAGATGCCTTGCCGGCGGATGGCGAAGAAGCCCATGACGAGGCCGAGCAGGGCCGCGCCCGCAGTACCGAGCAGGATGCCCGCTTCCGGCGGCCAGCCCCACACCTTGACCGCATGCGCGGTGAAGTAGGCGGCGCCGCCGAAGAAGGTGGCGTGGCCGAAGGACAGGAGGCCGGTATAGCCGAGCAGGAGATTGAACGCGCAGGCAAACAGCGCGAAACACAGCATCTTCATCAGGAAGATCGGATAGACGAAGAAGGGTGCTGCCAGCAGCGCCAGGATGCCGAGCCCGATCAGTGTCCATTCAAGCCATGCCGGGGTTCTGGCGGCCGTTTCGCGAAGTGTCAGGTCGGCCATGTCAGGCGTCCCTTCCGACAGGTCAGGCGTGTCCCTTCCGCCATGTCAGGCGTCCCTTCCGAACAGGCCGGCCGGCCGCACCAGGAGCACGATGGCCATGATGATGAAGACCACCAGGTTGGAGGCTTCGGGATAGAAGACCTTGGTCAGGCCTTCGGCTAGGCCGAGCATGTAGCCGGTGACGATCGCGCCGAGGATCGACCCCATGCCGCCGACCACGACGACCGCGAAGACGACGATGATGAGATCCGACCCCATCAGCGGACTCACCTGATAGATCGGCGCCGCCAGGATCCCGGCCAGCCCGGCAAGGGCCGAACCGAGGCCGTAGGTAAGGGTCAGCAGCAACGGCACGTTGACGCCGAAGGCCTGGACGAGGCGGGGATTTTCGGTCGCGGCGCGCAGATAGGAGCCGAGCCTGGTCTTCTCGATCAGCGCCCAGGTTCCGAAACAGACGATCAGCGAGGCGACCACGACCCAGCCGCGATAGTTGGGCAGGAACATGAAGCCGAGATTGGTGCCTCCCGAAAGCAGCGGCGGCACGGCGTAGGGATTTCCCGACACGCCGTAATAGTAGCGGAAGATGCCCTCGATCACGAGCGCGAGACCGAAGGTGAAGAGCAGGCCGTAGAGCGGATCGGTGTCGTAAAGCCGCGACAGCGCCAGGCGCTCGACCACGATGCCGAACAGGCCGACGATCAACGGCGCAAGGACGAGCGCGGGCCAATAGCCAATGCCGAGACGCGTGAGCAGCAGATAGCCGATGAAGGCGCCGAGCATGTACTGGGCGCCATGGGCGAAATTGATGACGCGCAGCAGGCCGAAAATGACGGCAAGGCCGAGGCTCAGCATGGCGTAGAACGAGCCGTTGATCAGTCCGACCAGCAACTGGCCGAGGAACGCCTGGACGGGGATACCGAAGATCATCGTCATGGCGCCATCATACACCCAGAATTTCGTGGAGCAGCGTCATGCGGCCGGCCAGTTCGCCGACCGGAAAGCCGGCCACGACCTTGCCGTGCTCCATCAGGTAGAAACGGTCGGCGACACGGCTGGCGAAGCGGAAATTCTGCTCGACCAGCAGGATCGTCATGCCCCGGCTTTTCATCGTCACCAGCAGCTCGCCGATGCGCTGCACGATCACGGGAGCGAGGCCTTCGGTGGGCTCGTCGAGAAGCAGCATCTTGACGCCGGTCCGCAGCATGCGCGCTATCGCCAGCATCTGCTGTTCGCCGCCCGACAGCCTGGTGCCGGACGTGTTGCGCCGTTCCTTCAGATTGGGAAAGAGATCGAATATCTCCTCGACGCTCATGCCGCCCTCGGCGACGACCGGCGGCAGCGTCAGGTTCTCGTCCACGGTCAGTGTCGCGAAAATGCCGCGCTCCTCCGGCACGAAGCCGATCCCTTGATGGGCGGTGCGGTGCAGCGGCAGCCGCATCAGGTCCGCGCCGTCGAACACGACCTGGCCAGTCCGCCGGCGGATCAAGCCCATGATGGCGCGCAGCGTCGTCGTCTTGCCGACGCCGTTGCGGCCCAGCAGTGTGACCGTTTCGCCGCGGAACACCTCGAGATCGACGCCGTGAAGCGCGTGGCTCTCGCCATACCAGGCGTTAAGGCCGCGGACCGCGAGCAGGGGCGCGGCGCTAGTCATCGGCGGTGCCCATATAGGCGACCCGCACGCGTTCGTCGCGGCTGACCGTGGCATAGTCGCCGGCCGCCAGCACCTCGCCGCGCTGCATGACCGTTATCCAGTCGCAGAGATCGGCCACGACAGTCAGATTGTGCTCGACCATCAGGATGGCACGCTCGCTCGCCACCGAACGGATGATGGCGGAAACCGTGGCGACGTCCTCATGCCCCATGCCGGCCATCGGCTCGTCCAGAAGCAGCACTTTCGGGTCGAGCGCCAGGGTGGTGGCGATTTCGAGCACGCGTTTCCTGCCATAGGAAAGATCGCCGGCCAGCCTGTTCCTGGCATCGTCGAGACCGACGGAACGCAGCAGTTCGACCGCGCGCGGCGTCAGCCGGTCGAGCGCCGCCAGGGAACGCCAGAACTGGACGCCAAGCCCGCCCGGCCGCTGCAGCGCGACGCGCACATTGTCGAGCACGCTGAGGTGCGGAAAGATCGCCGATATCTGGAACGAGCGCACCAGCCCCATCCGCGCGACTTTCGCCGGCGGCGTGCGGGTGATGTCGTGGCCGAGCAGTTCGATCCTGCCGCTGGTCGGCGCCAGGAACTTGGTGAGCAAGTTGAAAACGGTCGTCTTGCCGGCGCCGTTCGGTCCGATCAAGGCATGGATGTTGCGGTGGCGGACATCGAGGTCGACATTCCTGACGGCGACGAAGCCGGCGAAGTCGCGTCGCAGCCCGCGGGCGGACAACACCACCCGCGGCTCATCCGTGGTCAGGTCGGGCGGCACCGTGGCCGCGCCGGTCACTGGGCCGCCGTCGGGCAGCCGCTTTCCTTCTCGCTCAGGAAGGCTTCATTGCCGGGAATGGTGGCGAGATATTTGTAATAGTCCCAATCCTTGGTGCTCTCGCTGGGCGACTTGACCTGGTAGAGATACATGTCGTGCACCATGTTGCCGTCGGCCTGGACCTTGCCGTTGGCGGTAAAGACGTCGTTCACCGGCATCGAATGCAATTGCTTGGCGACGGCCTCGGTCTCGTCGGTGCCGGCCTTGTCGATCGCCTTCAGGTATTGTGTCACCGCCGAATAGGTCCCGGCCTGGATCATGTTCGGCATGCGGTTTGTGCGCTTGAAAAAGCGCTGCGCGAATTCGCGGCTCTTGTCGTCGCGATCCCAGTAGAAGCCCTCGGTCAGCACGACGCCTTGCGCCGCCTGCAGGCCCAGCCCATGCACCTCAGCCAGCGTGAACAGAAGCGCTGCAAGACGCTGGCCGCCCTGGACGATGCCGAATTCGGCCGCCTGCTTGATGGAATTGGAGGTGTCCAGGCCGGCATTGGCCAGCCCGATGACCTTGGCGCCGGACGATTGCGCCTGCAGCAGGAAGGATGAATAGTCGGTCGAGCCCAGGGGATAACGCACCTCGCCCAGCACCTTGCCGCCGTGGCTTTCGACGAACTTGGCGGTCTGCTCCTTCAGCGAATAGCCGAACGCATAGTCGACGGTGAGGAAGAACCAGCTGTCGCCGCCCTGCTGCACCAGCGAGCCGCCGGTTCCCACCGCTTGCGAGTGGGTGTCATAGGCCCAGTGGAAACCGTAGGGCGAGCACTGCTTGCCGGTCAGGTCCGTGGTCGCGGCACCGGTAACGATGTCGATCTTCTTCTTTTCCTTGGAAATCCCCTGGACGGCGAGCGCGACCGAAGAGGTCGTCAGCTCCATGATGGCGTCGACCTGTTCGGTGTCGTACCACTGCCGTGCGATATTGGAGGCGATATCCGGCTTGTTCTGGTGATCGGCGCTGATGATCTCGATCGGCGCTCCCTGGACCTTGCCGCCGAAATCCTCGACCGCCATCTTGGCCGCTTCGACCGACCATTTGCCGCCGAAATCGGCATAGACGCCGGACTGGTCGTTGAGGATGCCGATCTTGACCTTGCCATCGGAAATTTCGGCGGCCGAGGCGGGAATTGAGGCCGCGGCAAGAAGCGCGGCGGAAACGAAATAGCAGGCCTTCATAGTCTACTTCCTCCCATTACGATGCATCCGGCCGCCCCCCAACGATCGATCATCTGCAAGCACTCTGAACATGAGGAAAATGGGGATGAACGGCAAGGGGCCGTTGCGGATTTCATTTTCGATCGGCCGCAAGCCTTTCTCGCTTCCTCATGCGTGGAATGCCTTCGACTGGAAAACATCGAACAGTTTGGCCACCCCCTTGTCGATCGCCTCGACCGCCATCGAGGCGTATCCGAAAATGAAGCCGGCACGCGGGTCGCCCTTGGCCGCGAACAGCCGCGAGACCGGATAAATCCCGACGTCATTTTTCCGGGCCGCTTCGGCGAAAAGCTCCTCCTCGTCGGACCGCAGGCTGTTGAACCAGACCACGACATGAAGGCCCGCCGATGTTCCGACGATTTCGATCTCGCCGCCGAATGCTTCCCGCATCGCGTTCAGGAAAGCGGTTCGCCTTTCGGCATTGCGTCTCCTCATCCTGCGCACATGGCGCTCATACGCGCCTGTCTCGATCATGGTCGCCAGAGCGTCCTGCTCGAAGCTCGAACTGTGGCGGTCGGCAATTTGTTTGCCCAGGATGAGGGGTTCGACCAGCGGACCGGGAACGACCATGTATCCCAGCCGAAGTGTCGGAGACAGCGTCTTGGACACCGTGCCGACATAGATGACCTTATCCCGGCCTGACAGATACAGAGGCGGGATCGGGCTGACGTCATAGCGGTACTCGCCATCATAGTCGTCCTCGATGACGTAGGCGTTCCCCAGGCTTGCCCATTCGATCAAGGCCTGGCGGCGGCCAACCGACAGAACACCTCCCAGCGGAAACTGATGGCTTGGGGTCACGTAGGCAAGCGCGATCCGGCCTGGATCGGGAAGCCGCGCGGTATCCATTCCATCGTTGTCGCAAGCAAGCTCGACGGGCTTGGCGCCTATGGCAAGCATGACGTTTCGAGCCATCGCGTAGCATGGGTCCTCGACGACGACGCTGTCTCCCGGATTGACGAGCACTCTCGCACACAGGTCCAGAGCCTGCTGGGACCCGCTGACGATGATGATCCGCGCCGCCTCGCACCTTATGCCGCGCGCTCGCCAGAGGTAGCCTTCCAAGGCCTGGCGAAGGCGGGGATTGCCCGCGGGATGCTCATAAGCCAGGCGTTCGCGATAGGTCAGAATGGCTGTGTTCAAGGCTCTCCGCCACAGGAGTTTTGGAAAATCCGCCGATGCGATATCGCCATAGCGGAAGTCGTGTTTCAGTGGCGCCTGCCCGGCACTGGTGTGCGAAGGCAACGCCATGACACGTCTTGCGTAATCGGAAAGCTTAGGGGTTGCCTTCGGCTCCAGCTGAGGTTGACTGATGCGGGAGGGACGTCCGGTGGAGGCCACGGTGGCTTTCGACCCCTGCCGGACCTGGACATAGCCTTCTGAAATCAGTTGATCGAAAGCCGCGGTTACCGTCGTCCTCGACACGCCGAGCTCCTCGGCCAGCGAGCGGCTGGACGGAAGCTTCGCTCCGGCCTTGTAGATGCCGGATTCGATTTGCTCCCGCAGGGAAAGATAGATGCGGCGGGTAACGCCCGTTCCGCGCGGTCGCCGTTCAAAGTGGCCCAATGAAACTCTCCCGAACTGGCTGCATATTTTGGACCAGTTGAGTGGAATGATGCGTTCAAATCAAGGACCGTAAATGTACACCCCAACCGCCTTCACAGTGGCCGACCCGGCCGAGATTTACGACATGATGCGGCAATGTCGCCTAGCAAGCTTCATCACAGCGACGTCCGACGGCCCCATGGCCACTCCGCTGCCGATGTTTCTTGACGAGAAGGAGGGAGAAAGGGGCGTTCTCTATGCGCATCTGGCGCGGGCGAACCCCCAGTGGCAAGCTGCCGTCATCGGTCACGCACTGGCCGTTTTCATGGGCCCGGACGCTTATGTGACGCCGTCCTGGTACGCATCCAAGGCCGAACATGGAAAGGTCGTCCCCACCTGGAACTACTCGGCTGTCCAAGCCAGCGGACCAGTCGAGTTCTTTAGCGATACCGAGCGGCTGCGCGATGTCGTAACCCGGCTCACCGCCCTTCATGAAAGCGGCCGCCGGGCACCGTGGGCGCCGACCGACGCGCCGGAAGCCTATATCAACGCCCAACTGCGCGGCATCGTCGGTATCCGCATGCCGATTGCTTCCCTGCAGGGAAAACGCAAGATGAGCCAAAATCGACCGGAGGCCGACCGCAGGGGCGTGAAAGAGGGGCTTGCCGCAAGCAGCCGGGCAACCGACCACATCGTTTCGGAGCTCATCCCGATCTCGTGAAGCGGTAATTTCCCTCATCGCTCAGTGGCGGCTGGTCGCGGCCGCTACACCGCACGCCGGTCATCGCTTTCGTTGAGGCATAGGCGGAGGTATCGAAGGCGGAGCCGGTGCTGATCGTTCGCGGCAGGAACGCGGCGCGCGGGCTTGGCTTCTCGCCGCACGCTAGCCGGAAACAGGATGCGGGCCGCGCGCCAGCATCCGCCAGCCAGCGCGGGATCAGTGCGCTTCCAACTGCCTCCGGCGCCAGGCGGCGGGCGCCTCGCCCGTCCGTTCACGAAAGAAGCGTGAGAAATAAGCCGGATCGTCGAAGCCGATCTCGTAGGCGATGTCCTCGACCGTACGCACGGTGAACAGCAGCAGCCGCTTGGCTTCCAACAGCCGCCGCTCGCCGACGAACCGTTTGACGCCGGTGCCCAGCACAGCGCGGCTGGCCTTGTCGAGGAGATGCGGTGTCGTGGCGAGCGCCTCAATGTAGCGGTCGACCGGCCAGTTGTCGCGGAAATGCGCATCGACAAGCCGGCGCAGGCCGAAGGCCAGCGACATATCGGAAGACGGTGGAGCGGCGATTGTCGCCGGCGCGAGGCGCGCGATGTGGCAGAGCGCGACGGCGATCAGCGCCGGCAACGTCTTGTCATTGCCGGCCTGGGCTTCGGCGTATTCGGCGGCGATCATCTCCAGCACCGCCGCCAGTCTTCGCCATGCGGCATGCTGCGGCAGACCGTCGGCAAAGACAGGCCGGTCCAGCGGCAGCAGGCTTTGACCGGCAAGTGCGGCGAGCGCATCGTCGGCGACCGAGACGACGATGGCGTCGGTGCCAGGCCCGATCGAGAAGCCATGCACGACATTGCTCGGCACGAAGCTGACGGCTGGCGCCGAAAAGTCCCAGGACTGATCCTCGATGCGGTAGGTGCCGGAGCCACTGGTCCAGTAGGTGATCTGACCCATCTGCGGATGTCTGTGCGCCGCGACCTGACCGAGATGAATGCTGCCGCGCGCAAGCACCGTCTCGACATGCAGGAAACCGACGTCGAGCGGCCGCGCCGGCTCGCCATAGACGAAGAAATCAGGAATGGAGTTCTGGACCATGGCGCCGGGAAAAGTCCAATCGGTTTTGCCGTTCCGTCCATAACCGATCGACGCCCAAGGCGCTAGGGTTGCAATATCAAGTGGAGGAGCATCATGCGGTCAGAAGATTTTCGTGCCGACAAAGCGCGCCCGTTCACCGGGGCCGAGTATCTGGAGAGCCTGCGCGACGGCCGCGAGGTCTATATCAACGGCGAACGCATCGCCGACGTCACCGCCCATCCGGCGATGCGCAATTCGGCGCGGTCGCTGGCACGGCTCTACGATGCGCTGCATGACGCCAAGCGGCGGGATACGCTGACCTCGGCCACAGACACCGGCTCGGGCGGCTACACCCACAAATATTTCCGCGTCGCCAAATCTTCCGGCGAACTCGCCGCCCAGCAGACGGCGATCGCCGAATGGTCGCGCATGTCCTATGGCTGGATGGGCCGCACGCCAGACTACAAGGCGGCGCTGATGAACACGCTCGGCGCCAACGCCGAGTGGTACGGGCCGTTCAAGGAGAACGCGTTGTCCTGGCACAAGCGTGCCCAGGAAGCCGTGCTGTTCATGAACCACGCCATCGTCAACCCGCCCATCGACCGCCACAAGCCGGCCGAACAGGTGAAGGACGTCTTCGTCCACATCACCAAGGAGACGGATGCCGGCATTTTCGTTTCCGGCGCCAAGGTGGTGGCGACGTCCTCGGCCCTGACGCATTACAATTTCCTGGCGCAGAGTTCGGCGACGGTCACCGAGGATCCGTCGCTGTCGGTGATGTTCATCGTGCCGATGAACGCGCCGGGGATAAAGATGTTCTGCCGCGTCTCCTACGAGCAGACGGCCAATTCCGTGGCCGCGCCCTTCGACTATCCGCTGTCGTCGCGCTTCGACGAGAACGACGCGATCCTGGTGCTCGACAATGTCTTCATCCCCTGGGAGGACGTGCTGGTGCTGCGCGACGCGCAGAAGATCCTGTCCTTCCATCCGGCATCCGGCTTCATGCATGGCTATTGCTTCCAGGGCTGCACTCGCTTCGCCGTCAAGCTCGATTTCCTTGCCGGCCTGCTGGCCAAGGCGTTGCGCGCCACTGGCGGCGATGCCTTTCGCGGCAACCAGGCGGCACTTGGCGAGGTGATCGCGCTCAGGCACATGTTCTGGAGCTTTTCCAACGCCATGGCCTATAACCCCATCCCGTGGGCGAACGGCGCCGTGCTGCCCAATCTGGAAGCAGCATTGGCCTACCGCACCTTCATGTCGGAAGCCTATCCGCGCGTCATCGACACGGTGCGCCGGGTGATCGCCTCCGGCCTGATCTACCTGCCGTCGTCGGTGCGTGACTTCAACAACCCCGAGATCGACAAATACCTCGCTCAATATGTGCGCGGCTCCAACGACATGGGCCATGTCGAGCGCATCAAGGTCATGAAGCTGTTGTGGGACGCGACCGGCACCGAGTTCGGCGGCCGGCACGCGCTCTACGAACTCAACTATGCCGGCGCGCCGGAAGAGGTGCGGCTGCAAGTGTTGAAGGGCGCCGAGCGCGGCGGGCGGCTGAAGGCGATGGAGGAGTTGGTCGATACCTGCATGGCCGATTATGACGAGAATGGCTGGACAGGCGACACCTGGCTCCCGCCGCTGGCTTCGACGGCTGGATGAACCGCGATGGCCGCGCAGATTTCGAAGACCGATTTCCGCGACGCGATGGCAAGGGTCTGCGCGCCGGTCAACATCGTCACCACCGACGGGCCGGCCGGACGTGGCGGCTTCACCGCCACCGCCATGTGCAGCGTCTCGGATGAGCCGCCGACGCTCCTGGTATGCATGAACGGACGCTCGACGCAGGCCGCCATGTTCCTTGCCAACCGGCGCTTCTGCGTCAACGTGCTGACGCATGACCACATGCATCTGGCGGGAAAGTTCGCCGGCGCGACCAAGGACATGGAGGCGCGCTATTCGGCGGCGCGCTGGCAGACGCTGACGTCGGGCACGCCGGCGCTGTCGGACGCCATCGTCAATTTCGACTGCGAGATCGAGGATGTGCATGTCGTCGGCACGCACAACGTCATGATCGGCCGCGTCATCGACGTGCGCCACGGCAGCGGCGGCTCGGCGCTGCTCTATGTCGACCGCAACTACACGCAGCCGACGCGGCTGGGGAGTTTTGGGGGGTGAACAACCGCTGTCGAAGGCTGGGGCGATTCAGAACCCTCTGTCGAGTTTCTTCCCACCCCCTCTGTCCTGCCGGACATCTCCCCGCAAGGGGGGAGATTGGCAGTTCCGCTGCTGTGCCTCTTCTGCAACGCTGAAAATTGGCGAAAGCCTTCGCGACGTCCGATCTCTCCCCTTGCGGGGGAGATGGCCGGCAGGCCAGAGGGGGGTGCTGTCCCGCCAACATCTCGAAGAGGCCGGTGTTCAGCTCTCGCCGTCGATCAGGTTTTCCAGCAGGTCGAGCAGCTGTTCCAGCCGCTCGTGCCCGAACCGTTTTTCGATGTCGTCGTAGATGACGCGGCGTTCGGGCGACAGGGCTTCGATCAGGGCCGAGCCGGCGGGGGCGATGGCCAGGATGACGCGGCGGCCGTCGCCTTCCGCCTTGTTGCGGGTGATGAATTTCCGGCCTTCGAGCGCCTTGATGATGCGGGTCAGGCTGGGCGGCAGCACCGAGGCCCGGTCGGCGAGCTCCGTCGCCTCGACCGGGCCTGCCTCGCTCAGCACGCGCAGCACGCGCCATTGCTGTTCGGTCACGTCATGCGCGGCGAGCATGGGGCGAAACCGCGCCATCACCGCTTCGCGGGCATGAAGCAGTGCCATCGGCAGGGAACGACGCGTGTTTTCCGGCAGCAAGTGAAATTCTCTCCAGCGCTGGCTCGCGATCGGCGGCCAGCTTTGCCCAGCAGCGCTGGCCCGCACAGCCCGTCACCGTCATCCCGTATCGTCGTGCCAAGCCCGATGCAAGACTTGACTTCGGCGGCACCGCATGTAATTAACGCGTTAAGTACAACAATGCAACAACCCAGGGAACGGGACGCGGTGCCTCACTTCTCCATCGAGTATTCGGCTAATCTCGATGCCAAGGTCGACATGGACGAATTGTGCGCGCTGGTGTTGCGCACGGTGCTGGACACCGGGCTTTTCGAAACTGGCGCGGTGCGGGTCCGGGCCTTTCGGGCCACCGCCTACGCCATTGCCGACAGCCTGCCGGAAAACGCCTTTCTCGACATGTCGTTTCGCATCGGCACCGGCCGCAGCGGCGAAGACAAGAAACGGACAGGCGAAGCCGTGTTCGCGGCAGTGAGCGGATACCTTGGCAAACTGTTCGAGACCCCGCATTTCGCTTTGTCGCTGGAGATCCGGGAAATCGATCCGGTGCTGAGCTGGAAGAAGAACGCAATCCACCCGCGACTACGCGGCAAGTGACGGAAAAACTGGACATGTTAGACCTCGAAGGCAATCTGAAAAAGGCCGAAGCCTATCTCGCCCGTTTCAAGAGCGATGGCGTGCTGAACCAGATCGGCGGCGAAGCGGTGCCGGCCGCCGACGGCTCGACCTTCGAGACGCTGTCGCCTGTCGATCTCAAGCCGCTCGCCAAGGTCGCGCGCGGCGGTGCCGCGGACATCGACCGTGCCGCGAAGGCGGCGAAGGCGGCGTTCCCGGCCTGGGCCGCCATATCAGGCGAAGCGCGCAAGAGGCTGCTGCACAGGATAGCCGACGCAATCGAGGCGCGCGCCGAGGAGATCGCCTTCGTCGAATGCATGGACACCGGCCAGGCGCTGAAGTTCATGGCCAAGGCCGCCCTGCGCGGGGCGGAGAACTTCCGCTTCTTCGCCGACCGCGCGCCCGAAGCGCGCGACGGCGAAACCTTGCGCACACCCGGCCAGATCAACCTGACGACGCGGGTGCCGATCGGGCCGGTCGGTATCATCACGCCGTGGAATACGCCGTTCATGCTGTCGACCTGGAAGATCGCTCCAGCGCTGGCGGCCGGCTGCACGGTGGTTCATAAGCCGGCTGAATTCTCGCCGCTGACGGCGCGGCTGCTGGTCGAGATCGCCGAGGAGGCCGGCCTGCCGAGAGGTGTCTGGAACCTGGTCAACGGCCTTGGCGAGCACGCCGGCAAGGCACTGACCGAGCATCCCGACATCAAGGCGATCGGCTTCGTCGGCGAAAGCCGCACCGGCTCGATGATCCTGCGCCAGGGCGCCGACACGCTGAAGCGTGTCCACTTCGAGCTCGGCGGCAAGAACCCGGTGATCGTCTTCGCCGATGCCGACCTCGAGCGCGCCGCGGATGCGGCGGTATTCATGATCTACTCGCTCAACGGCGAACGCTGCACCTCGTCGTCGCGGCTTCTGGTGGAAGCCTCGATCTACGACCAGTTCACCGATCTGGTGGCGGAGAAGGCAAAGCGCATCAGGATCGGCCATCCGCTCGACCCCAAGACCGTGGTCGGGCCGCTGATCCATCCGGTGCATGAGGAAAAGGTGCTGTCCTATATCGAGATCGGCAAATCGGAGGGTGCTGTGGTCGCCGCCGGCGGCGGCAAGTTCGCCGGGCCGGGCGGCGGCTGCTATGTCAGCCCGACGCTGTTCATCGGCGCCACCAACAGGATGCGCATTGCCCAGGAAGAGATATTCGGGCCGGTTTTGACCGCCATTGCCTTCAAGGACGAGGCCGAAGCGCTGGCGCTGGCCAACGACACGCAATATGGGCTGACCGGCTATCTCTGGACCTCCGACGTGACCCGCGCCTTCCGTTTCACCGATGCGCTGGAGGCCGGCATGATCTGGGTCAATTCGGAGAATGTGCGCCATTTGCCGACGCCGTTCGGCGGCGTCAAGAACTCCGGCATCGGCCGCGACGGCGGCGACCATTCCTTCGATTTCTACATGGAGACCAAGAACATCGCCTTCGCCACGTCAGCGCACGCGATCCAGAAACTCGGCGGCTGACCGGAGGACATCGGATGCCCTTGCCCAAACCCAACCTCTATCCCGCCTTCAACATCGTGCGCCTCAGCCATGTCGAGCTGGCGGTGACCGACCTTGCCAGATCCCGCGCCTTCTATGTCGACACGCTTGGCCTGCAGGTCACCGACGAGACATCGGGCGCCATCTACCTGCGTGCCATGGAGGAGCGCGGCCATCACTGCATCGTGCTGAAGAAGACGACCACGCCGGAAGCGCGCGACCTCGGCTTCAAGGTGTTTTCCGAAGAGGACCTCGACAGGGCCGAGCACTTCTTCAAGGGCAGAGGCCTGCCGGTGGAATGGGTCGAGCGGCCCTACCAGTCGCGCACCTTCCGCACGCGCGACCCGCACGGCATCCCGCTGGAATTCTATGCCCAGATGGAGCGGCTGGCGCCGATCCACCAGAAATACGCGCTCTACAAGGGCGTGAAGCCGCTGCGCATCGACCATTTCAACTGCTTCTCGCCCAATGTCGACGAGTCCGTCGCCTTCTACAACGAGCTGGGCTTTCGCGTCACCGAATACACCGAGGACGCCGGCAGCGGAAAACTGTGGGCGGCCTGGACCCACCGCAAGGGCGGCGTGCACGACATCGCCTTCACCAACGGCGTCGGGCCGCGCCTGCACCACGTCGCCTTCTGGGTGCCGACGCCGCTCAACATCATCGACCTGCTCGACCTGATGGCGACGACTGGCTATCTGCCGAACATCGAACGCGGCCCCGGCCGGCACGGCATTTCCAACGCCTTCTTCCTCTACGTGCGCGATCCGGACAACCATCGCATCGAGATCTACTGTTCGGATTACCAGACGGTCGATCCCGACCTCGAGCCGATCAAATGGGATTTGAAGGACCCGCAGCGGCAGACGCTGTGGGGCGCGCCGGCGCCGAAAAGCTGGTTCGAGGAAGGCAGCAGCTTTGCCGGCGCGGCGGTGCGCCAGCCGGACCTGACGGCTTCGCCGATCATCGCGCCGTGATCATGGGTATGGATCTGACGAGGAGACCTCGATGACTGCGCATGGGCGCCTCGCCACCTTCACCGCCGGCGGCAGGACGCGTTACGGCGCGATCACCGGCAAGGGCGCCGTCGACCTGTCTTCCCGGTACAGCCAATGGCCGACATTGCGCGAAGTGATCGAGGCCGGCGCCTTGCGGCGGCTGGCGGAAGAGGCCGAGGCCATCGCGGTCGATTTCCCGCTCGACGCCATCGCATATGAAATCCCGGTACCGTCGCCGGAAAAGATCATCTGCGTCGGCGTCAACTATCCCGACCGCAACGAGGAATACAAGGACGGCCAGGCGGCACCCGCCAATCCGTCGCTGTTCATCCGCTTTGCCAGGTCCTTCGTCGGCCACGGCGCGCCGCTGGTGCGGCCACCGGAATCGCCGCAGCTCGACTATGAGGGCGAGGTCGTCATCGTCATCGGCAAAAGCGGGCGACGCATCACGCAAGCCGACGCGCTCGATCACATCGCGGCGCTGTCGCTTTGCAACGAGGGCACCATCCGCGACTGGGTGCGGCACGCCAAGTTCAACGTCACGCAAGGCAAGAATTTCGACCGCACCGGATCGATCGGCCCGTGGCTGGTGCCGTTCACGGACGAGGCGCAGATCGCCGACATCGCGCTGACCACCCGCGTCAATGGCGAGGTGCGCCAGCAGGACCGTACGAGCCGGATGATCTTTCCGTTCCGCAAGATCATCAACTACATCTCGACCTTCACCACGCTGGTGCCTGGCGATATCATCGTCACCGGAACGCCGACCGGCGCCGGCGCCCGCTTCGAGCCGCCGATCTGGCTGAAGCCGGGCGATGTGATCGAAGTGGAGGCCGACGGTGTCGGCGTGCTCAGGAACGGCGTCGTCGACGAGGCAACAGCATGACCCCAAGCCAGGTGGAAGATGCCGCGGCGCGGCTGTTCGAGGCCGAGCGTTCGCGCCGCCAGATCCGCCTGCTCAGCCTCGATTTTCCCGAGGCGACGATGGAGGATGCCTATCGCGTCCAGGCCGCACTGGTGGCGCGCAAGATCGATGCCGGTCTGAAGCCGAAGGGCTGGAAGATCGGCCTGACCTCCAAGGCGATGCAATATGCGCTTGCCATCGACACGCCGGATTCGGGCGTGCTGTTCGACGACATGTTCTTCAACGACGGCGCGACGGTTCCCGCCGGCCGCTTCATCCAGCCGCGCGTCGAGGCCGAGATCGCCTTCGTCATGAAAGCGCCGCTGAAGGGTCCTGATGTGACCCTCTTCGACGTGCTCAACGCCACCGACTACATCACGCCGGCACTGGAAATCCTCGACACGCGCATCGAGCGTGTCAATGCCGAGACCAAAGAGGCGCGCACCTTCTTCGACACGATCGCCGACAACGCCGCCAATGCCGGCATCGTCATCGGCGGCCGGCCGCAACGGCCTGATGAGGCCGACATGCGCTGGATCGGCGCCATCGTTTCGCGCAATGCCGAGGTCGAGGAGACCGGCCTCGGCGCCGGCGTGCTCAACCATCCGGCAATGGGTATTGCCTGGCTGGCGGACCGGCTCGCGCGCTACGGCATGTCGATCGCGGCCGGCGAGGTTGTTCTCTCGGGTTCCTTCGTGCGTCCCGTCGAGGCTCGGCCCGGCGACACGATCGTCGCCGATTTCGGCGGTTCGGGCACGGTCAGCATCCACTTCGCCTGATACGCCAAGCCTGGCTAGAGCGATTCAGCGTTTGATGGAATCGTTGACTCGCTCTAACTCTTTGTTTTTACGCAATCCCGGACGGAAAACCGCTACGCACTTTTCCTGGAATTGCTGTAGGCCTTGCCGCACCCGCCGCGCTACGCGCAGCGGAGATAGGCAATCACCACATCGGCGGCGATGTTTGACATGCGCAGCCCGACATCCCTGGTGATGTCGCCCTCGACGCGGCTCTGTACCCAGCCGAGGAAAGCGAAGGCGCGCAACGCGGAGAACAACGGCAGCGCGGCGACGTCCTCACGAGTCAAGTCCCGCTCCTGCCGGTAGCCGTCGAGGAGAGCGGCCTCGATCAGGGGATAGATCGGCTCGTCCCGGTTCTGGTAGAGGGCGACTGCAAGGTCGTACATGTGCCAGCCATAGCCGCAATCGTCGAAGTCGATGATGCGCACGGCATCCTCATGGATGAGCACGTTCTCGCGCACGAGATCGGCGTGGATGAGACCGAAATTACGGGCGCTGCGTTCATGATTCGAGAGCGCTTTCACCGCCTTTTCCCGCGCTTGCAGAACCAGCTCGCGGCGGGAGGGATCGAGAAAAGGCGAGGTCTCGAAACGTCCCCATATCGGGTTCGGGCCAAAAAACCCGTCGAAATCCCAGGCGTGGCGGGCAAAGCCGGTGGGTGGTGCCCAGGCGGCGGTGACAGTGTGCATATGAGCTATGTTTCGCCCGATCGCGGTGAAAATTCGCTTTGCCTGTTCGGGTGAGTAGTCCAGCGGCACGCCACGCGCGCCAACGGGGCGGCCCTCCAGCCAGCTCAGGCAATCGGCTTGACGGGGCTGCGTCGAAGCCGCCGTGTCTACCAGCACGAAGGGTTCCCCGCTCAGCGTCGCGACCGGTGATGGCGTGGCGACACCGGCGGATTGCAGGAAGCCCATCCATTGCAGTTCCGAGCGCAGTGCCGCATCGGTGTGATAGCCAAGCCGATGGATGCGCATGGCCGCCGGGCGGCCACCCAGCAAACAGACCCGGAACACCGCATTCTCGCGGTATTTCAGCAGCTCCGGTTCACCGTTGCGGACGCCCCAATGTTCGAGCGCCTGCCGGGCAAGCGCCGTGACATCGGCCGCCGTCTCGGGCTCGGATCGCGTGGAAACTGTGGTCACGCCGTCACTCCGCCGACTTCGCCCAACACCTCGTCGAGTATGCCAATCAGGATATCGGCATTCTCCCGGGAGAAGGGCATTGGCGGGCGGATCTTGAGCACATTGCCGTGAATGCCGGTCTTGCCCATCAGCACGCCGCGGTCGCGCATTGCGTTGATGACGCGCCCGGCGATGTCGGGCGCGGGCTCGCGCGTCTCGCGGTCGTGGACCAGCTCGGCGCCGAAGAACAGCCCGGCGCCCCTGACCTCGCCGATGGATTCGTGACGGTCGGCCAGCGGTCGCAGCAAATCGAGCGCGTAGGCGCCGACATCGCGCGCATTGGCGACAAGGTTCTCCTGTTCCAGGACATCGAGGACCGCATTGGCCACCGCACAGGAAACGGGGTTGCCGCCAAAGGTGTTGAAGTAGCGGAAGGCATCGCGGAAGGTCGCCAGGATTTCCGTTGTGGTAACGACGGCGGCGACCGGATGGCCATTGCCCATCGGCTTGCCCATGGTGACGATGTCGGGCACGAAACCGGCGCGCTGATGGCCCCAGAAATGGCTGCCGGTGCGGCCGAAGCCGGGTTGCACCTCATCGGCTATCACCAGACCGCCCGCCTCGCGCACCGCCGATATCGCGTCCTCGAAGAATCGACCGCGCAATGCCGGGAAGCCCTCATTGGCGAGCAGCGGGCACAGGATCATGCCGGAAAGGCCGATGCCGTCCTTTGCCAGCGAAGCGATCGCCTCGCGCACGGCGTCGCCGAAAGCCTTGCCGTTGGCCATCGCGTCGGGATGGCGAAAGCTGTCGGGTGCCGGCACCAGCCTGACATGGCGGGCACGGCCGCCGACCGGCGGCATCCGCGTCGAGAGCTGCGAAACCGCCGTGGTGTTGCCGTGATAGGTGGCGTCGGTGGCGATGACGCCCATCTGACCGGAACTCGCCTGCGCCATGCGCAACGCGATGTCGTTGGCCTCGCTGCCGGTGCAGGTCAGGATGGCGGTGGACAGGCTGGCGTCGAAGGTCGCGGTCAGCCGCTCGACATAGTCGAGAATGGCGGTGTGCAGGTAACGGGTGTGGGTGTTGAGCAGGCTTGCCTGCCGGCACAGAGCCTCGACCACATGCGGGTGGCAGTGGCCGACATGGGCGACATTGTTGTAGGCGTCGAGATATTTGCGGCCAGCCGCGTCCTGGAGCCAGACGCCTTCACCGCGCACCAGATGCACGGGTTCGTCATAGAACAATTGCGATTTCGCACCGAGCAGGCGCGAGCGCCTGCCGACCAGCGTTTCCTGAGCCGGCTTTTGGTGTGCCGGATTTTCCCGCGAGAGAGTCATTTTCCTGCTGATCCTCCGTTGCGTGCTCAGACCTTCGACAGGCCGGCGTCGATCGCCTCGCCCATCTTTGCCACATCGGCGGCGCTGATGATCAATGGCGGCGACAGGATGATGTTGTTGCCGGAAACGCGCAGCATGACGCCGGCTTCGTAGGCGGCCTCGGAAACCACGCCCATCGTCTTCTTGTCGGCGGGCTTTTTCGTCGCGCGGTCGGAGACCAGTTCCAGCGCCGCCATCAGCCCCTTGTACCTGACATCGCCGACAATCGTATGCTTGGCCTTCAGCCCTTCCAGCACCGCCGCGAGTTCGAGACCGCGCGCGGCCGCGTTCTCGCTCAGGCGCAGCCGTTTGGTTTCGGCAAGCGCCGCCAACCCCGCGGCACAGCCGACCGGGTGGCCGGAATAGGTATAACCATGGCCGATCGCGCCGAAACTGGTCTTGTCGGTCTCGAAGACGTCGGCGACCTTGGCACCGATCAATGTAGCGCCAAGCGGGAAATAGCCCGAGGTGATCGCTTTGGCGATGGTCATGAAATCCGGCTTCACGCCAGACAGCCGCGAACCAGACCATGCGCCGGTGCGGCCGAAGCCGGTGACGACCTCGTCGGCGATCAGCAGGATCTCGTGGCGGTCGCAGATCTCGCGTACCAGCGGCATGAAGCTTTCATGCGGAACGATGACACCGCCTGCACCCAGAACCGGCTCCATGATGAAAGCGGCGATGGTATCGCCGCCCTGAAAGGCGATCTCGTCCTCCAGCGCCTTGACGCACAGTTTCGCCAGCCGCGCCGGGTCGGTTTCGTCGAACGGGTTGCGGAAGGTCCAGGGGGCGGGGATGTGGAAGACGCCGGGCAGCAGCGGCTCGTAGTTGCGGCGGAAATTGGCGTTGCCATTGACCGACGCGCCGCCGAAATGAGTGCCGTGATAACCCTTCTTCAAGGCGAGGAACTTGGTG
Organism: Mesorhizobium sp. B2-3-5; assembly: GCF_006442395.1. Taxonomy (NCBI): domain Bacteria; kingdom Pseudomonadati; phylum Pseudomonadota; class Alphaproteobacteria; order Hyphomicrobiales; family Phyllobacteriaceae; genus Mesorhizobium; species Mesorhizobium sp. B2-3-5. The sequence continues at coordinate 20,170 of NZ_VFVX01000011.1, read as the reverse complement.
CGGTCGCCCTGGCCACGGATTTTCCAGTATTGCCGGGCGAGCCGCAGCGCCGTCTCCACGGAATCCGAGCCGCCCGAGGTGAAGAAGGTTCGCACCATGCCCTCCGGCGCGAACCAATCAGCGAGTTCATAGGCGAGCTCGATCGACGGCCCGGTCGAGGTGCCGCGAAAGCCGGAATAATAGGGCAGTGCGCTGAGCTGGTCGGCGATCGCCTTCTTGATCGGATCGCAGGTGTAGCCGAGATTGACGTTCCACAGGCCGCCGACGGCGTCGAGCACGGTGTTACCGGCGATATCGGTGACCATCACGCCCTCGCCCTTCATGATCACCTTCGGCGGGTTTGCCCGCATCTCGGCCGGATGCGCCATCGGATGCCAGATCGGCTTGGCGTTCGTCTCGGTGAGGAAATTGATGTCGCGCATGAAAGGCTCCGCAGATGTCTCAGGGGACGAGGTCGAAATGGGCAAGGGCTTCGGCATAGGAGTGGGTCGGCCGGGCAACGTCGAAATGAACCGTGCGCATGCCGGCTTTGCTGCCGCCATCGACATTGCGCTGTTGGTCGTCGACGAAGACGCAAGTGCCGGCAGGCAGGCCGAACGCCTCGGTGACGAAGGCATAGGCGCGCGGGTCGGGCTTGAGGATGCCGGTATAGGTAGCGTCGACGATCACGTCGAACAGGCCGAGCAGCGGCAGCCGATGGCGAAAGTCGGCACCGTAGAACAGGTCGAGCTCGTTGGACAGGATCGCCAGGCGAAATCCCGCCGCATGGACGGCGCGAATGGCATGGTCGGCTTCGGGGCGCACCACCTTTTCCGGCTCGGCGCCACGGGCGCGCCGGACGAAGGTTTCCATGGCCTGCCAGTCCTCGCCGACGAGCCGGCCGACCTCGCTGGTGCGGGTGCGCCAGTAGTCGCGCTCGCTGATCTCGTCGGCCTGCATCGAGCGCCAGAGCGGATCGCTGTCCGGATCGAACGGCCCGCGCCATTGCAGCGTGCCGGGCTTCAGGCCAAGCGCCTGTTCGGTCAAGGCATGGGTCTCGAACAGCGTCCGGGTGACGACGCCACCGAAATCGAGGACAAGCGCCTGGGCCGACGGAGCGCTCACGCGGCCACTCCCTTGGCCGGCATGCCGCGCGGGATGATGCCTTCCTCGACCCAGCGGTCGAAGATCTCGAGCGCCTTGCCGACAAAGTCGTCGCTGTTGATATGAGCGTCAATCTCGTGGAACTCGACGCTTGCGGGGACCGCCTTGCGCATTTCATCGACGAAGGCGGCAAGGGCTTCCGGTTCATAGAGCGGCTCGCCCTGCACGTCCCATTCCTGGATGCCCCGGGATGGCAGGATGAGGGCGGAGCGGCCTTTTGCCATGGCGAGCTTTCCGGCAATGGTTCTGGCGACCTGGCGGCGGTCGTCCGCGTCGACGGTGACCGAGGCGATCAGCCGGTTGTGGGCATGAAACGGTCTCTCGGAGAACTTAGCCGGCAAATCCTGCCAGGTCGGCAGGTCTACCATGTCCACCGCGCCCGGCGCCGCGATCTGCGGGATGCCGCGAGCGCCGGCATTCTCCAGCCGGTCCACTCCCGAGCTGACGACGGAGCCGGCCAGGTGATTGGTGATTTCCTGCAGGCTGAAGTCGAAGACGGCGCAGAAGTGGTCCTGGCCGGCGATCGATTCGAAGGCGCGGCCGCCCATTCCGGTGGTGTGAAAGACGGCGACGTCATAGCCGCGCCGCTCCAACGCCGGCTTCAGCGTCTTCATGTAGCGCAAGCAGCTGGAGCCGAGCGAGGTCATGCCGACTGTCGGGCCGTGCGCCGGAGCCGACGCACGCGACGCAAGCACGATTTTCGCAGCGCCGACCACGGCGCCGCAGGCCTGCGACAGAACCAACTTGCAGATAGTGTTGAGGCCGTAGAGCCCACCGGCCCAGAGGATCATCATCAGGTCCGGCGCGACCCGCTCCGGTGGGATGAGGTGCGAATAGGCGATGGTGGAGACGACGAATTTCGGCACGCCAAGCGGCAGGCTGAGCGCGATGTCGAGCGCCAGATCGGTGCCCATGGAGCCGCCTATGGCGATGAAGGCGTCGATCTCTCCGGCCTGGTGAAGCCTGCGCACCAATTGCACGGCGCCGCCGGCCATCAGCGTCATGGCGGTGTTCTCGTCGCCGCTCGCGACGATCTCGGCTATCGTCACATCGACGGCCCGCGCCACGGCATGCTTATCGTGGTCAGGGCTATAGGGCGGATCGCCCAGCACGCTGACATCCATCATCACGGCGCTGCCGCCCGATGCCTCTATGCATGCCTTCATGAACAGCAGTTCGTCGGCTTTGGTGTCGCCCGTGCCGATGACCAGGATGCGAGGCACTGTCGCGATCTGCTTGGACATCAGGCCTGCCTCCTCAGCGTTTGCAGATTGTCGCCATTGAGGCGCATCGAAATCTCCCGTGCCGCGGCCATCACCGCAAGTCCTCGTTGCGCGATGTCGGCCGTCGTCGTTCTTGCCTTCGGCGCCGCCACCGCAATGGTGCCGAGCGCGAAGCCGTCCGCCGCCAGGATCGCCGCCGCGACGGAGATGACGCCTTCTTCCAGGCCCTGGTCGCAGATCGAATAGCCGCGATCGCGCGCCTCACCCATGGAGCGGGAGATGGCGGCCGGCTCGACCAGCGTGTGCGCCGTGAAGGCATCGAGCGGGCCCGCCAGGCATGCCTTGACGGTCTCATCCCTGGCAAAGGCCAGATAGGCGATGCCCGACGCGGTCGAATGCAGCGGCAGAAGCTGGCCGATATCGATGTTAACCCGATTTGCCCAGGCCGGATGCTCGACATGGACGGTGACCAGCCTGTCGGTGCCGAATTCCGACAGATGCACGGTCTCGGCCGTCGCGCCGGCCAGATCCCGCACCAGCGGTACCGCGGTCTGCAGGAAAGGAAAGCGGGCCTCGCGGATGCGTGCCAGCCGCGACAGACCGGCGCCGAGCCTGTAGTGCCGTGTGGCGGCGTCCTGCTCGACGAAGCCATTGTCGGTCAGGACCACCAGCAGCCGACGTGTCGTCGCCTTGTCGAAGCCCGCCCGGCGCGCCAGCTCGGTCAGCCCGAGCTCGGGCTCGGCCACGGTGAACAGCTCCAGAAGTGAAATCGCCTTGCCGACCGTACCCAACGCATCCTCCCAGATCGCGCAATCATTTAACGTGTGAATTAACTTGACAGGAAGCGGCTTTGTTTGCAAGTCTCTATTCAAAATAACGGTTCAAATAATGAACCATCATCCAGAGCGCGTGGGACAGGCCAGTCGGCCGGCGAACTCCAAGGTTCGCAATCAGGAGGACCAATGACAGCAGTTTCGGAACAGGCGCCGGCCAACAGGCTGCGCAAGAACAGTCTTGGCGTCGGCGCCATCACCTTCATGGTGATCTCGGCGGCGGCTCCGCTCACGGCGGTCGCCGGCGGCACGCCGCTCGGCATGCTGATGGGCAATGGCGCGGGCTTTGCCGGCACCTATCTGATCGTCACGGTGCTGCTGCTCCTGTTCGCGGTCGGCTATGTCGCCATGTCGCGCCATGTCGGCAATGCCGGCGCCTTCTATGCCTATGCCGCGCGCGGCCTTGGTGGCATGGCCGGCGGCGCCACGGCGCTGATCGCCATCCTGTCCTACAATGCCATGCAGATCGGCGTCATGGGGCTGCTCGGCGCCGCGACATCCGGCCTGTTCGCCGGCTGGGGCATCAACCTGCCCTGGTGGGTATGGAGCTTCATCGCCATCGCCATCGTCGCCGTGCTCGGCTACCGCCAGGTCGACCTGTCGGCCAAGATCCTGACGGTGCTGGTGCTGTGCGAATACGCCGTGGTGCTTGTCCTTGATCTGGCCATCCTCAAGACCGGCGGCGACAGCGGCCTTTCGGCGGCACCGTTCAGCTGGAGCCAGATCACCTCAGGCGCACCGGCCATCGCCATCCTGTTTTGTTTCGCCGCCTTCATCGGCTTCGAGGCGACGACGATCTATGCCGAGGAAGCCCGCGACCCCAAGGTCACGATTCCGCGCGCCACCTATTTCTCGGTGCTGCTGATCGGGCTCTTCTACATGGTCACGGCCTGGCTGATGGCGGTGGGCGCCGGCGTCGACAAATTGCTGCCGGCCCTGCAGGGCCTGCAGGACCCGACGACCTTCCTGTTCGGCCTGTCCGACCGTTATGCGGGGACGCTGCTTACCCATGCGATGAGCATCCTGTTCGTATCGAGCCTGTTCGCCGGCGTGCTGGCTTTCCACAACGCGGTCGCCCGCTACATCTATGTCTCCGGCCGCGAGAAGCTCTTGCCGCAGTCGATCGGTGTGACGCATTCGGCGCACCAGAGCCCGCATGTCGCCTCGGTGATCCAGAGCGTGCTTGCGGCCGTCGTCGTCGGGCTGTTCGCCGTGCTCGGCCTAGATCCGGTGCTGGCGCTGTTTTCCTGGCTGACCAATGTCGCGACGCTCGGCGTCATCGTGATGATGGCTGTCGCCTCGCTCGCCGTGGTGATGTACTTCCGCGCCAACCCGTCGGCGCAGGAGAATGCCGTGAAGACCACCATCCTGCCGGGGCTGACCTTCATCGCCTTCGCCATCATCATCTACCTGATTGTCATCAATTTCGGCAGCCTGTCGGGAGCCGGCGGCTTGCTCGGCGTGTTCCTGCCGGGATTGGTGCTGATCGCGGCGGTGATCGGCCTGTTGCTGGCGGGTGCGTTGAAGGGCCGGGATCCGGTCGCCTACCAGAACCTCGGTGTGCCGCTGAAGGATTGAGCGAAGCCTGGCTGAGAGACTACCGGGCGGCGTGCCACGCCGCCCTTCTCATCGTATAAGGAGTGGCGGGTTTGAGCTTTGTCGAAAACATCACCGTCGAGGCGCTGGAAGCCGATCCATACCCGATCTACGCCGAGCTCAGGTGCAACGCGCCAGTTGCCTTCGTGCCCTCGGTCAATCTCTGGTTCGTCACCCGCTGGAAGGATGTCGAACAGGTGGCGAAGTCGCCCGACATCTTCTCGGCGATCGTCAGAGCGGGCGTATCGCCCGTCGAGCGCTCCTTCGGCAAGCCAACGATCCTGACCACCGATGGCGAGGTGCACAAGGACCTTCGCCAGGGCGTCGATCCGAAATACCGGCCGCGCACCGTCGCCTCCTATGCCGGCGATCTCGTGCGCTCGATCGCCGAACCCTATCTCGACGCGATCGCCGAGCGCGGTTCGGCCGAACTGATGGCCGACTATTTCGAACCGGTGTCGACGCTCAGCCTGGCACGCTCGCTCGGCCTTGCCGACATCGGCATGCCGACCTTGCGCCGCTGGTTCTATGGGCTTGCCCAGGGCGCCATCAATTTCGAGAAAGACCCGAAGCGACAGGAGATCGCCGACGCTATCGGCGCAGAGGTCGGCGATGCCGTGACGCCGACGCTGGAAAGGCTTGCCCGCGAGCGCGATGATTCAGCGCTGTCGCACATGCTGCATGACGGCATGCCTGACGGCAAAACGCGCCCGATAGACTTGCTGATGCCGACCATCAAGGTCATCCTGCTTGGCGGCATGCAGGAGCCTGGCCATGGCGCCGGCTCCATCCTTGTCGAGCTGCTGAGGAATCCCGACCAGTTGCGGCAGGTGCTCGACGATCCCGAGACCTTCGTGCCCAAGGCTGTCGACGAGGGCCTGCGCTGGGTGGCGCCCATCGGCACACAGACGCGCGAAACGACCCGCGCGGTCGAACTCGGCGGGGCGACGATCCCCGCCGGCGCGCCGGTGGCGGCACTTGTCTCCTCGGCCGGCCGCGACGAGAGCCGCTTCGCCGATCCCGACCGCTTCGACATCAACCGCGACGAAGGCAATCACGCCGCCTTCGGCTTCGGTCACCATTTCTGTTCCGGCCGGTTTTTCGCGCGCGAGCAGATGTGCCTCGCCGTAAGGCTGCTGCTCGAGCGGTTCCCCGATCTCAGGCTGGTGCCTGGCAAGGAGCCGGTGTTCCGCGGCTGGGAATTCCGGGCGCCAACCACGTTGCATGTCAGTTTCGGAGCCGTTTCCCCATGATCAGTCAAAATACCATCGACACGCTGCGCAAGGCCGAGATCGGCGCGCGCGGACTGTTCATCGATGGCGCACACTCCGAGGCAACAAGCGGCGCGACGCTGCCGGTGGTCTCGCCGATCGACGGCCGGTCTTTCGCCAGCATCGCCGACGGCAATGCCGCCGATGTCGACCGCGCGGTGAAATCGGCCCGCAAGGCGTTCGAGAAGGGGTCGTGGTCGCGCGCCGCACCCGCCTTGCGCAAGAAGGTGCTGACCAAATTCGCCGAGCTGATCGAAAGGCATGCCGATGAACTGGCCGTGCTCGGCGTACGCGACAACGGCACCGAGATCGGCATGGCCTACAAGGCCGAGCCGCTGTCGGCCGCCGGGACCATCCGCTATTACGCCGAGGCGATCGACAAGGTCTATGGCGAGATCGCGCCGACGGCCGAGAACGTGCTGGGTCTGATCCACAAGGAACCGCTCGGCGTCGTCGGCGTCATCGTTCCCTGGAACTTCCCGCTGATGATCGGCGCCTGGAAGATCGCGCCGGCGCTTGCCGCCGGCAATTGCGTGGTGGTCAAGCCGCCGGAGATCGCGTCGCTGACGCTGCTGCGGCTGGCGGAACTGGCTGCCGAAGCAGGACTGCCCGCCGGCGTGCTCAATGTCGTGACCGGCCGGGGCGCCGTTACCGGCGAGGCGCTCGGCCTGCATATGGATGTCGACGCCATTGCCTTCACCGGGTCGGGACCGGTCGGCCGGCGGCTGCTCGACTATTCCGCCCGTTCCAATTTGAAGCGTGTCTTCCTCGAACTCGGCGGCAAGTCGCCCAATATCGTCTTTGCCGACGCTCCGGACCTGAAACAGGCGGCGGTCGTCTCGGCCAACGGCATCTTCCGCAACTCCGGCCAGGTCTGCGTCGCCGGCTCGCGCCTGCTTGTGCAATCCTCGGTATATGACCGCTTCATGGACGACCTTCTCCAGGCCACCACGCGGTTGAAGGTCGGCGATCCGCTTGACCTCGCAAGCGACATCGGCGCGGTGTCGAGCGCGGAGCAGCTGGACAAGAATCTCGGCTTCGTCGCCAAGGCCAGGGAAGAAGGCGCGAGGCTGGTCACCGGTGGCGAAAGGATACTGACCGAGACCGGCGGCAGCTACATGGCGCCGACGATCTTCGAGAACGTGACGCAGAACATGCAGCTTGCCCGCGAGGAGGTGTTCGGGCCGGTGCTCGGTGTCATGCGCTTCGAGACCGAGGAGGAAGCGGTGCGGCTTGCCAATTCGACCGTCTACGGGCTTGCCTCGGCGGTGTGGACATCAAACCTTTCCACCGCGCACCGCATGGTGCGCGCCATCAATGCCGGCGTCGTCCACGTCAACACCTATGGCGGCGCCGACATCACCGTGCCGCTCGGCGGCGTCAAGCAGTCCGGCTTCGGCCGCGACAAGTCGCTGCACGCGCTGGAGAAATATATGGAGCTGAAGACGGCATGGATCGCGCTTTGAGCCAGCGACAGAGCAAGGTCGCCCACTAAAATACATGATGCGCCGACTAACTAACTAAGGCAACTATATCTTCGATGAGCGCTTGCAGTGGCGCTTCGGAGCCGTTGAAACTGTCAATCATGGCCTGGATCACCCGATCGCGGGCTTGCATATCGGCATTGAAAGCAAAGCCCGATGCTCGGCGAGCATTGCGAGGAATGCGAGCTGGGTGCGGCCGTTGCCCTCGCGAAACGGATGCACGGCATTGAGCTCGGCGATGACGTGCGCCAAGTGCTTCGCGAAGTCGGTAGTGTTAAAGTCAGCCAGGTAGTCGGGATTGCCGAGTTCATGGAAGACCCGCCCCATCTCGCTGGCAATGTGTTCGGGATAGCAGAACCAATTGCCACCCTTGCCGATGCGAATGGTACGCACCTGGCCGGCCCAGGCGTATACGTCCTGGAAAAGGTGTCGGTGCAAGCTGAGATAGTGGGGATAGTCCAGTTCGCCTGCCGGTAAAGGCTCCTCGGCGCGAGTTAGGAAGAGAGCGGGTTCGACCTCTTCAAGTTCGGCCTGGTCGCGCATATCCAGCAGGTTGATGAGCACCGTTGTGCCGGGATAGCAGAGCGGATCGGACTCGGCTGCGTAGACCAACGTCTATTTCTTCTTGCGGATTTCTTCCTTGATGAGCGAGCGGCGCTCATCACCGGACAGTCCGTGCCGGGCACCTTGACTAAGCACTTCGCTCATGCGGGGCGACAGTTTCATGCCTTCCACGGCGCTGATTTTCTCGCCGCGCGCCCTGGTCAGAACGAATTGGCCTGTTTTGGCCGAATGGCCGGGTCTCGAAGTTGGGGATTTCATCTGCAGATCATACCATGAATTCAAAGGGCGGACAAAACCGATTTCCGAAGCAAGCCATGTGCCGTCGGTCCACTCCTAAGCCCGCAGCCTTGTCCCCTCCGGATCGAAGAACGGCATCGGCGCCACCACCGCGCGTGTCGGCTTGCCGTCGATGTCGATGCTGAGTTCGGTGCCGATCGCGGTGAAGGGCAACCGCAGATGTGCCGTCGCCAGCACCTTGCCCAGCGTATAGCCGTGGTCGCTGTAGGTGACGATGCCGACGTCCTCGCCATCGGCCAAAACCCTGGCATCTGTCGCAGCCGGCTTGTCGCCATCAAGGACCAGTCCGGTCCAGCGTTCGTCGAGGCCCTCGCCGCGGATCTTGAGCAGCGCTTCGCGGCCGATGAAATCGCCCTTGTCGAACTTGATCCAGCGGTCGAGGCCGACATGGAACGGCGTGCGGGTCTCGTCCATGTCGATGCCATGCGCCGGGTACGCTTTTTCCAGGCCAAGCGTGAACATCGCCAGCACGCCATAGGGTTTGAGGCCAAAATCCCGGCCGGCCTTCATCAGGGCATCCCAGACGGAGACCGCTTCGTCGGCCGGCACGAAGAGTTCGAAGCCGAGTTCGCCGGTCACGCCGGTGCGCGAGATCAGCACCCTGGTCTCGCCGACGCGCCCGGAGGTGAACGCCCAGCGCTTCAGCCCGTCCAAATCGGCATCCGAAACCAGCGCCTTCAGGAGTTCGCGCGAACGCGGGCCCTGGATGGTCGGGAAGGCGACCGCGGCGGTGATGTCGGTGACATAGGCCTGACGCCCCCGGGCATGATGCTGGAGCCAGGGCAGCATCTTCAGTCGGTTGACCGAGCCGGTCACCAGCATGAAATGTTCGGGTGCCAGCCGGAAGACGGTGAGGTCATCCATGATGCCGCCGTCCTCTCGGCAGACCGTGGAGTAGCGCACATTGCCCGGCTTCATCGCCGCGGCATCGTTGACGATGACATGGTTGACCAGCGCCTCGGCTTGCGGACCCTTGATGTCCATCTTGCCCATGGTGCTGAGATCCTGCACGCCGACATTGGCGCGGGTGTTCAGATGCTCGTCGGCAATGCCGGAGTAGTATTTGGCCGAGATGAAATCGCCGCCGACACGACCCATGGTCGCGCCCAGCGCGACGAGGCTGCTGTAGAAAGGGGATCGCCGCTCGGCCAAGACTGCCTCCATCGCTTGTCGATGGAAAATACGAGCTTTTGCATCGCCGGCGGAGACGGAAACGACATGCCTTGTCGATCCCGGCGGACCGCAAACTTCGCGTCTACGTGCAGTGGATCAGCTATCCCGCATTTTATCCGTCGCCGCTCGGTCTACGGCGAGCCCGTCCGCTGAAATCACGACGCCGAATTTCTCGGCCGCTTGCCGAGGCGTGTAATAGCCGAGCGTCACGTCTTTCAACACCTGCTCCGCATCGCGCTCACGCGGGTCGCCATAGCCGCCGCCGCCCGGCGTGCCGACGCGCACGCGGTCGCCCGCCTTCAGCGCGATATCCTGTTCCTTTGACAGATGCGGTGGCACATGTTCCTCGCTGTTGCGGAACACGGTGACGCTGTTGGGCTCGCCGTCCTTGCCGCCCAGCGCGCCCTGCGGGCCGAAGCGGCCATGGTCCATGACGAAGGAAGCTCGCGCTTCGCCGCGCAGGATCTCCACCTCATAGGCTAGGCCGAAGCCGCCGCGATGCTTGCCGGCGCCGCCCGAACCTTCGCGCAAGGCATAGTGGCGATAGAGCACCGGAAAGGCCTGTTCCATGATCTCGACCGGCGGCGATTTCGAGATGCCGATGGTCGAGCAGCCATTGGTCAGGCCGTCATGACCGGAATTGCCGCCATAACCGCCGCCTGAAATCTGGTACATGACATAGTCGCGGCCGCGCGCCGGGTCGTTGCCGCCGAGCGCGAAATTGCCGCTGGAGCCGGCGGGAGCGGCCGTTACCTTTTCCGGGAGCGCCTGCACCATGGCGGCGAACACCGCCTCGGCGATGCGCTGCGAGACTTCCGCCGCGCAGCCCGAAACGGGCCGGGGATATTTCGCGTCGAGGAACGTGCCCTCAGGCCGCTTGACGATCAGCGGCTCGAAGGCGCCGGCGCTGATCGGCACATCCGGGAAGATATGGCGCATGGCGAGATAGACCGAGGACAAGGTCGTCGCCAGCACGCTGTTCATCGGTCCGGCGCAGGGCTTCGACGAGCCCGCGAAATCGAAGGTCAGCGTGTCGCCTTTTTTCTCGACGGCGAGCGCGATGGTCAGCGGCTCGTTGACCACCCCGTCGGAATCGACAAAGGCCTGCGAACTATAGGTGCCATCCGGGATGGCCGCTATGTTGGCGCGCATCTGCTCTGCGGCGCGGCGGCGCAGCTCGGCGATTGCCTCGACAACGGTTTCGTCTCCGTAACGATCTAGGATTTCGTTGAGCCGGTCTTGCCCGATCAGCAGTGCGGCGGCCTGCGCCCTGATATCGCCGATGCGCTGGTCGGCGACGCGGATGTTGGAGCAGATGATGGCATAGATCTCCGGATCGAGCACGCCCTTCTTGAACAGTTTCACCGGCGGCAGCCGCAGGCCTTCCTGTTCGACCGCGGTCGCGGAAGCCGAGAAACCGCCGGGCACCGAGCCGCCAATATCAGGCCAATGGCCGGTATTGGACAGCCAGCAGAAGATTTTCTCGCTCCGGTAGACCGGCATGACGAAGCGCACATCCATCAGATGCGTGCCGCCGAGATAGGGATCGTTGACGATGTAGATGTCGCCCGGCTCCGGTGCCAGGCAGCGGGCATCGGCGATCATCTCGATCACCGTCCTGGTCGAATACTGCATGACGCCGACGAAGACCGGCAGGCCCTGGCTGCCCTGCGCGATCAGCGAGCCGTCGACAGCGGAATAGATGCCGTCGGAGCGGTCGTTGGCCTCGGCGATGACAGGCGAGAACGCGGCGCGGGAAAAGGTCAGGTCCATCTCGTCGCAGACCTGCTGCAACGCTGCCTGGAGGACCGAAAGCGTGATGGTGTCGAGCTTTGCCCCTTTTAAAGCTGACATTGTCAGGCCTCGCCGATGTCGATGATGATGTTGCCGTCGATGTCCGAGCGGGCGCGGTCGCCGGGCTCGAGCACCGTGGTGGCGTCCATTTGTTCGAGGATCGCCGGACCTTCTATTACCGCGTCGAGCGGCAGTTTTTCGCGCGCATAGACCGGCGTGTCGTGCCAGCGACCGGCATACCAGACAGGCCTGACCTCGCGCCGCGCCTCGTCGAGCGTTTTTGCCCGCCCGGCCGGGTCGATCAGCCGCGACAGGTCGATCGCCGGACGCACGCCGGTGACCGAGGTGTTGAGGTTGACGAGGTTGGCGCGGATCTCCGGCAGTTCGACCTTGAAGCGGGCGAAATAGGCTTTTTCGAACAGCGCTTGCAGCGTCGCACGCGTCACCGACGAGGACGGCAGCGGCACGTTGATGATGTGGGTCTGGCCGACGAACTGCATGTCGGCGGAGTGCGTGACGCGGATCGTTTCCGGTTTCACCGCTTCCTTGCCGATCAGTTCCCCGCCTTCGTTTCGGTGCCGTTCCAATACAGCATGAAGCTGGGCTTCGTCGAGAATAGCCACGGGCTGGTTGACGGTGTTGACGAAGTCGTGGCGCAAATCGGCGACGACGCAGCCGAGCGCGTTGGTGATGCCCGGCCGCGCCGGCACCAGCACACGGGGAAGGCCAAGTTCGCGCGCCAGGGCAGTCGCATGCAGCGGCCCGGCGCCGCCGAAGGCGAACAGCGCGAAATCGCGCGGGTCATGGCCGCGCGACACCGAGACCATTCGGATGGCGCCCGCCATCTTCATGTTGCCGAGCCTAAGCACCGCCCCGGCCGCCTCGACGCCGGGCAGGCCGGTCGCCTCGCCGATCTTTTCGGCGAAAATATCCGTAACGCGCTCTGATGTGACCGGATTGTCGACGGCAAGCAGCTTTTTCGGCGCCAGCCGGCCAAGCACCAGATTGGCGTCGGTGATGGTCGGCTCCAGGCCGCCGCGCCCATAGCAGATCGGGCCCGGATTGGCGCCTGCGCTTTCCGGGCCGATCTGGATCAGCCCCGCCGCGTCGACGCGGGCGATCGAGCCGCCGCCGGCGCCGACCGTGTGCACCGCCACCATCGGCACATGGATGGGCATGGCGTATTCGATTTCGATCTCGTTCGAGACAGCCGGCTCGGCGTTGCGGATCAGCGCCACGTCGGTCGAAGTGCCGCCCATGTCGTAGGTGACGAGGTTTTCGAAGCCGGCGCGTTTGCCCGTATAGGCGGCGGCGATGACTCCGGAGGCGGGGCCCGACATGACGGTCTTGGCCGATTCACGTGTGACGAAGCGGGCCGATATCATGCCGCCATTGCCGTTCATGATCAGGAAATCGCGGGCATAGCCCTTCTCGGCCAATTCCTTGCGCAGGCGCTCGACATAGCGCTCGAGGATCGGCTGCACCGAAGCGTTGACCGAAGCGGTCACGCCGCGCTCGAATTCGCGTGCTTCCGACAGCAGCGCATGGCCCGTGGTGATGTAGCCGTTCGGCCAGAGCTCGGCGGCGATCTCGGCGGCGCGCCGCTCATGGGCGGGGTTGGCGTAGGAATGCAGGAAATGGATGACCAGGGATTCGCAGCCGGCGGCGACCAGCGCCTTCACCGCTTCGCGCATCCCGGTCTCGTCGAGCGGCATGCGTATGGCACCCGAGGCTTCGACGCGCTCCGACACTTCGAGCCGCAGATTGCGCGGGATGATCGGCACGAAGGTGCCGGTCATGCCATAGGCTTGAGGCCGCGTCCGCCGGCCAAGTTCGATGACGTCACGAAAGCCGCGCGTGGTGATCATGCCGGTCTTGGCCAGCCGGCGCTCCAGCACCGCGTTGGTGGTGGTGGTGGTGCCATGCACGATGAGGTCGATGCCGTCGACCGGGAAGCCGGTGGCGCCGAGCGCCGAAACCACGCCGAAAGCCTGATTGTCGACCGTGGTGGGCGTCTTGGCGATATGGACCTTGCCGCCGTCCCTGCCGTCGATCAGAAGCAGGTCGGTGAAGGTTCCGCCAACATCGATGCCGGCAACGACGCTGCCCAGGGAATCCGACGGTTGCACCGAAAAATTCTCTTTCATTGTCGAAACCTGAAATGCTGGGACTACGAATATGTCACAGTTTGGAAAGGTGTTTTACGGCGCCATCTTGACGCAAATATCGTTTGTATACTAATAAATTCCGGACACAAGAGCTTACCGCTTTGGAGTGTGTGAGCAGCACGCCGGGACCTGAACGGTCCGGGCGCGCAGGAAAAGGTTTGGCGCCCGCGTTCCCGGCTGGGCCAGAAAGTTGGTTTTGATGAACACCACCTCCGCGTTCAACACCGCCGGCGCCCGCCCGCTGCAGTTCCCGATTCCGGCCAATGTCTATGCCGAAACCGTCGTCTCGGTGAAGCATTACACCGACCGGCTGTTCTCGTTCCGCATCACCCGGCCGCAGTCGCTGCGCTTCCGCTCCGGCGAGTTCGTCATGATCGGCCTGCCCAATGCTGAAAAGCCGGTGTTCCGCGCCTATTCGGTGGCGAGCCCGGCCTGGGACGAAGAACTGGAATTCTTTTCCATCAAGGTGCCGGATGGCCCGTTGACCTCGGAACTGCAGAAGATCCAGGTCGGCGACACCGTCATCATGCGCCAGAAGTCGACCGGCACGCTGGTGGTGGACGCGCTGACACCGGCCAAGCGGCTGTTCATGATCTCGACCGGCACCGGCATCGCGCCCTTCGCCAGCCTGCTGCGCGACCCCGACACCTACGAGAAATTCGATCAGCTGATCCTGACCCATACCTGCCGCGACAATGCCGAACTGATCTACGGTCAGGAGCTGGTGGCGGCACTCGAGAACGACCCGCTGATCGGCGAACTGACCACCGGCCGCGTCACGCTCTACAATTCGACGACTCGCGAGGAATCGGCGCGCATGGGCCGCATCACCGCGCTGATCGGCTCGGGCAAGTTCTACACCGACCTCGGCATCGAGAAGCTCAATCCCGAGACCGACCGCATCATGATCTGCGGCTCGATGCACATGCTGAAGGACGTCAAGGAGATGGCCGAAAGCCTCGGCTTCCAGGAAGGCTCGCTCAGCCATCCCTCGACCTTCGTCGTCGAACGCGCCTTCGTCGGCTGAGGCCGGCGCTTCTTCCAAGAAACTGCTTGGCAAGAATCTGCTTTTGACCTTCCGGTCAAAAATCAGCTGCTTTCGCAGCCTTTTTCGGCTATCCATCGCTTGAGGACTCGTGAAGCGCGGCTTCGCGGGCTATCTTCTTGCGTGTCGTCCAAGCGTATCGAGCGGTTTGGGACAACGACACGCACCAAGACATAAGCGCATGTCGCTGAATGAAAGGGCAGGAGATGAGCAGCACAATCCGCGAAGCCGATCTGGGCGGCAAGGTCACGCCGCTGCCCGCGCGTGCCGCCGCGAACACGGCTGTGCCGCTGGACCGCATCGCGCGTAACCCCGGAATGAAGCTCGATCTCGGCTTCATGGAATCGGTGCGCAGCGTCAATCGCTCGGCGCTGGAGCGACGCGTCGCCAGCCTGACCAAGCGGCGCTCGATCAAGGCCGACAACCAGGCGGCCTGGCTGCTGCGGGCGATAAGCTGCATGGATTTGACGACGCTGAATTCGAACGACACCGAGGAGCGCGTGCGCCGGCTCTGCGCCAAGGCGATCAACCCGCTCCGCCGCGACATCATTGAAGGTCTCGGCATTGCGGGTGAAACCATCCGCCCGGCGGCGGTCTGCGTCTATCATCCCTTTGTCGCCACCGCCGTCGATGCCGTGCGCGGCACCGGCATTCATGTCGCCGCCGTCTCCACCGCTTTCCCGCACGGCCTGGCGCCGCTCTCGACCCGCCTGCAGGAGATCGAGGCCTCGGTCCGCGATGGCGCCGACGAGATCGACGTCGTCATTCCGCGCGGCCTGGTGTTCGGGGCGAAGTGGCGGGAGCTTTACAACGAGATCGTGTCGATGCGCGCGGCCTGCGGCGACGCGCATCTGAAGGTCATTCTCGGTACCGGCGACCTCGCCACGCTGCGCAATGTGATGCTGGCCTCGATGGTGGCGATGATGGCGGGCGCCGATTTCATCAAGACCTCGACCGGCAAGGAGAGCGTGAACGCGACACTGCCCGTCGGCCTCGCCATGGTGCGCGCCATCAGGGCCTATTTCGAGGAGACCGGCTATCTCATCGGCTTCAAGCCGGCCGGCGGCATCTCCACCGCCAAGGTGTCGCTCGACTGGCTGGTGCTGATGAAGGAGGAACTTGGCCGGCCTTGGCTGGAGCCGACCCTGTTCCGCTTCGGCGCATCGAGCCTGTTGACAGACATCGAGCGACAGCTCGAGCACCATTTGACCGGGCATTATTCGGCCAATCACCGGCACGCAATGGCATAAGCACCCCCACCCCGATCGGCTTTGTCGATCGACCCTCCCCACACGGGGGAGGGTGAAGGAGGAACCTGATGAACATCCTTGAACGCTATCACGCCATGGAATACGGCCCGGCGCCGGAGGCTCGCAACGAGTCCGATGCATGGCTGGCCGCGCGCGATTTCTCCAAAGCTTTGTTTATCGGCGGCGACTGGAAAGCGGCCGGCGGCGGCAAGACCTTCGAGACCAGCGAGCCGTCTTCCGGCAAGCTGCTGGCCAAGGTATCCGATGCCAATGCCGCCGATATCGACGCGGCCGTTGCGGCCGCGACGAAGGCGCTGCCGAAATGGTCCGCGTCCTCGGGCTATGTCAGGGCAAAGGTGCTCTATGCCATCGGCCGCGCCATGCAACGGCATCAGCGCCTTTTCGCGGTGCTGGAATCGATAGACAATGGCAAGCCGATCCGTGAAAGCCGCGACATCGACGTGCCCTTGGCGATCCGCCATTTCATCCACCATGCCGGCTGGGCGCAGGCGCTGGACAGGGATTTCCCCGGCCAGAAGGGCGTCGGTGTCGTCGGCCAGATAATCCCGTGGAATTTTCCGCTGCTTATGCTGGCCTGGAAGATCGCGCCGGCGCTTGCCGCGGGCTGCACCGTTGTGCTGAAACCGGCCGAGTTCACGCCGCTGACCGCGATCCTGTTCGCCGAAATCTGCGAACGCGCCGGTGTGCCGAAAGGCGTCGTCAACATCGTCCAGGGCGGTCCGGAAGCGGGCGCGGCGATCGTCAACCATCCCGGCATCCAGAAGATCGCCTTTACCGGTTCGTCCGAGGTTGGCAAGATCATCCGCAAGGCGACCGCCGGCTCGGGCAAGAAACTGTCGCTGGAGCTTGGCGGCAAGTCGGCCTTCATCGTCTTCGAGGACGCTGATCTCGACAGCGCGGTCGAAGGGCTGGTCGACGGCATCTGGTTCAACCAGGGCCAGGTCTGCTGCGCCGGTTCGCGGCTGCTGGTGCAGGAAGGCATCGCCGAAGCTTTCATCGCCAAGGTCAAAACGCGGATGAGTCGGCTGCGCGTCGGCAGTCCGCTCGACAAGAACACCGATATCGGCCCGCTGGTCGATCTGACGCAGCTTGATCGCGTCAAGGGCCTGATCGCCGAGGGCGCCAGACAGGGTGCCGTCTGCTGGCAGCCGGATGCGGCCCTGCCCTCCTCGGGCTACTACCACCTGCCGACGCTCGCGACCGGTGTTTCGCCGGCTAATGTCTTGGCGCAAGAGGAGGTGTTCGGGCCGGTTCTGGCCACGATGACCTTCCGCAACACCGAGGAAGCGATCGAGCTCGCCAACAACACACGTTATGGGCTTGCCGCGTCGGTGTGGAGCGAGAATGTCAATCTCGCCCTGCACGTCGCGCCGCAGCTGAAGGCCGGTGTCGTCTGGGTCAACGGCACCAACATGTTCGACGCCGCTTGCGGCTTCGGCGGCTATCGCGAAAGCGGCTTCGGCCGCGAGGGCGGGCGCGAGGGCATGTTCGAGTATCTCACGGCAAAGCTGCCGCTCGGTCCGGTCATCAAGCCGGCGATGGCGTCGGTGCAGCCGGTCGAACAGGCCGAGGGTTCGGCCATCGACCGTACGGCCAAGCTGTTCATCGGCGGCAAGCAGGTGCGGCCGGACGGCAATTATTCGCTGGCCGTCGCCACCGCCAAGGGCAAACTGGCGGGCGAAGTCGGGCTCGGCAACCGCAAGGATATACGCGACGCCGTTTCAGCCGCTCGCACAGCCAAGGCATGGCCGGAAGCGACAGCCTACAACCGCTCCCAGGTGCTTTATTACCTGGCCGAGAACCTTTCTGGCCGCGCGGATGAATTCGCTGCCCGGCTTGTCCAGCTGACCGGCGTGCCCGCGAAGGCCGCGCGCGAGGAGGTCGACCAGTCGATCGAACGGCTGTTCCTCTATGCCGGCCTTGCCGACAAGTTCGAGGGCCGTGTGCACCAGCCGCCGGCTCGCGCCGTCACGCTGGCGCTGCATGAGCCGGTCGGGGTGCTAGGCATCGTCGCCCCCGACAATCAGCCGCTGCTCGGCTTCATCTCGCTCATCGCGCCGGCACTCGCCATGGGCAACACCGTGGTCGCCGTGCCTTCCGAGCGCTATCCGCTGCTGGCCACCGATCTCTACCAGGTCATCGAATATTCCGACGTGCCCGCCGGCGTCATCAACATCGTCACCGGCCGCAGCGCCGAGCTTGCGGGCGTGCTGGCCAAGCATGACGATGTCGACGGGCTCTGGCTGTTCGCCGACGCCGACACCTGCGCCAAGGCGGAAGCCGACTCCATCGGCAACCTCAAGCGCGTCTGGAGCGGCAACGGGCGCAACCTGGACTGGGCGTCGGAAGAGGCCGCCGGCGACGCCCTGCTGCGTCGCGCCATTGAGGTGAAGAATGTCTGGGTGCCCTATGGCGACTGACACCGCCATACTGCCGCAATGATGATCGTGTTCGGGCTTGACGCCCGAACGCATGTTCTTTAACCAGAAAAAACATCTTTATCTGTGAACCGGCTACGGCACAGGCCGTACAATCGAGCCTGACTGGTACATGACCTGTCGGCCGGCCACCGATAGAGCGGATGCATCAGGCAGGCGAGGAGAAGAGCATGGCGGATCTGGCAGGCAAGGTCGTTGTCGTCACGGCAGCGGCACAAGGAATCGGCAAGGCAAGCGCGCTGGCCTTCGCCCAGGCCGGAGCCACCGTCTACGCCACCGACATCAATGAGGTGTTGCTGGCGGAGCTCGCCAGGACTTCCGGCGTCAAGACCCGCAAATTGGACGTGCTGAACGACGAGGCGGTCAAGTCAGCCTTCGCCGAGATCGGCCGCGTCGACGTGTTGTTCAACTGCGCCGGTTTCGTTCATTCGGGATCGATCCTGGAGATGAAGGACGCCGATCTCGACTTCGCGTTCAATCTGAACGTGCGCGCCATGATCCGCACCATCCGCGCCGTGCTGCCGGGCATGCTGGAGCGTGGTGACGGGTCGATCATCAACATGGCCTCGCTGGCGAGCTCGCAGAAGGGTGTGCCGAACCGTTTCGCCTATGGGGTTACCAAGGCTGCGGTGATCGGCCTGACCAAAGCGGTTGCCGCCGATTATGTCGGCAAGGGCATACGCTGCAACGCCATATGCCCCGGCACGGTCGAGAGCCCGTCGCTGCAGGACCGCATGCATGCGCAAGGCGACTATGACGCCGCCCGCGCCGCCTTCATCGCGCGCCAGCCGATGGGCCGGCTCGGCACGCCGGAGGAAATCGCCGATCTCGCGGTTTATCTCGCCGGTGCGAGCTACACATCCGGGCAGGCCTATAATATCGACGGTGGCTGGTCGATCTGAACCAATCTGACTGAGGAGAGAACTGCATGAAACTGCTGCGCTATGGCGAGGTGGGGAGCGAACGTCCCGGCCTGCTCGATGCGGATGGAACGATCCGCGATCTCTCCGCCCATGTCGCCGACATTGCCGGCACGGTGCTGCATCCGGCCTCGCTGGAGATGCTGTCCAAGCTCGATCCGAAGTCACTGCCGGCGGTTTCCGGCAAGCCGCGACTCGGCGCCTGTGTGGCAGGCACCGGCAAGTTCATCTGCATCGGCCTCAACTATTCCGACCATGCCGCCGAAACCGGCGCCAAAGTACCGCCGGAGCCGATCATCTTCATGAAGGCAAGCTCGGCCATCGTCGGACCGGACGACGACGTGCTGATCCCGCGCGGCTCGGAAAAGACCGACTGGGAGGTCGAGCTCGGCGTCGTCATCGGCAAGACAGCCAAATATGTCAGCGAAGCCGACGCGCTCGACTATGTCGCCGGCTACTGCGTCGCCCACGACGTGTCCGAGCGCGCCTTCCAAGCCGAGCGCCAGGGCCAGTGGACCAAGGGCAAGAGCTGCGACACGTTCGGCCCCACCGGCCCCTGGCTGGTGACCAAGGACGAGGTATCAGACCCGCAGAACCTCAAGATGTGGCTGACCGTCAACGGCAAGACCATGCAGGACGGCTCGACCAGGACCATGGTCTACGGCGTCAAATATCTGGTGTCCTATCTCAGCCAGTTCATGTCGCTGCATCCCGGCGACATCATTTCGACAGGAACCCCGCCCGGCGTTGGCCTTGGCATGAAGCCGCCGATGTTCCTGAAGGCCGGCGACGTGGTGGAGCTCGGTATCGAAGGGCTCGGCCAGCAGAAGCAGACTTTCAGGGCTGACGTGTAGCTCGATGGCTTTCCCTTCTCCCTTGTGGGAGAAGGTGGCCTCGCGAAGCGAGGTCGGATGAGGGGTGTTGGAAGGATTGCGGCTTTGCAGAAGTAA
>NZ_VFVX01000010.1:0-197826 GCF_006442395.1 Mesorhizobium sp. B2-3-5 | reverse complement strand
CTGCCGATCCAGATGCTGGCCTACTTCACCGCCGTGTTCATGGGCACCGACGTCGACCAGCCGCGCAACCTGGCGAAATCGGTGACCGTGGAGTAGGTTTGATCCTTTCGTCATCCACGGGCGGAGCAGGCGCGAAGCGACTGCGCAGACCCGAGGATTCATTCCGTGACCTTTGTGGCGGATCTAAACGGTGCAAAACCGAGCGCTACCACCCGGTCCCGCGGAAAAGCTCGAACCATTCTGGGTTGGCCTTTTCGATCAGTTCGATCTTCCATTGGCGCGACCAGCGTTTCAGCAACTTCTCGCGCTGGATCGAAGGCCAGTGCGACGGAGATCACGTCATCCATCGGGAAGTCGACCAGATCGAAGAATTCGCGCCAGATGTCGTCAAAGGCCGAACCGGTCCTTCACCCGCCCTGAAAGGATCGCTGCTTTCACCCCCAGCGGCCAAAGGCGGTGAAACCGGATCGGCTTGAGCGGGGATATGGGCATGGGAAACGGCGTTTCGCTGTCTCGCAGGCGCTGCGCCAAGGCTGCGCCCATCGCCGAGGCCATGGCGACGCCACGGCCATTATAGCCGAGGCAGATCAGGATGCCGTCGTCCGGTTCATGAATGTGCGGAAGATGGTCCTTGGTGATCGCAACGCGACCGTTCCAGGCATGTGTCCAGCTTGCTCCGGCAAGCGCCGGCCAGAGCCGCAGCGCATAGTCGGTGAGGTAGCCAATGGCGGAGGCATCTTCGATCGGCCTCATCGGTCCCCGGCCGCCCATGAGAAGCCGGTTCTGGGCGTCGATGCGGTAGTAGACAGTGATATTGCCGGATTCGTAGACGACGGGCCTTTGAGGGAGAATCGTGGCCGCGACCGCCGGTGAAAGCGGTTCGGTTGCCGCGATCGCGCTGAACACCGGAACGAGCGATTGCTCCAGGCCCGGCCACAGGGCTCCTGTATAGCCGTTGGTCGCGACAAGCACCTTGTCGGCGCTGACTGAGCCGTTCGCCGTTCTGAGGACCCATCTTCCAGTCTCGCGCTTCAGGGCGAGGACTTCGCTGCCGCCGAAAATCCGCGCACCGGCATTCCGCGCGGCTGCTGCCAGGCCAAGGCTGTATTTCAAGGGATGGAGGTCGCCGCCACGGGCGTCGAACAGGCCGGATATGTAGCGGTCGGTTCCGGTCTGCGTCGCCATCGCCTGTGCCTCCAGCACGCGTACCGGCATTCCCCGCCGCTCGCATTGCGCCGCGGTGGTCCGAACCGCGGATTCCGGCTTTGGCCGTATGGCCGCGCGTATGGTGCCGTTCTGCCGCGCCTCGCAGGCGATCAACAGGCGCCTGATGAGACCGAAGGTGAAGTCCGGCGCGCCATAGGAGAAATCAATCATCCGCGGCCCGAGCTCAGGCCCGAACATCGCCTCGATCGTATCGGGATCGTATTTGAGGCCGGGATTGACCTGACCGCCATTCCGGCCAGACGCGCCCCAGCCCGGCTGGTAGGCTTCGAGCACGGCAACGTCGTCGCCCGCTTCCGCCAGATGCAGGGCGGTCGAAAGGCCCGTGAAGCCGCCGCCGACAATGACGACCCTTGCCCGTTGCGCCCCGGCAAGGGCGGGATAGTCGCCGGTGCCGCCGACCGTTTCGCGATAGAGACTCCTGGGTGGGGTGCCTTCAGGCATATTGGGCATCGTCAAGGTGACCGGGAGCAGCGCAGGTCAAAAAGGCTGGGCTGAAACCATTGGGTAAAAGGCGACGCCACCTGCGGGAAACTCCATACGGAAACGGCAGACCCTCGGATTTCCTGCCGGGCGCGCGCCGGGCATTCTGCATGGCTTTCGGGAAATCACAACAGTCGCGACAGAGCGGCCATGAAATGGTCGTTCTCCGACGGCGAGCCGATGCTAACGCGCACAAGGGTGTCGAAGCCTTCCTGCTTCCATGGCTTCACGATGACGCCTTCGCGCAGGAGGTCTTCGACAAAGATGGTTTTCGTTCAAGCCGAGCTTGGCGATCCTGGCAGGGGCGTATCTTTGCATGACCTCGCCGATGGTCAGTCCGGAATTGTAAGGCGACAGGCGCGTGACTTCGGTCCGGACCATCTCTGAAGCTTTGGACACGTCTGGTCTCCTCCCTGGCCGGCCGATCATTGGCGTCGGCCGGGCCTCGAACGATTGCCGCGCGGCGTCGCGTGCGGGCGAGCCCAATTATGCGATCGCGCCTACGGCGGACGACGTCACCACTATCGCAGTCGAGATCGTTTGTATATGCTTGTATATGTAAGTGGTTCTGGTAGTCTTAGCCCGACGCAACCGGAGCGGCCAAGGAGGATCACATGCGCAACGCTTCTCTGTTCGACCTCTCCGGCAGGAAGGCGCTGGTCACCGGGGCCAGCCGTGGCATAGGGCGCAGCATCGCCGAGGCGCTGAGTGCTGCCGGCGCCGACGTCGCCGTCACCGCGCGCAGCCTCACCTCGCTCGATGGGACGACAGCGGCGATCCGCGCGGCCGGCGGGGTTGCGCATGCGATTGCTCTCGACGTCACCGATGTCGGCCGTTGCCGTACGGCCACCGCCGAAGCTGCGGGACTGCTCGGCGGTCTCGACATCCTCGTCAACAATGCCGGGATGGAAGAGGTCCGGCCCTCGCTCGATGTCGACGAGGCGCTGTGGGACCGGATCGTCGACACCAACCTCAAGGGAGCCTTCTTCTGTGCCCAGGCCGCCGCACGGCAGATGCGCGACGCCGGACGGTCCGGCGTTATCATCAATCTCTGCTCGCTGACCTCCGAAGTCGGGATTCCCACCGCGGTGCCCTATGGCTCGTCGAAGTCGGGCCTGCTCGGCATGACCCGGGCTCTGGCGGCGGAATGGGCCGATCTCGGCATCAGGGTCAACGCCATCGCTCCGGGCTACTTCAGGACCGCGATGACGGATGTTTTCTACAGCAACCAAGCCTGGCAGCAATCCATGCTCGCCAAGATCCCGCAGCACCGTTTCGGCGATCTGCGCGACCTGCACGGCATCGCCGTGTTCCTCGCCTCGGATGCGTCGGCCTACATAACCGGCCAGTCCATTCCGGTGGATGGCGGCTTCCTGGCATCGATTTGAGGCGGCTCGCCACAGGTTGAAATCAAGGTCTTCCGCAATGTGCCCGGTCGGCACATTGCGTTCCAACAGAAGGTGAATACCCATGTCCGACATCAGCTTCCACGATCTGTCATCCCTCGATGCCACCCAGCGAGCCAGCCTGCTGAAGCGCGCCGAGGCCGACCTGTCGGTCTTCGTCGAAAAGGTCCGCCCCATCATCCAGGCGGTCAGGGACGAGGGTGACGCCGCCCTGATCCGCTTCGCCAGGGAACTCGACAAGGCCGATGTGGCCGCAGGCGGACTGAAGGTGTCGGAAGCCGAGTTCGACGCCGCATTCGACAAGGTCGAGAAGGATGTGGTCGAGAGCATCCGCTTCGGCATCGAGAACATCAGGCATTTCCATGAGGAGCAGAGGCCGGACACGATGTGGCTCAAGGAAGTGCGGCCAGGCGCCTATGCCGGCGACAGGTACACGCCGATCGCCTCCGTCGCGCTTTATGTGCCGCGCGGCAAGGGTGCTTTCCCGTCGGTGACGATGATGACCTCGGTTCCGGCTGTCATTGCCGGCGTGCCGCAGATCGCGATCGTGACGCCGCCAACATCGGACGGTTCCGTGGATGCGGCCACGCTTGTCGCTGCTCGCCTGGCCGGCGTGCACACGGTGTACAAATGCGGCGGCGCCCAGGCCGTCGCCGCCGTCGCCTACGGCACCGAAACGGTGAAGCCGGCGCTGAAGATCGTCGGTCCCGGCAGCCCATGGGTGGTGGCGGCCAAGAGCGTTCTGTCCTCGATCATCAATACGGGTCTGCCGGCCGGTCCGTCGGAAGCCATCATCTTTGCCGATGACAGCGTCGACGGCGGCCTTGCCGCGCTCGATCTGCTGATCGAGGCCGAGCACGGGCCGGATTCCTCGGCCTATCTGGTGACGCACAGCCGCAAGATTGCCGAGGCCGCCTTGGCCGCGATCCCCCAGCACTGGTCGCGGATGACCGAACAGCGTGTGGAGTTTTCGCGCGCGGTGCTGACGGGAAAACGCGGCGGCATCGTGTTGACCGCCTCGGTTGAAGAGAGCTACCGCTTCATCAACGATTATGCGCCCGAACATCTCGAGATCCTGTCGACGGAGCCTTTCGCGCATCTCGGGCACATCACCGAGGCGGCCGAAATCCTCATGGGCCCGCACACGCCGGTGACCCTCGCCAACTTCGTCCTTGGGCCGAATGCGGTGCTGCCGACCAGTCGCTGGGCGCGGACCTATGGGCCGCTCTCGGTGACTGATTTCGTCAAGCGCTCGTCGGTCGGCTATGTCACCTCGGCCGCCTATCCCGAGTTGGCGCAGCATGCCCGCAGGCTCGCCCGCTACGAGGGCTTCAGCTCCCACGAAAACGCGGTCTCGGAGATCCGCGACCGCTATCTCGCCGGTTGAGTGGAGACGATCACGATGAAGGCGGCACGACTCTATGGACCCGGTGACCTGCGTGTGGAGGACATCGCCACGCCGGGCATTCCGGATGCCGGCTGGGTGAAGCTCAGGGTCGATGCCGCCGGCATCTGCGGTTCGGATCTGCACAATTTCCGTACGGGACAATGGATAAGCCGCTCGCCTTCGACGGCCGGTCACGAACTGACCGGCACGGTGATCGCGCTCGGCGTGGGCGTCGACACCGTTGCCGTTGGGGACAGGGTGGTGGCCGATTCGCGTTTCTGGTGCGGGGAGTGCGCGCAATGCCGTGCCGGCAGGCGCCATCTCTGCGCCACGCTGGGTTTCGTTGGCGAAATCTGCGACGGCGGCTTTGCCGAACAGGCGGTGCTGCCCGCGCGACTGTTGCATGTCATCGATGCCGCGCTAGACGAGCGGGTCGCGGCGATGGCCGAGCCGCTCGCGGTGGCGCTGCACGCTGTGCGGCGCCTGCCGAAGACGGCAGGCTCGGTGCTGGTCGTCGGCTGCGGGCCGATCGGCGGTTTTGCCGCGCTGCTGCTGTCTAGAACGTTTCCCGGCCCCGTGCTTGTCGCCGACCGAAATCAGGCGCGCTGTGCCCGCGTGGCGCGGGTGACCGGCGCCAGGATCGTCGAGCTCAACCGCGAAGCCATTGCCGCCGCGACCGCCAATGCCCCGTTGCTGGCGGCCATCGAGGCGACCGGCAGCATCGCCGCATTCAATCAGTTGCTCGGCGTTCTCGAGTCCGGCGGCGCCGTGGCGATGGTCGGCATCTTCCATGGCTGCCTCGACATCGATCCCAATCTTCTGGTCGAGCGCGAGATAGCACTGCTGGGGTGCCATGCCTTCGCCGATGAGATGCCCGACGCCGTGCGGATGCTGGGTGAGCTCAGTGGACCGCTTTTGGCCCTGATCGACCGCGAAATCGGCCTGGATGACATTCCAGCGGCCTATGAGCGGCTGCTGGCGGGGCAGAGCGACGGCTTGAAAACAATCATCCGCATGCGGCGACCTGTCGAGCATCGGTGATTTTCGATAGCTTGCCGGAAAGGATTTTTTGAAATGATCGATTTGCCCGATACGGCCAGCCCCCTTTACGAGAAGGTGAAGGATTACATCCTGACCAACATAGGAACGGGCAAATGGGGCAAGGATCGCAAGCTGCCATCGGAGAATGAACTGGTGGCCTCGTTGGGCGTGTCGCGGATGACGGTTCACCGGGCCTTGCGGGAACTTACCGCGGCGGGATTCCTGATCCGGCTGCAAGGCGTCGGAACGTTCATCGCGCCGCCCCGGCCGCAATCGACCCTGATCGAGATCAACAACATCGCGGCGGAGATCGTCGAGCGCGGCAACCGGCATCGCTCCGAAGTCCTCATCCTCGAAACCATCATGCCGACGAAGGAGTTGGCACTGTCATTCGAATTCGCGAAGCGAACCTCGGTCTATCACTCGGTCGTCGTCAATTTCGAGAATGACCTGCCGGTGCAGCTGGAAGAGCGCTTCGTCAACCCGAGCCTGATACCCGACTACGACAAGCAGGACTTCACCAGGACGGCGACCTATGACTACCTCATGCAGAAGACCCCGGTGACCGAGGTCGAGCATATCATCTCCGCGATCCCGGCCGACAAGGAGACAGCGCAGCATCTCGGCATCGATGTCGGCAGTTGCTGCCTTCTCCTGCACCGCCGCACATGGACGGGCGCGGTCGTGGCCACGATCAGCAAGCTGACCTATGCCGGCAGCCGCTATTCGCTCGGCAGCCGGTATTCCCCCTCCAGAACCAGCTGAAGTCGACAAGTGAATGCGCGCCGCGGAGTTTTCGTTGCTGATGTATGTACATGTATTGATAAGAGTCGCTTCGCGCCTGGCGGGCGGACCGGCTGGAAGGGACGACCGATGACGGTGACACCGAGCCGCACGGCGCGGATACGGGCTCTTGCGCAGCATGATATCGGCGAGGCGCAGCGCGCGGTGTCGTCCTTGCTGGGCGACCTGTTCGCGATGAGCCCCAGCAACGTTCGCATCAACATCGACAAATACAGCCTCAATTCGCTGAACGGCTTCTTCGACAGCGAGGGCCAAGCCTACTTCTTCAAGTTCCACCAGGAGGAGCGAGAAGAGGGCATGACAGGTGAGTACTACCGGGCCGAAATCCTGTCCAATGCCGGCCTGCCGGTCGACCAGCCCGTCCATATGTCCGTCCAGCCCGGCGAGCAGATCCTTGTCTATCGTCGCCGCATGGATCCGCGGTTCTCGGATGTGCTGTTCGCGCTGGACAGGCAGGACGACGCCGGCAAGCGGCGCGAGGCGGTTCTTGCAGAGCGCGACCTGTCCGCCAGGCTGCTCGAGGTCTATCTCGAGACGCTGCATCCCGTGACCGTCGCGCAGGTGTCGGCGGAGCCTATCCACCGGCTGTTTTACGAACGGCTGATCGACGCCGATACACGGTCGTCGCCTGGCGGCCGGCTTGCCGATTTCTACGTCGGCAAGCCCTTTGTCTTTCCGGGCGTGGAGCTCGACTGGGGTCAGTTCTCCCGGCTGAATTTCGTCATCAACGGCCAGCGTTACACCAACAGTGTCGGCGAGCTTTTCGAGGCAGCGGCGGCGCGCTTGCGGCCGGACCGGCTTGCCGATGCCGGCGGCGTGGTCGCGCATGGCGACGCCCACAACGCCAATGTCTGGTACACTGAAAAAGCGGGGAGGGCGGAACTCTCCTTCTTCGATCCCGCCTTTGCCGGCTCGCACATTCCGACACTGCTGGCGGAGGTAAAGGCGACGTTCCACAACATCTTCGCCCATCCGTTCTGGCTCTACGATCCGGTCATCGCGACCGAGGCTTTCCATGCGCGGGCGCGGCTGGAGGGAAACCTCCTCCATGTCGACACGGACTGGGACCTGAGCCCGGTCCGCCGCGACCTGCTGGAGGTCAAGGCGACGGCGCTGTGGCGGCCACTGCTGCTGGAACTCAAACAACGCGGCATGCTTCCGGCGGATTGGCGGGCGGTCCTGCGCTCAGGGCTTTTCCTGTCGCCGACCCTGGTCATGAACCTGCGGGCCGGCGCGCGCAGTCACACGCCGGCCTCCTCTCTCATTGCCTTTTCGGTCGCGGTCATGGTCGGCAGCGAGCCCGGTGACGGGGCCGATCGGGTGACCGGTTTCCTCGACCTTATCGATCCTGAAAGAGCATGAATCGGTATCGCGGAGCGCCGGGTGGATGCGCTCGGTCATAGCGCAAGTTGAGTCACTCCAACTTGTATATGCATGTATGTATTTTAGCCTTGACATCCGCTTGCGCTGACGCTGAAATATCCCGGCACTTCATCATGAAGTGGCGGGCAAGACGCCGAGGCACAGTGCCGCAAGAGCAGAAACCCGCAGTCTCACCAGACCGAATGCCAGGTTGAAAAAGCGGTCTGATCATCAGGGGAACAGAGATGATGCGTAATCTCACAGGACAATTTCGCGCGCTCATGATGGCCGCCGCCATCGGGCTCGCCGCCGCCCCGGCAGCCTATTCCGCCGATGCGGCCATTCCCACGACGCCCGAGGCCGGGCCGTTCAAGATCGGCATCGAGCCCTGGCTTGGATATGGCCAGTGGCATGTTGCCGACGCCAAGGGCCTGTTCAAGACCAATGGCCTGTCGGATGTCCAGATCGTCAATTTCGCCGAAGACAAGGACATCAACGCGGCGCTGGCAAGCGGCCAGCTCGATGCCGCCAACATCGCGACCCACACGGCCATGGGCATGGTGGCGGCCGGCCTGCCCGTGAAGATCGTGCTGCTGCTCGATGTCTCCATGACAGCCGACGCCATCATCGCCGGCAAGGATGTCACCTCCATCAAGGACCTCAGGGGCAAACAGGTCGCTTTCGAGGAGGGGACGACGAGCGACATCCTGCTCAAATACGCACTTGCCAGGAACGGCATGTCGGTGGCCGATATCCAGCCTGTGCCGATGCCCGCCGCCGATGCCGGCGGCGCATTGATTGCGGGCCGCGTGCCGGTCTCGGTCACCTACGAGCCGTATCTCACCGTCGCCATGGCACAGAACAAGGATGTCAAGCTGCTGTTCACCGCCGGCGAGGATCCCGGCCTGATCAGCGACGTGCTGGTGGTGCGCGACGATGTGATCAAGTCGCGGCCCGGGCAGGTGCTGGCCATGATCAAGACCTGGGACGCCGCGCTGAAGGATTACAATGCCGACACACCCGGCGGCCGCGCCATCATCGCCAAGGCGGTCGGCTCTGATGTCAAGGACCTCAACACCGCTTTCGACGGCGTGCGCTACTACTCTCTCGCCGAAAACAAGACGGCGCTCACCGGCGATTTTACCACCAAGACGTTCGCCGATGTCGAGGCGGCCGCCAAGAATGCCAAGCTGCTGCAGGCCGATGTGACGCCGGAGCAGATGATCGACCCGTCCTTCGTCAAGGCGGCGCAATGACGAGGGCCGGATCGCGGTGGTGACACAGATGTCCGCGGAGCCCCCCGCGAAAACCGGCTTGGCTCGCTCCGCGCCAGGGCCGGTCACGAAACAGGCAAAGCGCCGCCGATCTTCCGGGATTGGCGTGCCCATCGCCAGATCGCGTTTCCTGATGATAGCGGTGGCCGTCTTTGTCGGGCTTGGCCTTGCCTGGTGGGCGGCAACCGGCCTAGGGTGGGTGAAACCCATCTTCCTGCCGTCGCCCGGCAGCGTTGCGACCCAGATCGCCAAGCTCGTGGCTGACGGGACCTTGTGGCTGGACCTCAGGGCCTCGATGTACCGCATTTCCATCGGCTTCCTCATCGCCTCGGCGCTGTCGATCCCGATCGGCGTGCTGATCGGCAGTTTCCGCTCCTGGGAAGCGGGCATCGAGCCGCTGGTGGATTTCATCCGCTACATGCCGGTTGTCGCTTTCGTGCCGCTCTCCATCCTTTGGGCGGGCACCGGCGATACGCAGAAATTCCTGATCATCTTCATCGGCACCTTCTTCCAGCAGGTGCTGATGATCATGGACAATGTGAAACGGGTGCCCGCCGACTTCATCGGCCTCGGCCGCACGCTCGGCCTGCCCGACCGCAAGATCCTGATACGCATCGTCGTGCCCAGCGCCTTGCCCGGCATCTGGGATACGCTGCGCATCAGCCTGGGCTGGGCCTGGACCTGGCTGGTGCTGGCCGAGCTTGTCGCCGCGACGTCCGGCCTGGGTTATCGCATCACCGTGTCGCAACGCTATTTCCAGACCAACACCATTATCGGCTACATCCTGCTCCTGGGTGTCCTCGGTCTCATCACCGACCAGGTGATGAAGGCACTGGAAAAGGTGCTGTTCCGGCAGGAAGGCCATTCGCAATGAGGAACAGCCGATGAATGCTCCCAAGTTGCGGATCGCGGGCCTCCACAAGAGCTTCGGCACGGGAGAGCGGCGCACGGAAGTGCTGCGCGACATCAATCTTGATCTAGCCGACAACGAGTTCGTCTCGCTTGTCGGCATATCGGGTTGCGGCAAGAGCACGTTGCTGTCGATCGTGGCCGGGCTGCAGGACTTCGACGCCGGCGAACTCAGCATCGACGGTGCGCCGATCCTGCAGCCGGGTCTCGACCGTGGCGTCGTCTTCCAGTCCTACACGCTGCTTCCCTGGCTGACGGCGCGGCAGAACATCGAGTTTGCCCTCAAGGCCGCCGGCTATGACCGGTCGGCTTGCCGCGAGATCGCGCTCAAGCATCTCGACCTCGTCAAGCTGTCGCAGAGTGCGGACCGCTATCCGTCCGAATTGTCGGGCGGCATGAAACAGCGCGTCGCCATTGCGCGTGCGCTTTCCTATCGGCCGAAGATGCTCCTGATGGACGAGCCTTTTGGCGCGCTCGATGCCTTGACCCGGCATCAGATGCAGGAACTTCTCACCCAGATTTGGGAGGAACACAGGCTGACCGTGCTCTTCGTCACGCACGATGTTGAGGAGGCCGTCTACCTGTCGGACCGGATCGTCGTGATGGGGATCGGTCCGGGGCGCATCATGAAGACGTTCAACGTCGGCATCGAGCGCCCGCGCCGGGAAGAAGTGATGGAAACCCCGGCTTTCATGGACTTGCAGCGCGACGTGCACAAGGCAATCCGCGAGGCGTCAAGGCGTCCCGAAATGGCATAGCATCGCCCGACTCTGGTCAACTGCCGGTGCTCTGGGGATCAGGGGTCAAGGACCGTGGGGACCGCACAAGCCGAGCGTCCATTCGATGGTTCCGCAAAAGTCGCCGACGAATCCATGGTAGCTGCCGTAGCCATTGTAGTAGCTGTCCATCCAGCCATTGTCGCCGGTCCAATTGTCGCCGGTCCAACCGCCGCCAACCCACACGTGAGGGTTTCGATGTTGCCGTTGGACGACGTACCGATGTCCGTTGTGGCGATGAACCGCGGTATGGACAAAGTGGTACCTGACAGCCGCCGCATCGGCGATGGAAGTGAATGAAATCCCGCTCGCGGCGGCCAGCACGATAGCGCTGCTGGCGAGCATCAGACGCCGTTTCATGAAGATGCCTCCTGTTCCTACGAGACATGCACCTGAAAAACGGCCTCTCGCCTCAGACGTTCCTTCACGAAATCGGGACGCTGAATGCCTGACGCTGAATGCCTAATGTCTTTGGACGATCCTTCTTGACGCGATCGCTGCGTTCCTCGCCCTCTGTCCGCGCTCAAGATTTTTTGACCAACGTCCGGCAAGAAATCATTGTCGCTGCTGCATTTGTCGGACCATAAAACGCGCCAAGTGATCGCGCCCCGGCTGGTTGGTCGCGGATGATCAATGTTTTCAACGCAATATGCGGGCCTTTCGCCAAGGCATATGAACCGCCTGCTTGACGGAATTGGCCAGAGCATTGGAACAGCCTCTATTTGCCACCGAGCGCGACCCGAGGCTGAGGTTGGTCATCCCGATCATCGTCGCCATCGCCTTTCTGATGGAGCAGCTCGATTCCACCATCATCACCACCGCGATCCCGGCCATGGCGCAAAGTCTGGAAACGACGCCGGTCAGGCTGAATCTGGCGATCACCACCTACATCCTGACGCTCGCCGTGTTCATTCCCGTCAGCGGCTGGTTTGCCGACAGGTTCGGCGCGCGCAGGGTGTTCGCCCTGGCGCTTTTCACCTTCACCCTCGGCTCCGCGCTGTGCGGCATAGCGAACAGTTTCGGCATGCTGCTGGCCATGCGCGCGCTGCAAGGACTTGGCGGCGCCATGATGACACCGGTCGGGCGGCTGATCCTGCTGCGCAGCTTTCCACGCAGCGGCCTGATCACCGCCATGACCTACACGACCTTGCCGGCCATCATGGGGCCGATCATCGGGCCGCTGCTCGGCGGCCTGCTGACCACCTACGCGTCGTGGCGCTGGATATTCTATGTCAACGTGCCGTTTGGCTGTCTTGGCATTCTGGCGGCGCTGCGCTTCGTCGACGATTTCCACGAGGAGGCGGTGGAGCGCTTCGACTTCGCCGGATTCCTGATGGTGGGATGCGGCTTGGCGTTGCTGCAGTTCGGGCTGGAGAATATCGGCCGGCCGATCATTCCCGCCTTCGCGAGCGTGCTGGTGTTGGCCGCGGCCGTCCTGCTGCTGCTTGCCTTCGGGCGCTATGCCCACCGTGTCGTGGCGCCGGCCGTCGACCTGACGCTGTTTCGATTTCGCTCGTTCTGGGTCGGCACGCTGGCGGGGGGCCTGTGCCGCGTCGGTCTCAACGGCGCCCCGTTCCTCCTGCCGCTGATGCTTCAGGTCGGGTTCGGCATGAGCCCGGTCACCTCAGGCTCGCTGACATTCGTCGGCAGCTTCGGCGCGCTGCTCATGCGGCCACTGCTGTCGCCGCTGCTGCGGCGCGTCGGCTTCAAAGTCGTGCTGATTGGCAGTGCGATCGTTGGCTCCGCCACCGTGGCGGGCTTCGCCCTGATGAGCGCCGATACGCCCCATTGGATGATCGGTTTCTATGTCTTCCTGTTCGGCGTCGTCCGGTCGGCGCAGTTCATGACCTCCAACACCTTGTCCTACGCGGATCTGCCGGCGGACAAGCTCAGCCGCGCCACCAGTCTTGGCGGCGTTTTGCAGCAGCTTAGCGTTTCGCTCGGCGTCTCGGTCGCCGCCATGCTGCTGGGCCTGATTGCAGGGGAAAGCCACGTCCTGACACCGGAACGTTTTCACCAGGTGTTCCTGCTGACGGCGATCATCCCGCTCATCTCCATTCCCGGCTTTCTGTACCTGCGCGCCGAGGACGGCGTGCAGGTCAGCGGTCACATCGGGCGATCTCGCAAATCATCCCGGCAAGAGTAGTGGAGACAATCCGTTCGCTCG
This sequence comes from Mesorhizobium sp. B2-3-5, assembly GCF_006442395.1. Classification (NCBI taxonomy): domain Bacteria; kingdom Pseudomonadati; phylum Pseudomonadota; class Alphaproteobacteria; order Hyphomicrobiales; family Phyllobacteriaceae; genus Mesorhizobium; species Mesorhizobium sp. B2-3-5. The sequence goes on along the minus strand of NZ_VFVX01000010.1, from coordinate 184,993 downwards.
AACTCCTGCCGGCCCGCTCTCGTCGGAGCGTTCGGCACTGTCGTGTCGCAACTTGCCGCCGGTTTGCCGCCTGCGATCGATCTGACATCTTTCAGGGCTGATAGGTTCTGATTATTCAGGACACTCCTGCTGTCGCAGCAGGCCTTGCCGTTCTTGTATGGGGGAAACGACGTGACCGCAGAGACCAGCATGCAGGCCGTGGAGCCAATCGACCCGCAAAGCATCTACGCCGTGCTGATCTGCGATCTGGTCGGCCTGCGCTTCGGGCCAGACGGCAAGCCCGACCCGAGCGAAGTCCGCGCCCATATCGAAGCCAAGGGCGGCCGCTTTCACGCCGCAGCGCTTGGCGACAAAGCGGAGCTTGAGCGTGGCCGCGTGCATTTCTTCTACCAGCCGGACCTCAGCACCCGGGAAGAGCTGGTCGAAGCCGCGGGCGACGGGCGCTATGATGCTGTCATCGCGGCGGCGACCTTCCTGCCGGCTGAGACCGTCTTCCCGCTGGCCGGCGTGCGCATTGGTGCCGGCACCGGCAATATGGGCTCACGCTCCTGGGGTGGCGGCAGTGGCGAGGGCGGCACGGCGGTGCTGATGAACACGCCCGGCATCAACAGCCGCGCCACGGCGCAGATGGCGATGAAGGCGATCCTGAAAGTCCTGCCGGATCTCCCGGTCGACATGCTGCACGAGCGGGTGGCGCGCGGCGCCTTCGACACCGGCAGGGAGCTGCGCGATTTCCCCACCGAAAAGCTCGAAGGCAAGACGATCGCGATCATCGGCTATGGCAATATCGGCCGCGAGGTGGCGAAGCTCGCCCGTGCCTTCGGCATGCGCGTGGTGATCCATGCACGCCCTCGGCACCGGGACTGGATAGAAGCAGAGGGACTTGTCTATGCGGCGAGCCCGGCCGAAGCGGCCGAGGAGGCCGATGTGCTCAGCGTCCATGTCGGCCTGGGCAAGCAGGACGCGCAGACCGGCCGCTACGCCAATGCCGGGCTCGTCGGCGCGGACATCCTGTCCCGCATGAAGAGCGGTGCCGTGCTGGTCAACTACGATCGCGGCGAGCTTGTCGATGTCGAGGCGCTTGACGACGCGCTGTCCTCGGGCCGGCTACGTCATGCCGCCATCGATGCCGATCTCTTCAGCGACGCCTCGACCGGCAGCCTCTCCGGTCCGATGCTGCCTTATCTCGACCTCGTCGAGAAACATGGCGACAAGCTCGAACTTCTGCCCCATGCCGCGGCCGACACCGACCATCCTTCGCGCGTCGCCGGCGCCAAACAGGCCGTAGACCAGCTGTTCGATGTCATCTGCCGCAAAGCGGTGACGAATGCCAAGGGCTCCGTGCCGCCAGGCTATGTTTCCCTCGGAGTGACGACGCCTCCCGGCATCGGACCGGTGACGGAGTCCCACCTCTTGAAATTGACCTCCAGCGACTGCGCCGAGCTGGCGTATCTCTGTGACCGGAAAGGCCGATTGTGGAAGGCGCTGTCGGAAGCGCCAACCGCCGAGCGTGGCGGGATTGTCGCCGAACAAGGCGAAGAACTCGTCCGGCTGATCGACCGTTTCTGCCTGTTGGCCGAGAAACTGAATCTCAGGGGTCCCTACCAGTAGTAGTCCCGACCTACCGGCGTGAAGACTGAACCGGTGTCAGACGGATGGAGCGTTAGCCCAGGCGAGGACCGGCCACCATGCGCGCAATCCGTGTCATGTCGGTGCTCATCTCGCGGTCGTCGTCGAGCGGGCTGACGAGCGCACGTACGGCGGCGAAGGTGCGCTGCGGCCCTTCGCCCATGCTGTCGACGACGCCGCGCAACTCCACGCCGGTGGCCGCGAAGATCAGCTCCATCGCAACGAGATAACGCAGGCGCTCAATGATCTCGCCGGTCTTGGCCACCACTCGGGGCGCCATCGACGACTGGTCCTCGATCCCATCCGAAACGGCAAGCGGGCTGAGCGACATCGGGTTGGCGACATGCCTGATCTCGGCTTCCAGCGCGGCCAGTGGCTTCTGCAGTTCGGCATAGCCCTGGCGGCTGCCGCCCCTGGCCGACAGGAAGCGTGGCAGTTCAGCTGTTGTCGGCGACATCAGCTTCATGCAGCGGTTGGCGGTGCCGACCGCGCAATGCGCCAGCGCCTGACCGAGTTGTTCCCAGGCGAGCGTCATCGCGGTGAGGTCGAAATTGCCGTTCGAAACCACCCGCTCGTCTTGCGGCAGGATCACAGGATTGTCGCCTGAATGGGCCAGTTCGATCTCGGTGGCCAGCCTTGCCTGTTCGAACGCATGGAGCAGGCCACCCCAGACCTGGGGCACGCAGCGATAGCTGAGCGGGTCCTGGAGGCGCCGCGCGGCCTTGTCCTTCCACAGGCCGCTGCCCGCCAGTTCGGTGCGCAGCCGCGCGCCGATCTCGCGCTGGCCGAAGGCCGGCCGCGCGGCCAGCGCATCCTCGTCGATCGCGGTGAGGGAAGAACGGAACGCCTCGTAGTTGAGTGCCACGGCAGCCAATCCCCAGTCGATAAGATGGGCGACGTCTTCGAGGCACAGGCAGGCCGTTCCGGTCGACAGGCTGTTGGCGACGATGAGGGCATGGCCGTCCTTCTCGCGCAGGTCGAGCGGCTCCAGCCCGGCAAGGGTTAGCGCCTCGGCCGATGGCATGATCCGGCCCTGGAACTCCGCCTCGCCGTCGCCGCGCAGCGCTCGCGCCATATGGCCGAGATGGGCAAGGTCGGCCGCGCCGATCGATCCCCAAGTGGGGATCACCGGATGGACGCCGGCGTTGAGCGCCGCGACAAGGCCCATGACCACGCGTTCGGAGGTGCCGGTGCCGCCGGCGGCCATGCCCGAGATGCGTGCGGTCATCAGCGCCCGCACCGCCTCGGTCGGAAGGGCGGGGCCGATGCCCATGCTGTGGCTGAGCGGCACGCTATGCTGAAAGGCGATCAGATCGGCTTCGGCGAGCGGCGTGTCGACACAGGCGCCGAGGCCGGTGGTGACGCCATACATCGGTTTGCCGAGCTGCGTCAGGTGCTCGATCAGCGCGCGGCTCGCCCGGATACGGCGCATCGCTGCCTCGCCGAGCATAAGCCGGGCGTTGCGCCGTGCGATCTCGGCGACGTCAGCCACACCGAGCGGCCTGGCGTCGAGCAGTATCATCCGGGCTGTCATGTCTCGCCTGCACCCCGTGACCAGATGCCCGGACCAACGGCGCGGCGGGCGTCACTGTTTGTGGCGGCTTGCCGGCTGGAGTGCAAGCCATTCCCATTATGGCAGCGGTGAGGAAGTAGGCAGCGAGGGGCTTTGATTCTTGGAACTACGCCGTTCGCTCCGCGACGGCGTCTGGCACCACAACCAGCTTGCCGACAAAATCCTTGGCAACGAAATCGGCTTGCGCGTGGTGGAAATCGGAGAGCTTGTAGACGCCTCCCACCAGCGGCCGGATCTTGCCCGCCTTGATGTAGCTTACGATCCGGCGGAAATCCGCGCGCGTGCCCTGGCTCGAGCCATGCAACTGCAATTGTTTGAGATACATGGTCCTGAGATCGAGCTGCACGACCGGGCCGGCGATCGCCCCGGCGGTGGTGTAACGGCCCTCCGGTCGCAGGATGCGCAGCAGGTCATTGAAGATCGAGCCACCAACCAGATCGGCCACCACGTCGATCGGTTGTCCGCCGGTCGCACCGGACACGGCCTGCGGCAGGTCGGCGACGCCGCGTGTGATGACCGCCTCGGCGCCGATGTCGAGCACCGCCTGCTCCTTGCCTTTGCCGACGACGGCATAGGGAATGGCGCCGCGCGCCCGCGCCAGCTGCACGATGCCGGAACCGACGCCGCCCGAGGCGCCGGTGACCAGCACACGCTCGCCGGCCTTGAGCGCCGCGCGCTCCAGCATCTGCTCGCCCGTGAGGTAGGCGCAGCAGAAGGTGGCGAGCTCGATATCGCTCATGTCCGTGTCGACGACATGCGCATTCTCCGCCGGCACGACCTGGTATTCGGCGTAACCGCCGTCGCGGCCGTGGCCCATATAGTCGATATCGGCAAGCGAATCGTCGTCGCGGTTGTAGATGGAGAAATCGACCATCACCCGTTCGCCGATGCGATCAGGCGAGACGCCTTGACCGACGGCAGCGATGATGCCGACAGTGTCGGTGCCCTGAATGCGCGGGAAGGTCAGCGTGTTGCCCTGCCGCCGCCAGGTCGACACCGCTGCAGCGTCTTCCTCTGTGCCATAGGCGCCCTTGCGCACCCACACATCGGTGTTGTTCATTCCGCAAGCGCTGACCCTTATTAGCACTTCCCCCGAAGCAGGGGCGGGCACTCTCACATCCGTGCGGTAGACGAGTTTTTCCGGTCCGCCATGCCCGGTGAGCAGCACGGCGGCCATGGTGGCGGGGAGGGTGTTGGTCATGGCATTCATGGGTCGATCTCAGAGATTGGCAAACACGCTGTTCACGGCATCCGCGGTCTTGGCCACGACGATATCAGCCTCCTCGCGCGTCAGGCAGAGCGGCGGCGCGAAGCCGAGGATGTCGCCCTGCGGCATGGCGCGGCCGATGACGCCGCTTGCGGCAAGGACCGTGGCGACCTGCGGTCCGATCTTAAGCGAAGGATCGAAGAAGACCCGGTCGTCGCGATCCCTGACGAATTCGACCGCCGCCAGCATGCCGTCGCCACGCACCTCGCCGACATGTTTGTGGCCGCCGACGGCCTTGGCGAGCTCGGTACGGAAATAGGCACCGGTCTCGCCGGCATTCCGCACCAGATCCATCTCGTCGATCAGTTCGAGATTGGCCACACCTGCTGCAACGCAGATCGGATGCGCCGAATAGGTCCAGCCATGGCCGAGCGAGCCGAGCTTGTCGGAGCCCTGCACCAAGACCTGCCACATCTTGTCGGCGACGATGACACCCGACAGTGGCGCATAGGCCGACGTCAGGCCCTTGGCGATGGTGATCAAATCCGGCCTGATGCCGTAATGGTCGGAACCGAACATCGTGCCGAGCCGGCCAAAGCCCGTCACCACCTCGTCGGCGACCAGCAGCACATCATACTTCTTCAGCACCGTCTGGATTTTTTCCCAGTAGCCTGCGGGCGGCGGCACGATGCCGCCAGTGCCGAGGATCGGCTCGCCGATGAAGGCTGCGACTGTTTCGGGGCCTTCGGCCAGGATCATTTCCTCGAGCTTGTCGGCGCAATGCTGCGAGAACTGCTCCTCGCTCATCGAGCGGTCGGCGCGGCGGAAATAGTAGGGCGCCTCGGTGTGCAGGATCGGCGCGCGCGGCAGGTCGAAGGCGTTGTGGAACAGCTCCAGCCCGGTCAGCGATCCTGTCATCACGCCCGAGCCGTGATAGCCGCGCCAGCGCGAAATGATCTTCTTCTTCTCCGGGCGGCCGAGAACGTTGTTGTAGTACCAGATCAGCTTGATGTTGGTTTCATTGGCGTCCGAGCCGGAGAGGCCGAAATAGACCCTCGACATGCCTTTCGGCGCGCGGTCGATGATCATCTTGGCCAGCGTGATCGATGCTTCGGTGCCGTGGCCGACATAGGCATGGTAATAGGCAAGGTTCTTGGCCTGGGCGGCGATGGCGTCGGCGATCTTCTGGCGGCCGTAGCCGACATTGACGCAGTAGAGGCCGGCGAAGGCATCGATGCTCTTCCTGCCATTGTGGTCCCAGACGGTGACGCCTTCACCGCCGGCCATGATGCGGGTCGGGCTCTCGCCGCGTGCATGCGTGCCCATATGGGTCGAGGGATGAAAGAAGTGATCGCGGTCCCAGGCGTTGAGTTCGTTGGACTGATCGAGCATTTTTGACTCCTTGAGGGATGGCCGGACTGACTTATGCCACATCCAGGCACAGGTATTTCAGATCGGTGAAGGCTTCGAGCCCGTGGCGTGAACCCTCACGGCCAATGCCGGACTGCTTGACGCCGCCGAACGGGATCGGTGCGCCGGTGATCTTGACGCGATTGATCGCGACCATGCCGTAGTCGAGGGCGCGGCCCAAACGTTGCTGGCGGGCGCCATTCTCGGTCACGACATAGGCGACGAGGCCATATTCGGTGGCATTGGCGCGGGTGATCACCTCGTCCTCGCTGTCGAACGGCGTGACGGCGGCGACCGGGCCAAAGGTCTCCTCGCGCATGATCAGCGCATCGTCGGCAACATCGACCAGCAGCGTCGGCTGGTAGAACAGCGGGCCGGTCTGATGCCGTCCGCCGCCGGTCAAGCAGCGCGCGCCATGGGTCAGCGCGTCGGCTACCTGCTCCTCGACCTTCTTGACGGCGCGCTCGTGCATCAGCGGCCCGATCTCGGTTTCCGCGGCAAGTCCATTGCCTGTCCGCAGCGCCTCGATGCGCATGGCAAAGGCGGCGCAGAAGCGATCATAAATCGGGCGTTGGACATATATGCGGTTGGCGGCGAGGCAATCCTGGCCCGATGTGGCGAATTTGGCGTCGATGGCGATGGTCACCGCTTTGTCCAGATCGGCGTCCGCGAACACGATCAGCGGAGCATGCCCTCCAAGCTCCATCACCAGCCGCTTCATCGTCGGCGCGCTCTGCGCGGCGATCAGCCGGCCGATTTCGGTCGAGCCGGTGAAGCTCATGGCGCGGACGCGCGGGTCTTCGCACATGCGCCCGACAATCGTCGCGGCCTTGCCGGTGACGATGTTGAAGACCCCGGCGGGGAGCCCGGCACGCTCGCCGAGTTCGGCCAGCGCCAGTGCCGATAGTGGCGTTTCCGAGGAGGGATGCGCGACAATGGTGCAGCCGGCGGCGAGTGCGGCGGCCGCCTTGCGGGTCAGCATGGCCGACGGAAAATTCCAGGGCGTGACGACACCAACGACGCCGAGCGGCTCACGCCGCACCATCATTTCTGCGTTCCGCAGATGGCTGGTGACGCTCTCGGCGTTGAGACGCTTGGCTTCCTCGGCATACCACTCGACGAAAGAGGCGGCATAGTCGATCTCGCCGAGCGACTCCTTGAGTGGCTTGCCCTGTTCCAGTGTCATCAGCAGGGCGAGATCGTCCTTCGCTGCGATGATCAGCTCGAACCATTTTCGCAGGATTTTTGCGCGCTCCTGCGGCAGCAGTATTCGCCAGGCGGGGAAGGCACGCGCAGCGGCATCGATCGCCTTTGTCGTCTGGCGCGCATCCAACGCCGCGACGAAAGCGACGGTGGTGCCGGTCGCCGGGTCGGTGACTTCAAAACTCTCGGCCGCCGCCTCGCTCGCCGTCCAATGGCCGTCAACATAGGCAAGCTCGCGCAGCAGGCGGCGGTCGGTGAGGCGATCGAGCGCTTCATGGCGATGCGAGCGGGCGAAATGCGCGGACATGGTTGAAGCCTCCCGGTTCGGACTGATGCGGGAAGATTAGGGATGTTGCGCGAAGGATGAGGCTGTTTTGCCGTCTCTGCGTAGAGAGAGTCTCTCTATTCGCCCCGGTGAGCAGAGTGATCTCTCTATGAGGGGAATATGCATCGCTGTTTCGGGAAAGCCGTCGGCCGAGCCTCTCAACTTCGTCATCCCTGGCGGAGCAGGAACGAAGCGACGCGGCGCAGACTCTAGGATGACGAAGCGATGGGCAACAGGTCGGCCAGCGGCAAAACGGTCTCGTCCTTCACCGTCTTGATGACGATGTAGGTGAAGTAGCGGTCGATGCCGATCTCACGGTCGAGCAAGGCATCGACCAGCCGCTGATAGGCGTCGATATCGCGCGCCATCACCTTCAGCACATAGTCGACGCCGCCGCCCACCGACCAGCAGGCGACGATCTCGGGAATGTCACGGATGACGCGCTCGAAGCGGTCGAAATCGGCCTGGCGGTGGCTGGCCAGCGTCACTTCCATCAGCACGGTGGCGACCGGCGCCACCACGCGCATGGCGATCCGGGCGTGGTAACCCGAGACGATGCCGGCTTTCTCCAGCTTGCGCAGCCGCATCCAGCATGGCGTCGGCGAGAGCCCGACCTGCTCGGCCAGCGCCAGCTTGGTGATGCGTCCGTCACGCTGGATGGCGTCGAGGATTTTGAGGTCGATCGCGTCGAGTTTCGCAGCAGTCATCACAGTCCACTTTTCGTCCACGGCACCATGATGGTGCATTATTTCGATTGTCAATTGCACTGATTTCGATCTCTAATAAGTCATGACATTGTGGCAACCCGATCCCGCGCTCATACGGCGGCCGGCCTACCAGTCGCTGGCCGACCAGTTCGCGCGCGCCATCCATGACGGGCGCTTGGCCAATGGCGCCCGACTGCCGACCCATCGCCGGCTGGCCGACGACCTGAAACTGTCGGTGCAGACGGTGAGCCGCGCGTATGAGGAATTGATCCGGCGCGGCCTGATTTCAGGCGAGATCGGCCGGGGCAGCTTTGTCCAGACGCAGCGCCGCGAGCCGGAGCCGCCCTATCTGCCCGAGCGCCTCGGCGAGGTCATCGACCTCTCCATCCTGAAGCCGGTCTGCGAGCCGATGCATCTGGAACGGATGAAGCAGGCACTGGGATGGCTGGCCGAACACCTGCCGTCGAGCTCGGCACTGTCCTTCCGGCCCAACATGGTGTTCCCGCGTCACCGCGCCGTCGCCGTCGAATGGCTGAGACTGTGCGGGCTCGATGCGTCCGCGCAGAACATCAGCCTGACCAACGGCGCTACCGCCGGCATGACGGTGGCGCTGATGAGCGTGGCGCCGCCCGGATCGACTGTCGCCACCGAGGCGATCGGCCACCACACGCTGGTACCGCTGGCTCGTTATCTCGGCTTCAACCTCGAAGGCCTGCCGATCGACGGCAATGGCCTCGTCCCGGAGGCGCTGGACGAGGCCTGCCGGCTGTCCGACATTCGCGCCGTGTTCGTACAGCCTTCGGTGATCAACCCGACCGCGACGCTGATGGATGCGGAGCGCCGCGAGCAAATCGCGGCCGTGACGCGCAAGCACGACATCGCCATCATCGAGAACGATGTGCTGGGTCCGCTGGTCGAGGACCGGCCGCCGCCGGTCGCTGCTTTCGCCCCGGAGCGCACGCTCTACGTCACCTCCTTCACCAAGGTCACCGTGCCCGGCCTGCGCATCGGCTATCTCGCCGCGCCCGATCGTTACGTTGCCGCCGTTGCCAACCGGCACCTGGTCTCGAACTGGATGGCGACGCCGCTGGTGGCCGAGATCGCCACCAAATGGGTGACCGACGGCACGGCGATGGAGCTTGTCCGCTGGCAGCGCCAAGCGCTCCGGCACAGGATGGGCATTGCCGCGGAGGTCCTTGCAGGGGTCGATTATCGTTCGCATCGCGATGGCCTGCATCTGTGGCTGCAATTGCCTGGCGACCGGGCCGAGGAGAGTTTTGTCGCCCAGGCCCGGCTGCAGGGCGTGGCGATCGCACCCGGCGCCTCCTTCCGCATTTCGGATGCCCCCTGGCATCCGGCGGTGCGTATCTCGCTGGGCTCGACCACCGAGGGGGAACTGCGCGCTGGTCTCGGCGTTGTCACCAAGCTCTTGCTTGGCGATCCGGAGCACCTGTTGCTCGCCATCTAGCGGGTGCGTCGATATTCCGGTGATGCCGGCCTGCAAAAGGTGGTCTCCTGCGCTTCCGGCTCCGTTCCGGTCTCAGACGCCGCCAGTGTTGGCGCGGGCCTGAGCCCCGACCCTCGAAGGGTCGCCCAGTCGGCCGGGAATTGTGCGCAATCGGAATAATTGTCATGGTATTATTTTCCCAATTGACATGATTTGGCCTGTTCCCCATCGTTAAGGACACAGGCTTCTCCAACACGGGGAAATTCATTTGTCCGCACCCATCATCAAGGTCGATGCCATTTCGAAGAGCTTTGGTGCCTTCAAGGTGCTGGACGGCCTGTCGATGCAGGTCATGCCGCGCGAGAAGCTGGCGCTGATCGGCCCGTCGGGCTCAGGCAAGACCACGATCCTGCGTATCCTGATGACGCTGGAGCGCATCGACGGCGGCCACATCCAGATCGATGGCGAGCAGCTCTACCACATGGAGCGGAACGGCCAGCTGTTGCCGGCCGACGAGCGGCATCTGGCAAAAATGCGCCAGAAGATCGGCATGGTCTTCCAGTTGTTCAACCTGTTTCCGCACAAGAGCGTCATCGACAATGTCACGCTGGCGCCGATGCTGACCAAGGGCACGCCGCGCGCCGCCGCCCAAAAACGCGCGATGGAACTGCTCGACATGGTCGGCATGGCCGACAAGGCCAAGGCGATGCCGGCGCAATTGTCCGGCGGCCAGAAGCAGCGTGTGGCGATCGCCAGGGCGCTCGCCTTGCAGCCGAAGATCATGCTGTTCGACGAGGTGACGTCGGCGCTCGACCCGGAATTGGTCGAGGAGGTGCTCAATGTCTTGTGGCGGCTCTGCGCCGAAACCGACATGACCATGCTGCTGGTCACCCATGAGATGGGTTTCGCCCACGACTTCGCCGACCGGGTGCTGTTCTTCGATCGCGGCAAGATCGTTGAAGAAGGCAAGCCCGACGAGATTTTCCGCCATCCCAAGCAGGAGCGCACGCAAGGCTTCCTGAAGAAGATCATCGCGGCCGGACACCGCGTCTGACCGCCATGCGGGCGTGCGAACCGCCCACAAGCAAACCAAGAAGAGCAACAAGGAGTTGGGAACAATGATGAAACTTGGCATTCTGGCCGGCGTCGCCGGCTTTGCAATTACGGCGGTGCTTGCTACCTCAAGCGTGGGCTCGGCCGCGGACAAGAAGCTCGAACAGCTCAAAGCGCAGGGTTTCGCCCGCGTCGCCATTGCCAACGAACCGCCCTATACGGCGGTCGCCGCCGACGGCAAGGTTTCGGGCGCGGCGCCCGACGTGGCGCGCGAGATCTTCAAGCGGCTCGGGGTGGCCGATATCGTCGCTTCCATCTCTGAGTATGGCGCGATGATCCCCGGCCTGCAGGCTGGCCGCTTCGACGTCGTCACCGCCGGCCTGTTCATGAAGCCGGAGCGTTGCGCGGCGGTCGCCTATTCCGAGCCGGTTCTGTGCGACGCCGAGGCGATGCTGGTGAAGAAGGGCAATCCCAAGCACTTCAAGAGCTACGAGGACGTCGCCAAGGACACTGCCGCCACGATTGGCGCGCCGGGCGGCGGCACCGAGGAAAAGCTGGCGCTCAACGCCGGCGTGCCGCGTGAACGTGTCATCGTCGTGCCGGATGGGCAGAGCGGCCTGAAGATGGTGCAGGACGGCCGCATCGACGCCTATTCGCTGCCGGTCCTGTCGATCAATGATCTGATGAAGAAGGCCAACGACCCGAACCTCGAGGTTATCGCGCCGGTGCAGGGCGCTCCGGTCTATTGTGACGGCGCTGCCTTCAAGAAGGGCGACGAGGCGCTGCGTGACGCCTACGATGTCGAGCTGGCCAAGATGAAGAAGTCGGGCGAGTTCGCCAAGATTATCGAGCCCTACGGCTTCTCGGCGGCTGCCGCGATGTCGACGACGCGCGAAAAGCTCTGCGCCGCGAAGTAGCGCCTTCCTTTTCCTTCTCCCCGTTGAACGGGGAGAAGGAACCCAAATCGCAAACGTTGGAACTTCTAATCGAATGACCCAATGGTCCGGCTATTTCGGCCTGATATTGCAGGGAGCGCTTGTCACCATCGAGCTGACGCTGATGGGGTCGGTGCTTGCCCTGATCATGGCCTTTCTTGCCGGCATGGGGCGGCTGTCGCGCTTCTTTCTGCTGCGCGCGCTCGCTACCGCCTATATTGAATTCTTCCGCGGCACATCGATCTTCGTGCAGCTGTTCTTCGCCTATTTCGTGCTGCCGCTATTGGGCCTGGAACTGACCCCGCTGCAGGCCGGCGTGCTGGCGCTAGGCCTGAATGTCGGCGCCTACGCCGCCGAAGTGGTGCGCGGCGCCGTGCAGTCGATCGGCCGCGAACAGCACGAGGCCTGCATCGCGCTCAATCTCGGCCGCTGGCAAGGTCTGCGCCACGTCATCCTGCCGCAGGCGTTTCTGGTGATGCTGCCGACCTTCGGCAACAACGCCATCGAACTGCTCAAGGCCACATCCGTCGTCTCACTGATCTCGCTCGCGGACCTCACATTCCAGGCGCAGGTGGTGCGAGCCCAGACCGGCAACACCATGGTGCCGTTCACCACCATCCTCATCCTCTATTTCATCCTTGCGCTGCTCATTTCGTGGGGTGTGCGCTCGCTGGAGCGCCACCTGGCGCGCGGCCTCGACGGGGTGCGCGTCTGATGACCGGAGCTTGCTGATGGCTAAGGTTCGCTGATGGATTGGGATTGGGATTTTGTTCGGCAGATCCTGCCGACGCTGATCCAGGGTGTGAAGATCACCATCCTGGCGACGCTGCTCGGCTCGGTGCTGGCGGCGATCGTCGGTCTTGGCATCGCGCTGGCGCGCCGCTCGCCCAACAAGGCGGTGTCGCGCTCCGTCGGTTGGGCGGCCGAATTCGTCCGTGGCACGCCGCTGCTGGTGCAGCTCTATTTCATCTTCTACGTGCTGCCAGACGTCGGCATTCTTCTGCCGCCGCTGGTCGCCGGTGTCATCGGGCTCGGGCTGCACTACGGCACCTATACGGCGGAAGTCTACCGCGCCGGCATCGACAATGTGCCGCGTGGCCAGTGGGAGGCCGCCAAGGCGTGCAACCTCAGCGCCAGGCAGACCTGGTCCCACATCATCATCCCGCAAGCCATTCCGCCGATGATCCCGGCCCTGGCCAACTATTTCATCGCCATGTTCAAGGAGACGCCGCTGCTGTCGGCGATCACCGTGCTGGAACTGATGAACCAGGCCAAAAGCGTCGCCAATACCTACTATCGCTACCTGGAGCCGATCACGTTGGTCGGCGCCTTCTTCCTCGCCATCAGCCTCTGTTCTGTCGTGCTGCTGCGCTGGCTGGAACGCCGTTACGGCAAGATCGAGAGATAACGCATGAAGCCCTTGCCCGAGATCAAGGTCCACCCCGACCGGCCGGCGCTCGATAACCGCCCGCTGGCGAAGCGTGTCGGCCTGATCGTCCTGGCCACCGACCATACGACCGAGCCGGATTTTCGCCGCATGGTGGCGAGCGAACCGATCGGCGTCTATGTCGCGCGCATCCCCTATGCCAATCCGACGACGCCTCGGAACCTTCGCAAGATGCAGCCGGCGCTGACGGCGGGCGCGGCCTTGATCCTGCCCGACGAGCCGCTCGATGCCATCTGCTACTCCTGCACTTCGGCATCGGTGGTGATCGGCGATGCCGAGATCGAGGCGGCGATCCAGGCCGCCAAACCAGGCATTCCGGTCGTAACCCCGCCCATGGCTGGCGTGCGCGGGCTGAACGCCTTCGGCGTGCGCCGGATCAGCATCCTCACCCCCTACACGGTCGAAACCTCCAGGCCGATGGCAACCTATTTCGCCGAACGCGGTTTCGATATCGCCAGCTTCACCTGCCTGGGTTTCGAGGATGACCGCGAGATGGCACGCATTCCGCCGGCAGCACTTGTCGACCTCGCGCGCCAGGCGACCCATCCACAGGCCGAAGGCTTGTTTGTGTCCTGCACGGCGCTGCGCGCTGCACTCGCGGTCCCTGGCATGGAACAGGCGATCGGTCGTCCCGTGGTGACCAGCAACCAGGCGACAGCATGGAATTGTTTGCGGTTGTGCGGGGATGAGACGCAGTACCCGGAGTTCGGGCGGCTGATGACGTTTTCGCTGGGACGGTAAGATTATGTTCTGCGTGCAAGAGCGACCCCCTCTGGCCTGCCGGCCATCTCCCCCTCGAGGGGGGAGATTCCCTGCCGCTGCGTTTTGGCTGCTTGTGGATGCTATAGGAACGGCGGTGCCGCATGAGCTGCCGATCTTCCCCCTTGAGGGGGAGATGGCCGGCAGGCCAGAGGGGCGCGCCCCATGACGCGCGCCATCGCCCTTTCGGACATCCGAGCCGCCCGCGAACGTATCGCCGGCAAGATCGAGCGAACGCCAACCGTGCTGTCCGAAGCTCTGTCGGAACGCTTGGGCTTCCCTGTCCATCTCAAGCTCGAGCAGCGCCAGACCACCGGCAGCTTCAAGTTGCGCGGCGCCTCGAACGCTGTCGCTTCGCTGAGCGTGCAGGAGAAGGCACGTGGCGTGGTCGCGGCCTCCACCGGCAACCACGGCCGAGCGCTCGCCCATGCGGCGAAACTCGAGGGCATGCGCGCGGTGATCTGCATGTCGCGTCTGGTGCCTCAGAACAAGCTCGACGCAATCCGCCGACTTGGGGCCGAAATCCGCATTGTCGGCAACAGCCAGGACGACGCGCAGCAGGAGGTCGAGCGGCTGGTGGCGGAGGAGGGGCTCATCTTGCTGCCGCCCTTCGACCATCCAGCCATCATTGCTGGCCAGGGCACGCTCGGACTGGAGATGATCGAGCAGGTTCCTGACGCCGCGCTGGTGCTGGTGCAACTGTCGGGCGGTGGGTTGGCCTCCGGCGTTGCTGCCGCCGTCAAAGGCGTCAGCCCCGGGACAAAGATCATCGGCGTCTCGATGGCGCGCGGCGCGGCGATGAAGGCGAGCCTCGATGCCGGCCGGCCGGTGCTCGTGGAGGAACTGCCGACGCTGGCGGATTCGCTTGGTGGTGGCATCGGCCTCGACAACCACCTGACCTTCGCCATGTGCCGCGACCTGCTCGACGATGTCGTCCTGCTTTCCGAGGAGGAAATCGCCGCCGGCATCCGCCATGCCTATGCGCAGGAGCGCGAGATCGTCGAAGGCGCGGGCGCCGTCGGCATCGCGGCACTGCTCGCCGGTAAGGTCAGGGCGAGCGGACCGGTGGTGGTTCTGCTTTCGGGGCGCAACATCGACATGGAACTGCACAGGAAGATCGTTTGCGGAGAGAAGCCCTCATTTGCGGAGCGCGTCGCATGAAAATTCTTCAACGTCGAGTTCCCGCCGGGGGGTATGACGGAACGCTACCCTTCGCAAAGCGTACCGCCGGGGAGCGCGCGGCATGAACCGGATGACAATCCTCACCGAAGCCGAACTGCGTAAGATCGTGACGCTCGATCTTGATGCCGTCGCCTGCGTCGAGAATGCTTTTCGCGCGCTTGCCACTCTGCCGGTGGCGATGCCGCCGATCCTGCGGCTCGACATCCCTGAGCATCGCGGCGAGGTCGATGTGAAGACCGCCTATGTGCCTGGCGTCGATGGCTTCGCCATCAAGATCAGTCCCGGATTCTTTGACAATCCGAAACTCGGCCTGCCCAGCGTCAACGGCATGATGGTGCTCTTGTCGGCAAAGACAGGTCTGGTCGAGGCGCTGCTGCTCGACAATGGCTATCTCACCGATATCCGCACCGCCGCCGCGGGCGCGGTCGCGGCCAAGCATCTGTCGCGGCCGGATTCGTCCGTTGCCGCGATTTTCGGCGCCGGCGTGCAAGCCGGATTGCAGCTCGAAGCGCTTCGCCTCGTGCGGCCAATCACACAGGCGCGCATCTGGGCGCGCGATGCCGCCAAGGCAGAGGCAACCGCAGGCGCCTTGAGCGATAGACTGGGCATCGCCGTTCGCGCCGAACCCGATGCTGCCGAGGCCATAGTGGGCGCCGACATCATCGTCACCACGACGCCCTCGACCGAGCCGCTGATCAAGGCCGGCTTCATCTCCGCCGGCCAGCACATCACCGCCATGGGCTCGGACGCCGAACACAAGAACGAGATCGCCCCTGCGATCCTGCGCATGGCTGACCTCTACGTCGCCGACAGTGCTCGCCAGACACGGCGGCTGGGCGAACTGCATCATGCCATCGCCGCAGGAATCATGGCCGCCGAGGACGAGGTGGCCGAATTGGGCCAGGTTATCGCTGGCGAAAGACACGGACGGCGCTCGGCCAGCGACATCACCATTGCCGATCTCACCGGCACCGGCGTGCAGGATACGGCGATTGCCACGCTCGCCCGCGACCGGGCGCTGGCCGCGAAATCCGGAACCATTTTTGAAAGCTGATGCCGGCCAAAGCGTGATCCGGAAAAGTGGGAACCGGCTTTCTGAAAAGATCACGCGCAAAGCAGAATCAGACGACGAGCCGGATTCAAAGAAGTTGAAACAGGCTCCAGGCCAACAAACGAGGACCCAACAAATGCAGCCAAACCTGAAATTTTCGCGCGGCGAATATGCGGAACGCCTCGCCAAGACGCGGAAAGCCATGGAGGCCAAGGGCGTCGATCTCCTGATCGTCAGCGATCCCTCCAACATGGCCTGGCTGACCGGTTATGACGGCTGGTCGTTCTACGTGCACCAAGCGGTTATCGTGCCGCCATCGGGCGAGCCAGTCTGGTACGGCCGCGGCCAGGACGCCAATGGCGCCAAGCGCACCGCCTATCTCGCGCATGACAACATCGTCGGCTATGCCGATCACTATGTGCAGTCGACCGAGCGCCACCCGATGGACTTCCTGTCCAGCGTGCTGACCGATCGCGGCTGGGGCAAGCTCACCATCGGCGTCGAGATGGACAATTACTGGTTCTCCGCCGCCGCCTTCGCCGCCTTGCAGAAGCACCTGCCCAACGCCCGTTTCGTCGACGCCACCGCCCTGGTCAACTGGCAGCGCGCCGTGAAAAGCCCGACCGAGATCGACTACATGCGCAAGGCCGCCCGTATCGTCGAGGCGATGCATCAGCGCATCGTCGACAGGGTTGAAGTCGGCATGCGCAAATGTGATCTCGTCGCCGAGATCTACGATGCCGGCACGCGCGGCGTCGACGGCATCGGCGGCGACTATCCGGCGATCGTGCCGCTGCTGCCGTCGGGCGTCGATGCTTCGGCGCCGCATCTGACCTGGGACGACCAGCCGATGAAGTCGGGCGAGGGCACCTTCTTCGAGATTGCTGGCTGCTACAACAGGTACCACTGTCCGCTGTCGCGCACCGTCTTCCTTGGCAAGCCGACGCAGGAATTCCTCGATGCCGAGAAGGCGACGCTCGAAGGCATGGATGCGGGGTTGGCGGCAGCAAAACCCGGCAACACATGCGAGGACATCGCCAACGCCTTCTTCGCGGTCTTGAAGAAGTATGGCATCGTCAAGGACAATCGCACCGGCTATTCCATCGGGCTCTCCTATCCGCCGGATTGGGGCGAGCGCACCATGAGCTTGCGTCCCGGCGACCGCACCGAGCTCAAGCCGGGCATGACCTTCCATTTCATGACCGGCCTGTGGCTGGAGACGATGGGTCTTGAGATCACCGAATCCATCCTGGTCACCGAAACGGGTGTGGAATGCCTGGCCAATGTGCCGCGCAAGCTGGTGGTGAAGAATTGAACCCGATGTCCAGCCTCCGCCCGTCGCCCATCGCACCGACTGTCGACTTCGACCGTGACGGCGTCCAGCATGGTTTCCTGCGCCTGCCCTACAGCCGCGACGATTCCGCCTGGGGCTCGGTGATGATCCCGATCTGCGTCATCCGCAACGGCAAGGGACCGGCGGCGCTGCTGACCGGTGGCAACCATGGCGACGAGTATGAGGGCCCGCTGGCGCTCTACGGGCTCGCCCGCACACTCGACCCCAAGGACGTCTCCGGCACGGTGATCATCGTGCCGGCGATGAACTATCCGGCCTTTCGTGCTGGTACGCGCACGTCGCCAATTGACAAGGGCAACATGAACCGCAGCTTCCCCGGCCGGCCCAATGGCACGGTGACCGAGAAGATCGCCGACTATTTTCAACGCGAGTTGCTCCCCCGCGCCGACATCGTCTTCGACTTCCATTCCGGCGGCAGGACCTTGGATTTCGTGCCTTTCTGCGCCGCGCACACGCTGCCGGACAAGGCGCAGGAAGAAAAGGCCTTCGCCGCGGTCGAAGCCTTCTCTGCACCTTTCTCGATGCGCATGACCGAGATCGATGCGGTCGGCATGTACGACACCGCGGCCGAGGACATGGGCAAGGTCTTCGTCACCACCGAACTTGGCGGCGGGGGGACATCGCGTGCCGAAACCGTGCGCATCGCGCGGCGCGGCATCCTCAATGTGCTTCGCCATGCAGGCATCGTTGATGGTGCGGTGGAGAAGACCAGAACACAGTGGCTCGACATGCCCTCGGCCGATTGCTTCGCCTTCGCCGAGGACGACGGCATGATCGAAACCATGGTCGATCTCGGCGAACCCATCGAGGAAGGCGCGGTGCTGGCACGCATCCATTCCACCGGCCGCACCGGCATTGCCCCACAGGAAATCCGGGCAAAGATGTCTGGCTTGCTGGCGGCGCGGCATTTTCCCGGGCTGGTCAAAGCGGGTGACTGCGCCGCGGTGATGGCCGTGAAGGTAGGCTGAGCACGGGTGCTTGTGTGCTCGGCTCTCGCCCGAGCGGAGCGAGCCCGATGCGACCATCGTCCCGGCTCGCAGATGGAGCATCGCGAACTGCTGGCCGCCTGCCGCGAGCGCGACGGCAGGAAAGCCCCGAGCGTTCTGCGGCAGTATCTGCGCGAAAGGAGCGAGACGCTCGTCAACGCGATAGAGGGCGGTGGCCTGTCGCGAAAGCCCTAGTCTCGACAGACAAATAGAGTGCCGATCGATACCGGCCACGTCGGGCGCGGTTGCGTCTATGCGAGTTCACTGCCACATATTGCAACACCAATGCTCGACAAGAGGATCGCCATGTCTCCCGTCAGCCGCCTGCCGGCGCGCGCCCTTGCCCCGCGCCGCCATGACGAAATCCTGCGGCGGCTGAGCGCCCAGGGTTCGGTCAGCGTTGCCGAACTGGCCGGGTTCTTCGAAGTCTCGCGCGAAACCATCCGCCGCGATCTGAAACTGCTTTCGGAGCAGGGCAGACTCGGCATCGTGCACGGCGGTGCCGCCCTCTTTGAGCCGAGCGAACCGGCGATGAGCCTGCGCAGCCAGGAAAATGCTGGCGGCAAGGCGGCGATCGGCAGGGCCGCCGCCGGCCTGGTCAGGGATGGCATGGTGGTCTTTCTCGATTCCGGCACCACCACCTTGGCCGTCGCGCAGGCCATGACCAAGTTGCGCGATCTTACCATCTGCACGGCAAGCCTGAAGATAGCGCTGCATCTGTGCCATGTCCCGGGCATGCGCGTGCATATGCTGGGCGGCGAAATCGATCCGGGCGAGGAGGCGGCTTCCGGCATCGACACGCTCGATGCAATGGGCCGCTTTCGCGTCGATATCGCCTTTCTCGGTGGTGGCGCCCTGTCGCCGGAAGGCGACGTGACGGACTTCACCCGTGCCGGCGCCGAGCAGCGCGGCCGTATGATCGCGTTCGCCGGCAAGGCCTATTTCGTGCTCGATAGCAGCAAGTTCGGCAAGCTGACACCGCTCAGGATTCCGAATTTCGAACGGGCTGCCGGCGTTATCGTCGACGCCAATCCCGGACCAGCGCTTGCGGAGGCGCTTTCGCGAAAGGGGCCAGAGCTCCTCGTTGCCTGATGTGATATTTTGTGACTTTTTGAGTTGATATTTGGTTTCCCTATGTTAGTGTCCCGGCCGTCCCTCCAATGGCGGAACGCTCATGGCAAATGAATTTCCCACCCAGGCTCGCGTTGTCATCGTCGGCGGCGGCATCATTGGCTGCTCGGTCGCCTATCATCTGACAAAACTCGGCTGGACCGATGTTGTCCTGCTTGAGCAGGGACAACTCAGCGGCGGCACCACTTGGCATGCCGCCGGTCTTGTCGGTCAGTTGCGCAGCCATTCGAACATGACCAGCCTGATCAGATACTCCACCCAGCTTTACAGCGAGTTGGAGGCCGAAACCGGCCTTGCCACCGGCTGGAAGAATTGCGGCTCGCTGTCCGTTGCGCGCACCGTTGATCGCATGACGGTGCTGAAGCGCATGGCAGCGTCGGCGCGTGCTCAGGGCGTGGAGATCGACGTGATCTCGCCCAGGGAGGCCGGCGATCTGTGGCCTGTCATGGCGACGGACGATCTGGTCGGTGCCGTCTGGCTGCCAGGCGACGGCAAGGCCAACCCGACTGATCTGACGCAGTCGCTGGCCAAGGGCGCGCGCAACCGCGGCGCGAAAATCATCGAACGGGTCAAGGTGTCAGGCATCAGCGTCAGCAACGGCGTCGCCTGCGGTGTCGAAACCGACCACGGCAGCATCGCCGCCGAGATCGTCGTCAACTGCGCCGGCCAGTGGGCGCGCAAGGTCGGACTGATGTGCGGCGTCTCGGTACCGCTGCATTCGGCTGAGCACATGTACATCGTCACCGGCAGGGTCGAGGGCGTGCATCCTGACCTGCCTGTCATGCGCGACCCCGACGGCTTCATCTATTTCAAGGAAGAGGTCGGCGGCTTGGTCATGGGAGGCTTCGAGCCGCATGCCAAGCCCTGGGGCATGAAGGGCATCCCCGAAAATTTCGAATTCGCGCTGCTGCCGGACGATTGGGACCAGTTCGAGATCCTGATGGAAAACGCGCTGGTCCGCGTGCCGCAGCTGGCGCATGCCGAGGTCAAGAAATTCTACAACGGTCCCGAAAGCTTCACGCCGGACAACAATTTCATCCTCGGCGAGGCACCGGAACTGAAGAATTTCTATGTCGGCGCCGGCTTCAATTCGATGGGCATCGCCAGTGCCGGCGGCGCCGGCAGGGCGCTGGCCGAATGGATCGTCAACAGTGCGCCCACCATGGATCTGTGGCCGGTCGACATCAGGCGCTTCGCCTCGTTCAACAACAACCCGCGCTGGCTGCATGACCGGGTCAAGGAGACACTCGGCCTGCACTACGCCATGCCATGGCCGAACCGGGAACTCGACACCGCGCGGCCCTTCCGCCGCTCGCCGCTCTATGATCGGCTGGCCGCCAGGGGCGCCTGCTTCGGCTCAAAGATGGGATGGGAGCGCGCCAACTGGTTTGCCGCTTCGGGAGAGAAGCCCGAGAATGACTATGCCTTCGGCCGCCAGAATTGGCACGAGGCGGTCCGCCGCGAGATGAAGGCGACGCGCGAGGCCGTCGCAATCTTCGACCAGACGTCTTTCGCAAAACTGCTTGTCCAGGGCCGCGACGCTTGCGCCGTGCTGAACCGGATCTGCGCCGGCAATGTCGATATACCTATAGGTACGTCGGTCTACACGGGTGTGCTCAACGCGCGTGGCGGCTATGAAAGCGATCTCACCGTGATGCGGCTGGGCGCGGAAAAATTCCTCGTCGTCACAGGGTCCGCGCAGGCGGTCCACGACGCCGACTGGATCGTCAAGAACATTCCGGCCGATGCGCATGCGACCCTGACCGACATTACCTCCGCCTACGCCGTGCTGGCCGTGATGGGGCCACGCTCGCGCGATCTCCTCGGCAAACTGTCCTCGGCCGATCTCTCCAACGCGGGCTTCCCCTTCGCCACTATCCGCGAGATTGATATCGGCCATGCCACTGCCTATGCCAATCGAATGACCTATGTCGGTGAGCTCGGCTGGGAGCTGATCGTGCCGACAGAATTCGCCGTCGGCGTCTACGAGGCGCTGCACGAGGCGGGGGGCGAATTCGGCTTGGCTGACGCCGGCTACTACGCGCTCGATGCATTGCGCATCGAAAAGGGTTTTCGCGCCTGGGGCAGGGAATTGACGCCGGATATCAACCCCTGGCAGGTCGGGCTTGGCTTTGCCGTCGCTATCGACAAGCCGGGCGGCTTCATCGGCCGCGACGCGCTGGTCGAGGCAAGGTCTGCGGCGGCACCGGCCAAGCGTATCGTGCTGTTCACGCTCGACGATGCCGAGCCGATGCTGTGGGGCGGTGAGCTGATCCTGCGTGACGGCAAACCGGTTGGCGAGGTTCGCTCGGCGGCCTATGGCCACACGCTGGGCCGCTCGGTCGCGCTCGGGCTGGTCGAGAATGAAGCCGGCGTCGACGCCCAATTCCTCAGCGGTGGCCGTTTCGAGATCGACCTCGCCGGCGTTCGCCATACGGCCACGGCGCACTTGCGCAGCCCCTACGATCCGAAATCAGAGCGGGTGAAGGCGGATGGGATTGAGGTTCGCGCCGCCGCTTAATCCGCCGACATCGAGCGCGCCATGTCGAGAAAGGCGCGCACCAGCTTGCCGCCGCTGCGCTCGCGCAGGCAGATCAGCGCTTCGTCCATGAGGGTTTCGGGAGCGTCGATGGTGATCGGGACGAGCCGCGAATCCTGGCCGAATTCGGCCGCCGAGACAAAGCCGATGCCGGCGCCCGAGGCGACGATCTCGCGGACAGCCTCGCGGCCCTCGGCCTCGATGACCGGCCTTAGCTCGACCTTCGAGGCAGCAGCGAGGTCTTCGAGCTTTTGACGCGTCTTCGAGCCGCGTTCGCGCATGACCAGCGATTCCTGCGCGAGCTGCTTGAGGGTCAGCGATTTCTTGCCCGACAGCGGGTGGTCGATGGAGGTGAAGGCGATGATCGGTGTCGAGTTGAGCTTCAGCACCTCGAAATCGCGGCCGGCCGGTACCTCGCCCAGCACGCCGATGTCGGCATCATAGCTGTAGAGGCTGCTGATGACCGTCTCTGTGTTGCCGGCGCGCACAGAGACCTGGACGCCGGGATAACGGGACCGGAAGCTGCCGAGGATGTGAAGCAGGTGATGTGCGGCGTCCGCGACGATGCGCAGCGTGCCGGAACGCAGCGCGCGCGACTCGGTGAGCAGTTCCAGTGCCTGCTGTTCGGTGTCGAACATGCGGTGGGTTATCTCAAGCAGCTTCTGGCCCGAATGGGTCAGCGTGACCTGCTTCTTGTTCCGATTGAACAGCAGGACATCATATTCTTCCTCGAGCTTGCGCACCTGGTCGGAAATGGCCGGCTGGGTCAGGAACAGCGCTTCGGCCGCTCGCGAAAACCCGCCCGAGATCGCCACTTGATGAAAGGCCCGCAACTGGACGTAGCGCATCGTTTCCGCCGTTCGAGATCCGGAAGAGTGGATATCCTACCATAAGCCAGATTAACTAAAAGATAGAAATGAACGATTTGACTTATGTTCGGTCAAACTTAGCCTGAGTAAAGGCCGACGTCTCTGCCGGCCGCGGACATCCGGAGGCGTAGCCATGCAATTTTCCATCATCCTGCTGCATCTGGCGGGTGCCGTCATGCTGCTGCTCTGGGCTGTGCGCATGGTGCGCACCGGCGTCGAGCGGGCCTGCGGGCCTGCATTGCGCGATGCCCTGAGACAGGCTCGCGGTGCGCGAATCAGATCGGCGGGGACCGGCACCGTGCTTGCCGTCCTGCTGCAAAGTTCCACGGCCGTCGCCATGCTGGCAGCTGGGTTTGCCGCAAGCGGGATGGTTTCGGTTTCGGCCGGGCTGGCGATCCTGCTTGGCGCCGATCTTGGCTCCGCCTTGGTCGTGCAGGTGCTCTCGTTCGACTTGAGCTGGCTTATACCCGCGCTGATCCTTGTCGGCGGCGCGATGTTCCTGAAGTTCGAGGCGCGCGGCATCAAGCAAGGAGGGCGCATCCTGATGGGCATAGCGTTCGTTCTGCTGTCGCTGCACATGATCGGCGAGGCGACCGCGCCGATGCGCCAGAGCACGCTGCTGCCATTGGTGATTTCCTATTTGCGCGCGGATTATTTCACGGCCTTTGCCGCCGCCGCCCTGTTCACATGGCTGATCCATTCCAGCGTGGCGGCGATCCTGCTGTTCGTCACGCTCGCCGCGCAAGGCGTGTTGCCTGTCGAGGTCGGCCTGTTCTTCATCCTTGGCGCCAATTGCGGCGGCGCGCTGATCGCGGTGTGGCTGACGCGCGGCGAGCCCGCCGCGGCGCGTCGCATCCCCCTTGGCAATCTGATCTTCCGCGGCACGGCCGCGCTCGCCGCCCTGTTCGCCCTTCAGGCGTTGGCGTTCCCGGCACACCTTTTCGGTGCAACCGAAGGCCGGCAGCTGGTCAACCTGCACCTCGCCTTCAATCTGGCTCTGGTCGTCTGCTGCCTGCCTTTCGCCGGCTTGATGGAAAGGCTGGTGACCTCGCTGATCGCCGACAAGTCGTCGGCAAAGCCGGAGGACAGTACCGATCTGATGTCGCGTCGCGCCAGCGCGCTGGATCGCAGCGTCATGCGCACGCCGGGTCTCGCGCTGGCCAGTGCGACCCGCGAGTTGCTGCGCATGGGTGAAGTCGTCGAGGTGATGCTGCGTCCGGTGATGGATTTCTTCGACGCCGGCACTGCCGATCAGATCCGCCAGGCGCGCAAGCTGGATGACGAGGTCAACCGCGCCCACACCGACATCAAGCTCTACATTGCCGAGGTCAACCGCGGCAGCATGACCGCGGCCGAGGCTCGCCGCGGCATCGAACTCACCGATTTCGCCATCAATCTCGAACGGGCCGGCGATATCGTCGCCAAGAACCTGCTCGTGCTTGCCGGGGAATTGCGGGACAAGAATCTGCGCTTTTCGCGCGACGGCTGGGGAGAACTGCGCGGGCTTCACAGCCGTGTCATGGCCAACATGCAGCTTGCGCTCAACGTGCTGGTATCGGGCGACCTCGATTCGGCGCGGCAACTTGTGGTCGAGAAGGAGCGTATGCGCAAGCTGGAACGTATGAGCCATGATCGTCACCTCAAGCGCCTGCAATCGGGAATGCCGCAGAGCATCGACACCAGCGATATTCACCTGGAGGCGGTCAGGGCGCTGAAGGAAATCAACTCGCTGATGGCGTCGGTCGCCTATCCCCTGCTGACGCAAAGCGGCGATCTGCTTGAAAGCCGGCTGGCCACGGGCGGTGGCGCAGCGGACGCAATGGCGCCCGTGCCGGCCTGACAGAGATGGCAATCCTATCATCGTGGAAATCGATACTTCGATACAAAATAACGATTTTACAAATATGTCATTCCGGCCGAGAGTAAGGCCGCATCAAAAAAGCAGCGACCTGTCGGAGGACACCCATGCTCGCCGAGACGAAATTTGCCGCGGAGCCGCTGGCCATGCCGGCGCTGGGCGAGCCCTATCTCTTGACCCCGGGCCCGCTCACCACGGCCTATTCGGTCAAGCAGGCCATGCTGCGCGACTGGGGATCGTGGGACGGCGACTTCCGCGCCATGACATCAGACATGCGCCGCCGCCTGCTGGCGCTGACCGGTGACGCGAAAGGCGAATTCGATTGCGTGCCGATGCAGGGCAGCGGCTCCTTCTGCGTCGAGGCGATGCTGGGCTCGTTCGTGCCCCGGGACGGCAAGGTCCTGGTGCTGGCCAATGGCGCCTATGGCCTGCGTGCCGCGCAGACCATGCAATATCTCGGCCGTGCCTATACGCTGATCGACAAGGGCGACTATCTGCCGCCGCGCGGCGACGAGGTGGCGGCAGCCCTGGAGGCCGACCTCGCCATCACGCATGTCATCGCCATCCATTGCGAGACGAGTTCAGGCATCCTCAACCCGGTCGCCGAGATCGCCGAGGCCGTCCATGCCAAGGGCCGCAAACTGCTGGTCGATTCCATGAGCGCCTTCGGCGCGGTCGCGCTCGACGTCAACGAAATCCGCTACGAGGCGATGGTTTCCTCCGCCAACAAATGCATCGAGGGTGTGCCGGGCTTCGGCTTCATCATCGCCCGCAAGAGCGAGCTCGAGGCTGCCAAGGGCCGCAGCCATTCGCTGTCGCTCGACGTCCATGCACAATGGGCACATATGAACAAGACCGGCCAGTGGCGCTACACGCCGCCGACGCATGTCGTTGCCGCCTTCCTCGAGGCGCTGCGCCAGCACGAAGCCGAAGGCGGCGTCGCCGGCCGTGGCGCCCGCTACACCAGGAACCGCGACGTGATGGTGGCCGGCATGCGCGAACTCGGTTTCGAGACCTTGCTGAAGGACCGTTGGCTGTCGCCGATCATCGTCACCTTCTTCAATCCGGCCCATGCCAACTTCGCCTTTGATCGCTTCTACGAGCTGATGAAGGACAAGGGCTTCATCATCTATCCAGGCAAGCTGACGGTCGTGGATTCCTTCCGCGTCGGCTGCATCGGCCAGATGGACGAACATGTCATGCGCCGCGTCGTCGAGGCAGCGGCGGAGTCACTGAAGGAAATGGGCGTTGATACCGCCGCTCCACCCGCCGCGGCAATCGCCGAGCGTGCCAAACTCGCCGCCTGAAGCGGCAGGATTTCAAGGGATTTTCGATGAACCAGATGTCTCCCGTCAACGTCGCCGTCAACGGCCGCACCTACGCCTGGCCGCGCGTGCCCGCCATCGCCATCTGCCTAGACGGCTGCGAGCCGGCCTATCTCGACGAGGCTATTCATGCCGGGCTGATGCCGGCTTTGGTCAGGATCAAGCAGAAGGGCACGGTGCGCATGGCGCACTCGGTCATCCCGAGCTTCACCAACCCTAACAATCTCTCGATCGCCACCGGTCGTCCACCGTCGGTGCATGGCATCTGCGGCAACTATCTCTACGAGCGTGAGACCGGCAAGGAAGTGATGATGAACGACCCGCGCTTCCTGCGCGCGCCGACCATCTTCCAGGCCTTCTACGACGCCGGCGCCAAGGTTGCCGTGGTAACCGCCAAGGACAAATTGCGGGCGCTGCTCGGCAAGGGGCTTGCCTTCGACGAAGGCCGTGCGCTGTGCTTCTCGGCGGAAAAGTCCGACACCACCACCAAGGCCGAGCACGGCATCGACAATGCCTCCAAGCACTTCGGGCTGCAGGTGCCGGAAGTCTATTCGGCTGAGCTGTCGGAATTCGTCTTCGCCGCAGGCGTCCAGCTGCTGAAGGAATTCCGCCCAGATATCATGTACCTGACCACCACCGACTATGTGCAGCACAAATATGCGCCGGGCGTGCCTCAGGCCAATGCCTTCTACGAGATGTTCGACAGGTATCTGACCGAGCTTGATGCGCTGGGCGCGGCGATCGTCGTCACCGCCGACCATGGCATGAAGCCCAAGCACAAGGCCGACGGCTCGCCCGACGTCGTCTATGTCCAGGACCTGCTCGACGAATGGCTGGGAAAGGACGCCGCCCGCGTGATCCTGCCGATCACCGACCCCTATGTCGTGCACCATGGCGCCCTCGGCTCGTTCGCCACCGCCTATCTGCCTGATGGCGCGGACCAGGCCGACATCATGGCGCGTCTGGCCAAGGTCGACGGTATCATGCTGGTCGTCGACAGCCCGACGGCCTGCGAACGTTTCGAATTGCCGGCCGACCGCATCGGCGACATCGTGCTGATCTCGACCGAGAACAAGACCATTGGCACCAGCGAACACCGGCATGATCTCGCGGCCCTCGACGAACCGCTGCGCTCGCATGGCGGGCTGACCGAGCAGGAAGTGCCGTTCATCGTCAACCGCGTGTTGCCGGACCTGCCCAACGAGCCAACTTTGCGCAATTTCGACGCCTTCTACTACGCCACCATGGCGGCGGCTTTGGCGTAGGCTGAGCCTGATGTCGACCCCCACTCCGCCTCGCTCCGCTCGGCACCTCTCCTCCGATCGACGGGGGGAGAGGAAGGGCGCCAAGCTGATCCTGCCGCGCTTTAACTTGGAAACGATGGGGCGCTGACGTTGCCGAACTTCCTCTCCCCCGTCGATCGGGGGAGAGGTGGCCCGAAGGGCCGGAGTGGGGGTCGATCCTCTGCTACAACACGCCCACACATTGCTGGAACAGAGCCCATGACTAAGCTCGATACTTCGATCAAGGTGCGCCATGAACCGATGCGCATCGCAGGACGCAAGGTCGACGCCGACGGCGTCGTTCCCGTCCACTACCCCTATACCAATGCTGTCATCGGCACTGTGCCTGCCGGTCGCGCCGAACACGCCCGCCAGGCCTTCGAAATCGCGGCCGGCTACAGGTCGAAGCTGACGCGTTACGAGCGGCAGCAGATCCTGTTCCGTACCGCCGAAGCGCTGGCCGCGCGCAAGGAGGAAATCTCTGATCTCATCACACTTGAGCTCGGCATCTCCAAGACAGACTCGCTCTATGAAGTCGGCCGCGCCTATGACGTGTTCACGCTGTCGGCGCAGATGTGTATCCAGGACGACGGCCAGATTTTCTCCTGCGATCTCACACCGCATGGCAAGGCGCGCAAGATCTTCACCACCCGCGAGCCGCTGAAGGCGATCTCCGCGATCACGCCGTTCAACCATCCGCTCAACATGGTTTCGCACAAGGTGGCGCCGGCGATCGCCACCAACAATTGCGTGGTGGTGAAGCCGACCGAACTGACGCCGATGACGGCGCTGCTGCTCGCCGACATCCTCTACGAAGCCGGCCTGCCGCCGGAAATGCTCTCGGTGGTGACCGGCTGGCCGGCCGACATCGGCAACGAAATGATCACCAACGAGAACATCGACCTGATCACCTTCACCGGCGGTGTGCCTGTCGGCAAGATGATCGCGCGCACTGCCGGCTACAAGCGCCAGGTGCTGGAACTCGGCGGCAACGATCCGCTGATCATCCTCAACGACCTCTCCGATGAGGATCTGGCCAAGGCCGCCGATCTCGCGGTCGCGGGTGCCACGAAGAATTCCGGCCAGCGCTGCACGGCGGTCAAGCGCATCCTCGTCCAGGAAAGCGTCGCCGACCGTTTCGTGCCGCTGGTGCTGGAGCGGGCAAAGAAGATCCGCTTCGGCGATCCGATGGACCGTTCGACCGATCTTGGCACCGTCGTCCACGAGAAGGCGGCGGCGTTGTTCGAAGCCCGCGTCCACATGGCCGCCGAGCAAGGTGCCGAGATCCTCTACAATCCGGGTCGCCAGGGTGCGCTGCTGCCGCCGATTGTTGTCGATCATGTGCCGCACAAGTCTGAACTGGTGATGGAAGAAACGTTTGGGCCGATCATCCCGATCGTGCGCGCGCCTGACAATGACGAGGCACTCATTGCGCTCTCCAACTCGACCGCCTTCGGCCTGTCGTCGGGCGTCTGCACCAACTCGTTTCCCCGCATGCAGAAATACATCGCCGGTCTGCAGGTCGGCACGGTCAATATCTGGGAAGTGCCGGGCTACCGCATCGAGATGTCGCCCTTTGGCGGCATCAAGGATTCGGGCAATGGCTACAAGGAAGGCGTCATCGAGGCGATGAAGAGCTATACCAATGTGAAGACGTTTTCGCTGCCCTGGTCCTGATCGGATCACACTGGCTGGCAGGATAAATCGAGGGGGCGTTCCACGCTCCCTCATTCGCGTTTCGGAGACAATGATGGCCGCGATAACCGAGCTTGTGCATACCGAGGGCGATTCCAACACCACGGCGGCGCGCGGCCGCTGGGACGCCGGCCAGGATGATCCGCGTATCCGCGGCCTGCTTGACCGCGACGCTGCCGCCTTCATCCACCAGAGCCTGTCCAGTCCCTGCCTGTCGACGATCGCCAAAGCGGAAGGCATCTGGATCGAGGATACGGCCGGCCGGCGCTTCATGGATTTCCATGGCAACAGCGTGCATCACCTTGGTTACGGCCATCCAAGGCTGGTTGCCGCGATCAAGAAGCAGCTCGACGAGCTCTGCTTTGCGCCGCGCCGCTTCACTTGCGAGCCCGCGGTCGAACTGGCCGAGAAATTGGCGGCACTTGCGCCCGGCGATCTCGGCAAGGTGCTGTTCACCACGGGCGGCTCGGATGCCATCGAGGTGGCGCTGAAGATCGCGCGTGCAGCCACCGGCCGCTTCAAGACGGTATCGTTCTGGGATGCCTTCCACGGTGCCGGCTTCGGTGCGGCGAGTGTCGGCGGCGAGGCGACCTTCCGCTCCCATATCGCCGGCCCGATGATGACCGGTACCGAACATGTCGCGCCCTGGGACGGCTATCGCTGCCCCTACGGCCACGATTCGCTGGAAGCTTCCGGGCTCGCCTGCGCCAACATGATCGCCTACGTTCTCGGCCGCGAGCAGGACGTGGCGGCGGTGGTTGCCGAGCCGATGCGGGCGACACCCAATCCACCGCCGCCCGGTTTCTGGAAGCGGGTGCGCGAGACCTGCGATCGGCACGGCACGCTGCTGATCTTCGACGAGATCCCGACGGGGCTCGGCAAGACCGGCAAATTCTTCGCCCACGAGCATGATGGCGTGACTCCCGACATCGTCGTTCTCGGCAAATCGCTCGGCGGCGGCATCTTGCCGATCGCCGCCGTCATTGCCCGCCGCGACCTCGACGTCACGGGCGGCTTTGCCATTGGCCATTATACCCACGAGAAGAACCCGGTGACGACGCGCGCCGCGCTGACGACGATCGACATCATCTTGGAAGAGGGATTGGTCGAACGGTCGGCCGAACTCGGTCGCCATATGCTGGGGCGCATGCAGGATCTGATGGGGCGCTCGCCTCATATCGGCGATGTCAGGGGCAGGGGGCTGATGGTCGGCGTCGAACTCGTCGAGGACCGAGCTTCGCGCCAGCCGGCACGTGAACTTGCAGAACGCGTCTTCTATACGTGCCTGGAGCAAGGGCTGAGCTTCAAAATCAGCCAAGGCAATGTGCTGACGCTCTCGCCGCCGCTGGTCATCTCGAAACCCGATCTCGATCGCGCGCTCGATGTCGTCGAGGCCGCGGTGCTGGCGGCCTGATCATGAAGGCGGTGCGCACCGATCAGGAACTCGAATGCCACGGCATCGATGCCGGCTTGCGGGCGAGGGGCGTCGAACTGGTGACGCTGCCGGACGGCATTCCCGAAGCCAAGCTCATCAGCGCGGTCGCCGACGCCGATCTTCTGCTGATGTGCTACACACCGATCACCGCTGGGGTGATCGACGCGGCTACCAGATTGAAGGGCATCGTCAAATATGGCGTCGGCATCGATGCCATCGACATCCCGGCCGCGATGCGGCGCGGCATCCCGGTCGTCAATGTGCCCGAATATGCCGAGGAAACCGTGGCGGAGGGCGCCTTCGCGCTGATGATCGCGCTGGCCAAGCGCCTGCCGGCCATTACGGCGGCGGTGTCGCGCGATGGCTGGATCTGGCCCGAGCAGCGTTGGCTTGGGCGCGATATTTCCGGCGCCACGCTGGGGCTCGTCGGTTGCGGCAAGATCGGCCGCAGCATGGCGCGCATGGCCGGACACGGGTTTCGCGCGCGGGTTCTTGGTTTCGATCCCGGCGTCGATGCAGCGACTATGCACGCTGCCGGCATCGAGAAGGCCGACGATCTCCACACCATGCTGCGGGCCTGCGACTTCGTTTCCATCCATTGTGTGCTGAACGATAAGACGCGTGGCCTGATCGGCAAGGCCGAACTCGCTTGCATGAAAACTTCCGCCGTCATCGTCAACGTTTCTCGCGGCGCGCTGATCGATGAGGCGGCACTGGTCGAGGCGATCGTCACGGGGCGCATTGGCGGCGCTGGCCTGGACGTCTATTCGGTCGAGCCTCTGGCGAAGTCCGGGCATCCGATGAGCGCATTGTTCGGTCGCGACAATGTGATCCTCTTTCCGCATCTCACATTTTTCACGGCGGAAGCGATACGCCGGCTTGAAGAGGACACGCTCGCCCGCTGCTTCGAAATACTCGACGGGCGTCCGGTGACAGTCCGCTCGTTCGATCCTCGTCTGCGGGCGCAGACGGCAGGCGTTTTATTCTCCTGATTTCCATCACCTTTTAACTTTCAGGGACCCTGTCTCGGGCCGGTTCCGCGACCCGAAATACGTCCACGACATGGATGCGACAGTTCCATGACAAATATCAGAGGAAGTTTGCCTGTCATAAAATAAATAGATTTTACTTATCGATCCCCAATCCTCAGAGTTGTCACAACGACGACATCCAATCGGCTCAACGTCCGTCAAAGACCGAGCCGATTGGTCCTAGTGCATCGCAGAATGTGCCTTCAATCATAAAGGGGAACTGGTCATGAAATCACGAAACGCAACCATGGTCGCGGCCTTTGCCGCATTGCTCGCGTCGGCCGCTCTCGTCGGACCGGCACTCGCCGACGGCGTCGTCACCATCTATTCCGCCGATGGCCTGCATGACGGCAACGGCAGCTGGTACGAGACCGAATTCGCCGCCTTCACCAAGGCCACCGGCATCACCGTGCAGTATATCGAGGCAGGTTCGGGCGGCGTCGTCGAGCGCGTCGCCAAGGAGAAGTCGAACCCGCAGGCCGATGTTCTGGTGACCTTGCCGCCCTTCATCCAGCGCGCGGCCGCAGACGGCCTGCTGCAGGATTACAAGCCTGAGGCTGCATCCCAGATCGACGGCGGCACCGACAAGTACCGGCCGCTGGTCAACAACTACATGAACTTCATCTACAACAGCGCCGTGCTGTCGGAAGCGCCGAAGAGCTACAACGACCTGCTCGATCCGAAGTTCAAGGGCAAGATCCAGTATTCGACTCCCGGCCAGGCCGGCGACGGCACCGCCGTCATGCTGCAGATCATTCACGCCTTCGGCGGCGAGGATGCGGGCTTCGCCTTCATGAAGAAACTGCAGGACAACAATGTCGGCCCGTCCGCCTCGACCGGCAAACTGACCGCGCTGGTCAACAAGGGTGAATTGCATGTCGCCAATGGCGATTTGCAGATGAACATGTCGCAGATGGCCGACAATCCCAACATCAAGGTGTTCTGGCCCGCTGGTCCGGACGGCACCCGCTCCACCTTCGCGCTGCCCTATGAAATCGGCCTGGTCACCGGTGCGCCGAACGCCGACAACGGCAAGAAGCTGATCGACTTCCTGTTGTCCAAGGAAGCCCAGTCCACCGTAAGCTCGATTGCCATCGGTATGCCCGCCCGCAAGGACGTGAAGCCGTCCGACGCCAATTTCGCCAAGTTGCAGGAGGCGATGAAGGGCCTGACCATCTGGTCGCCGAACTGGGATGACGCGCTGGCCAAGCTTCCCGATTACGTGAAGAAGTGGAACGAAGCGACCGGAAGTTGATCTCCAAGGGAACCAGTCGGGAGAACAACGCCATGTCGGCCGTCGCCTTCACGGGTACCAGTGTCATGGATATCGACGCCGCGAAGGTTCGCGGCGCCGGTT
Organism: Mesorhizobium sp. B2-3-5; assembly: GCF_006442395.1. Classification (NCBI taxonomy): domain Bacteria; kingdom Pseudomonadati; phylum Pseudomonadota; class Alphaproteobacteria; order Hyphomicrobiales; family Phyllobacteriaceae; genus Mesorhizobium; species Mesorhizobium sp. B2-3-5. The sequence goes on along the minus strand of NZ_VFVX01000010.1, from coordinate 152,202 downwards.
CCAACGTCCACTTCGACAAGGTCAGCGTCGCCTATGGCGCGCATGTCGTGCTGCATCCGCTGACCCTGGACATCGCACCGGGCGAGATCCTGGCGATGATCGGCCCTTCCGGCTCAGGCAAGACCACTGCCTTGCGGGCCGTGGCCGGGTTCGTGCGGCCGGCAAGCGGCCGCATCCGCATCGGCGCCACCGACGTCACCGACCTGCCGCCTTATGAGCGTGGTCTCGGCATGGTGGTGCAGAATTACGCGCTGTTTCCGCATATGCGGGTCGAGGACAACGTTGCCTTCGGCCTCAGGGCACAAGGCGCCGACAAGGCGCTGATCGCCGAGCGGGTCAAGGATGCACTCGGCACCGTCGGCATGTCTGCCTTTGCCAGACGCTATCCGCGCGAGCTTTCGGGCGGCCAGCAGCAGCGTGTCGCGATCGCACGGGCACTGGCGGTGCGGCCGCGCGTGCTGCTGCTCGACGAACCGCTCTCGGCGCTCGACGCGCAGATCCGCCGCAACATGGTCGAGGAGATCGCTCGCCTGCACCGGAGCCTGCCGGGCCTGACGATCCTCTACGTCACCCATGATCAGACCGAGGCGCTGACCCTTGCCGACAAGATCGCCATCATGCGCGACGGCAGGGTCTGTTCGCACGGACTGACGACGGAACTCTACCGCCGTCCGCCAAATCGTTTTACCGCCGAGTTCCTCGGCCGCGCCAACCTTCTGCCGGTGACGGTTGAAGAACCTGTCGGATCGAAAGGCTTTGCCACCGCAAGGCACGGCGATGCCGTGCTCACCGGCGCTGGTCGTGACGAGAAGGCCGGCGACAAGAGCCTGCTCTGCATCAGGCCGCAGCACCTCAGCCTGACGGCCGACAGCGAGCACACCAACCGCATTGTCGGTACACTCAGGGAAGTGCACTGGCAGGGCGAACTGACCCATCTCGTGCTCGATGTCGACGGCACGCCGGTGCGCGTCTCGGCAACGAAACTGCCCACGGCGTTGCCGGAACCCGGCGCCAGGGTGCCGCTGTTTTTCGCACCGGCCGACACGTCGCTGCTTCCGGAAGACGCCGGTGTCTGAGGCTGTCGCCATCCGCGCGCCGGCGATCAGGCGAGAGCCCGGCAAATTCTGGATCGTGCCGCCGGCGGCGCTGCTGGCGCTGCTGTTCTTCTATCCCCTGGCGCTGATCGTCCGGCAGGCCTTCCTTGACGACAGCGGCGTCGCCAATGTCGCCGAGATCGTCCGTGTCCTGCATTCGCGCTTCTTCCTCAACGCGCTGATCAATACTGTGACCATTTCGGTCGCCGCCACGGCCGGATGCCTCATCGTCGGCCTTGTGCTGGCATTGATCCTGGCTTTCGTGCCGTTCCCCGGCAGCGGCTTCATCGCCCGGCTGATCGACACCTTCATCGCGCTGCCGACTTTCCTGGTGACGCTGGCTTTCACTTTTCTCTACGGCTCCGCCGGCATGCTCAACACCGGACTGATGGAGGCCTTCTCGCTGCCGTTGCCGCCGGTCGATTTCCTCTATTCGACCTGGGGCGTGGTGCTGGCCGAAGTCACCGTCTACACGCCCTTCATCCTGCGGCCGCTGCTCGCCGCCTTCTCGCTGGTCGATCGCGGCCAGATCGAAGCGGCAAGCGTGTTGGGCGCCAGACCTTTCCGCATCGTCCGCCAAGTCATCCTGCCGGCCGCGGTGCCCGCGCTCATCGCCGGCGGCAGCCTCTGCCTGCTGTTGACCGTCAACGAATTCGGCATCGTGCTGTTCATCGGCGCCAAGGGCGTCATCACGCTGCCGCTGCTGATCTACGGCAAGGCGATCCAGGAATCGGCCTATCAGGTCGCCTGCATCATCGCCGTGGTCAACATCGCGCTGTCGCTCGGTCTTTTCGGCCTCTACCGCTTCGCCGCCGGCCGGTTAGGAGCCTAGCCATGCTGGTCTGGTCGCGCCCTGGTCGCATCGTGCTGTGGATGCTCTTCGCGCTGATCTTCGGTGTGCTGTTCCTGGCGCCGCTGGCGGTCATCCTCCTGTCCAGCCTCGCCGACCAGTGGAACGGGGTGCTGCCCAATGGCTTGACGACGGAGCACTACGCCGACGTCGTCAAGGGCGCGGCCTGGAATTCGGTCAAGGCGAGCCTCATCACCGGCTTCCTGGCCAGCGCATTGGCGCTGGTCAGCGGCACCTGGGCGGCCCTTTCGCTTCGCCTTCAGGGCGATGCCTTGAAGCGGCTGCTTGGTCTGCTCTTCTTTATTCCCAGCGCCGTGCCCTCCGTGTCTGTCGGCCTTGGTCTGCTGGTTGCCTTCAGCCATCCGCCGCTGCTGCTCAACGGCACGGTGGCGATCGTGATGATCGCGCATTTCGTGCTGATCTCGGCTTTCACCTTCGGCAACGTCTCGGCCGGTTTGGCACGGCTTTCGCCCGATTTCGAACAGGTGGCGTCAAGCCTCGGCGCGCGGCCTGCATACCGGCTCTGGCATGTCACGCTGCCTCTGCTGGCGCCTTATCTTGTCGCTGCATTCGGCCTGAGCTTCGCGCTGTCGATGGGTGAACTCGGCGCCACCGTCATGGTCTATCCGCCGGGCTGGGTGACGCTGCCGGTCTCCATCTTCAGCCTCACCGACCGCGGCGATATCTTTGCTGGTGCGGCGCTCACCATGATCCTGGTGATGGCGACGCTGGTTCTGCTGCTCGGGCTGGAACGCGTCACCGCGCGCGCCACCGGTTCGTGAATTCTGAGGCTCAGGCCGGCTTGCGCTCGACGATGTAAATGTGGTCGGCCGCCAGCACCACCTCGCCGCGCTGGTTGATCACTTCGCAGCGCTCGATCAAGCGTCCCGAACCCGGTCTCTTGGGATCGTCCTCCTTGGCCGCGATCGTGGTGCGCGTGCGGATCGTGTCGCCGATGAATACCGGCTTGATGAAGCGCAGCCGGTCGTAGCCATAGGAAAAGGCGACGGGGTTGACGATACTTGCCGTCAGCCCGATGCCGACCGAAAACACCAGCGTGCCATGAGCGATACGCTGGCCGAACGGCGTCGTCTTCATGTACTCGGCATCCATGTGATGCGGGAAAAAATCGCCGGTGTGGCCGGCATGGACGACGAAGTCGGTTTCCGTGATGGTGCGGCCGCAGGTGAGACGCGTAGAGCCGATCTCGTAGTCCTCGAAATAAGTGATCTGTTCCATATCCTGCCTTACGGCCTTTCAGCGATTGGCGTCGCCGGCGCCGCACTCGATCTATAGGCGGCCTCCACGAGCGCCATGGTGTTCCATGCGTCTTCGACCGAACTGACCAGCGTGTCATCTTCACCAGATGCAAAGCGCTGCACATTGGCCATACGCCCGACGAAGGCGTCGGGAAACCACTCGCCGGCCAGTGGCACCGCGACCCAGTCCGTGCCGCCCTTCGGATAGATCTCGAGAACATCCGGCTCACCTGCTGGATAATCGAGGTTGAGGCCGAGCTTCAGATAGGCAGCCCCTTCGGTGCCGCAGATACGGAACTCGCAGGCCTGGTGCCGCCGGCCGAATTTGTGGTCGTGGTTGATCGACAGCGCGCAGCGCACCGTGTCACCATAGTCGAGAATGGCGCTGGTGCGCGTCTGCGCCACTCCATGATTGGGATGGCCGAGTGTCTTGGCATGCACCCCTTTGGGGTCGCCGAGCAATTGCCGGATCAGGTCGAGATAGTGGATCGAATGCATGGCGATCTCGACACGCGGCGCCTTGAGCAGGAATTCCCATAGCTGCCATGGTGTCGCCAGCGCCAGCCAGGCGTCGAAGTCGACGACCGCGCCGAGCCAGCCCTTGGCGATCGCATCCTTGAGCGCCAGCATCATCGGCGCGAAGCGCAACTGGAAATTGACCGCCGCCTTGAGGTCCTTGGCGCGGCAGATTTCGAGGATTTCGGTTGCCTCGCCGAGATAGTTGCCCATCGGCTTCTGGATCAGCGCCACCGCCCCGTCGGGCAGAGCCTTCAGGATCTCGGCGTGCCGTCCCGGCGGCGTCGCCAAGTCGAAGATCGCGTCCTTGACGGCCGCGGCTTCATCCACCGAGCGAAACGCCGTCACCCCCCATGTCTCGGCCAAGGTTTGCGCCTTGGCCTTGTCTGGATCGTAAAATCCGGCGACCGGGAATCCGGCCTTCTTGTAGGCTGGAAAATGCGCGTCGCCGACGATCGACCCTGCACCGAAGGTGACGATCGGCCGAGGTTTTGAGGGCTTGGGCCAGGCCTGGACGAGTGAGGCAGGGTCGAAACCGCCCTCAATCATGATGGAAGACCTCGTCCATTGAAGCCCACCATTCGCCGTCCTTGCGGGTCGCCAACGGCTCCTGGCAGGGCATGCAGACCGCCCACCATTCCTGCGTCTTCGGGTCTGCGGCCATCTTGGCCATGTCGGTCGCATAGTCGGTGCCGTGGTATTCGAAGTAGCTGAACAGCAGGTTCTCTGGCCGCTTCAGGTAGATGGAGTAATTCTTGATGTTGCAGGCCGAGATCATGGTCAACACGTCAGGCCAGACCGCGGCATGCAGGCGGACATATTCCTCGACCTTTTCCGGCTTCAGCCCGAGCATCATTCCCATCCGCTGCATGTCCGTTCCTCTATTTGGTTATCGCCGTGGTGAATTCGGCGATGCTCATGGCCTTCACCGCGTCCCAGTCCCAATCGATGCCGATACCAGGCTCGTCTGGCGCAAGCGCATGCCCATCCTCGATGCGCATGCGCTTGCCGGTCAACTGGTCGAGTTGCGGAATGTACTCGACATATCGGCCGTTCTGAACAGCGCAGGTCAGGCTGACATGCAGTTCCATCAGGAAATGCGGGCAGACCGGAATGTCGAAGGCCTCCGCCGCATGCGCGATCTTGAGCCAGGGCGTGATGCCGCCGATGCGGCCGACATCAACCTGCACGATCGAACAGGCTCCTTTCTGCATGTATTCGCGGAAGTGACGCATCGAGTAGAGCGACTCGCCGATGGCGATCGGCGTCGGTGTCGAGTTCGACAGCCGAACATGGCCATCGATATCGTCGGCGGGCAGCGGCTCCTCGATCCAGGCCAGGTCAAGCTCGCGCAGCCTTGCCGCGCGGCGGATCGCCTCGTCGACGGAAAAGCCCTGATTGGCGTCGGTCATGATCTCGTAGCTGTCGCCAACGGCCTTGCGCACCGCCGACAGGCGGGCAAGATCCTCCGACCCATGCGGCCTGCCGATCTTCACCTTCGAGCCGCGAAACCCCTTGGCCTTGGCGGCCAGTGCGTCGTCGACCAATGCCTGCGTCTCGATATGCAGCCAGCCGCCTTCGGTCGTATAGAGCGGACAGCGGTCCTTGGCGCCGCCGGCCAGTTTCCACAGCGGCAGGTTTTGCTTTTTCGCCCGCAAATCCCAAAGTGCCGTGTCGATCGCCGCGATGGCGATGGCGGTGATGGCGCCGATGGTCGTGGCATGCGTGGCGAATTCGAGATCGTGCCAGATCGCCTCGATCATGTCGGGATCGCGGCCGATCAGGCGTGGCGCGAGATGGTCGGACAAGAGCCGCATCACCGACGAGCCGCCGGTGCCGATCGTATAGCTGTAGCCGGTGCCGACCGCGCCGTCGGAATCGGTGATCGTCACAACAGGCGTTTCCTGGCTGACGAAGCTCTGGATCGCGTCCGTGCGCTTGACCTTGGGCACAAGGTCCACCATCCGCAGTTCTACCTTTTCGATTCTAGCCATGTCGGTCAGCTCCGCAATGTCTTTCCGGTGTCGGCGGCAAACAGATGCGCCTGCGACATGTCGAGGCTCATCGCTACTCGTTCGCCCGACTTCAGCGGTCTCGGGTTCAGCATGCGCGACACCCAGTCACTGCCGTTGAATTCGACGAACACCAGCGTCTCGTTTCCGAGCGGCTCGGTCACGGTGATCGGCAGTTCGATCTGGTGCACGTCGGCGGCATCGCCGGAGCTGATGCCGTGTCCGGTCGGGTAGATATCGTCTGGCCGCAGCCCGAACACGACCTTGTCGCCGGTCGTCACATTGGCCTTGAATTGGTGGGGCAGGGGCAGCTTTTCGCCGCTTGCGAAAACCAGCTGGCCGTCATCGACCGCCGCCTCGTGCAGGTTCATCGGCGGCGACCCGATGAAGCCGGCGACGAAGCGCGTCGCCGGCCGCCGGAACACCTCGTCGGGCGTGCCGACCTGTTCGATATGGCCGTCGCGCATGATGACGATACGGTCGGCGAGCGTCATTGCCTCGACCTGGTCGTGGGTGACGTAGATCACCGTCGACCGCACCTTGGCATGAAGCTTCTTGATCTCGGTGCGCATCTGCGTTCTGAGCTTGGCATCGAGGTTGGACAGCGGCTCGTCGAACAGGAACACGTCTGGATCCCGCACGATGGCACGGCCCATGGCGACGCGCTGGCGCTGGCCACCGGACAGTTGCGAAGGGCGGCGGTCGAGCAGCGTGTCGAGGCCGAGGATGGCCGAGGCTTCGGCGACGCGCCGGTCCATGTCTTCCTTGGCAGCACCGGCGATCTTCAGCGAGAAGCCGAGATTTTCGCGCACCGTCATGTGCGGATAGAGCGCGTAGGACTGGAACACCATGGAGATGTTGCGCGACCGCGGCGGCAGGTCGTTGACGACGCGTCCGCCGATCTCGATCGAGCCGGCGCTGATCTCTTCCAGACCGGCGATCATGCGCAATGTGGTCGACTTGCCGCAGCCGGATGGGCCGACCAGCGCGATGAATTCGCGGTCGGTGATGTCGAGATCGATGCCGTGCACGATCTCGATATTGCCGTAGCGCTTGGTCAGCTTTTTGAGGGAAACCGTTGCCATTCTGTCAGCCTTTCACCGCGCCGGAGGTCAGGCCGCCGACGAGATGTTTCTGGACGATGTAGGTGAGGGTGAGCGCCGGGATGATCATCACCACGGCGAGCGCGCACATGCCGCGCCAGTCGATGGTGAACTCGGCCGTGTAGTCGAGCAGGCCGACAGGCAGCGTCTTTGCGCTGACCGATCGGGTCAGCTGCGAGGCCAGCGCGAATTCGTTCCAGCAGGTCAGGAAGGCGAAAATGGCAGCCGATGCGATGCCCGGTCCGGCCAGTGGGAATTCGACCTGCCAGAACGCCTGCCAGCGTGTGCAGCCATCGATCTGCGCCGCTTCGGCAAGGTCCTTGGGTACCTGGCGGAAGAAGCCGTCGATCAGCCAGATCGTGAACGGCACGTTGAGCGCGACATAGGCGAGGATCAGGCCGAAATGCGTGTCGATGATGCCGAGCCGCACATAGAGGAAGAACAGCGGCAGCGACAGCGCGATGCCGGGCACGGTGCGGGTCAACATCAGGCCGAGGAAGACGCTCGATTTACTACGGAAGCGGTAGCGCGCGAAGGCATAGCCGCCGGCCATCCCGATGGCGACCGCTATGACCGTCGAGGTCACCGAGACGATCAGCGAGTTGCGGAAATATTCGATCACCGGGATGCCGCCCTTGCCGATGCCTGAGAACATGGCGACATAAGCGTCGAACGAGATCTCCTTAGGGATCCATACCGGCGGCTTGGCCATGATCTCGACGGTTGGCCGCAACGACGAGATGACGATCCAGAGACCCGGCAGGCAGATGGTCAGCATCGCCAGGAACAGCCCGATGCGATAGACGATGCCCAGCAGCCGGCGCTTGAGGCGGGCGGAAGAATTCTCGTCCATTCTCACCACCCCGCCCTTCACCACTCAGCCCCGATCTGCGTGCGCGCCGCGGCGAGCTTGTTGAAGAAATAGACGGTGAACGCGATCGACAGCAGGATCGAGAAATAGGCCATGGCGTTGGCCATACCCATGCGCCCGTCGCTATAGGCGGTGCGCGCCACCAGCGTCCACAGAAGCTCGGTGCGGCCCGCCGGTCCGCCATCGGTCATGATCTTGACGATGTCGTAGGCGCGCGCCACGTCGAGCGAGCGGATAGTCATGGCGATGTAGGCAAAGGGCATGACGAAGGGCCATGTCAGATAGCGGAATGTCTGCCATGGCGTGCAGCCGTCGACGCGCGCCGCCTCGACCGGTTCCTTGGGCATGGCGAGCAGGCCGGCGAGGATCAGGATGGCGAAGATCGCCGTCGATGACCAGATCTCGGCGATCGAAATGGCGATAAAGGCGAGATGCCCCTCGATCAGCCACGGTATGGCATCCCCGGTGATGCCGAGCGACTGCAGAGCGTTGTTCACCAGGCCGATATTGTCGTTGAACATGAACTTGAACTGGAAACCGACGAGGATCGGCGAGAACATCATCGGAAACATCATCAGCGTGCGCAGGATGCGCTGGCCGCGTGTCGCCTTCTCGACCAGCATGGCGAGGCCGAGGCCAAGCAGCATTTCTAGGTTGAGCGCGATGGTCAGCAGCAGCACGGTGCGCCCGAAGGCCCACCAGAAATCCGCATTGGACAGGATCGAGAGATAGTTCCGGAAGCCGACGAAGACGAAGAACGTCTCGGGCTTGGTCAGGCGGAAAGGCGTGAAGCTGGAATAGAGCGACAAAATCAGCGGCACCACGACGACCGCCGCCAGCACGATGATGGCTGGAAGCAGCAGCAGGAACGGCGCGGACGGCTTGAAGCCCTTCATAAGGATTCCGTGACATGTTGTTTTGGTTGTCGGCGTCCTCGTCGAACCAGGCGACGGAAGCACCACGCGGCGCACTCACTCAAGACGCGATCGCCTCCCCCAGTGCTGATGGGGGAGGCAGCCTTGGGAGTAGTGTTAGAGTTTACCGGCGTCCTGCAGAATCTGGGTCGCCTTGGCGGCGGCCTCGTCCAATGCCTGCTTGGAAGTCTTGTCGCCGAGGATCGCCGCCTGCAGTTCGGGATAGACGGCGTTCGAGATCTCGATCCATTCGGGCGTCTGCGGCACGGCGAAGGCGTGCTTGGCTTCTTCCTGGAAGGCGGAGAGAACCTCCTTCTTGTAGGGATCGTTGGCTGCCTGCTGCAGGTCCCAGTCCCAGACCGCGGTGCGGGTCGGCAGCGGGCCTGCGGCGGCCTCGAGCTTCTGGCTGTCCTCGTTGGTCAGCCACCATACGAGCGATGCGGCGGCCTCCTTGTTCGGGCAGTTCTCGGTCACAGAGAAGCCGTGGAAGCCGGACCAGCCGGTACGCTTGCCGGAAGAACCCTTCGGCGCGACCTTCACGCCGACATTGCCGGCGACCTTGGACGACTTCGGGTCATTGAAGAAGCCGGCCCAGCCCGGCCAGTCCAGGTTGATGGCGATGGTGCCCGAGGCAAAGCCCTGGCCGAGATCATCCCAGAGATAGTTGGTGGTTCCGGCCGGCACGGCCTTGGCCTTGTAGAGGTTGACGAACCAGTCGAGCGCCCGGATGCCAGCCTCGGAATTGAAGACCGGCTTGCCATCCTTGTCGAGATATTCGCCGCCCTCGGCGACCACCATCTCGTAGAAGCGGCCGTTGATCGCCTCTTCCTTGCCGGCGAACTGCGTGCCGTAGAAATTGGGCGGGTTGGCGAAGAACTCGGCCTGGTCCGTAACTTCCTTCCAGGTGTCCGGCGGCACCAGGTCATAGCCGTATTTCGCCTTGAACTTCGCCTTGTTGTCGGCATTCTCGTAGAGGCTCTTCTGGTAGTAGAGTGCCGAGACGTCGAACTGCGCGCGCGGCAGCATCTCGAGCTTGCCGTCGATGGTCGCCGCCTTGATCGTCGACGGGACGAAGGCGTCGATCTCCGACTTCGGCAGCAGCTTGCTGAGGTCGGCGTAGAGGCCCGTATATTGCGGCGCGAAGGACGAATGGTTCCAGCCGACGCACCAATTGGTGCTGCCCGAGGCGATGTCGGATTTGAGCTCCTTGTCGATGTCGAAGCCGTTCTTCTTGGTCAGGATGTTGACCTTGGCGCCGGTGGCTTTCTCCCATTCTGGAATGCGCTCGTAGAGCTTTTCATATTGCTGGCCGCCGATCAGCTTCACGTCGACGGTCACGCCTTCGAACTTGCCGGGCAGGTCGCCGGCAAGGGCAGTGCCAGCACCTGACGCAAGCACCAATGCACCGGCGCACACGCCGGAAAGCAGTCTGTTCATTTGGTTCCTCCCTGGGTGCGCCTTGGTGGCGACCGCAACTTGTCCGCGTGACAAGAAGTGCTACATTCATATACAAACAAAACATTCATACGTACGTCAAGACGAAATTTGTTTCCGACATCCACGTTCCTGCGTATATGAAGATTTGAATTCACTGGAGGGATGCCCATGGACGACAGCGAAGACGAGCGCTACCGCGCGCCGGCGCTCGACAAGGGGCTCGACATCCTGGAACTGTTGGCCGGTGTCGACGGCGGCCTCACCCAGGCCGAAATCGCCAAGAAACTCGACCGCAGCCCCAATGAGTTCTACCGCATGCTGGATCGGCTGGTACGGCGCGGCTATGTCACAAGGCTTGACGGGGATCGTTATTCGCTGACCCTGAAACTGTTCGGCCTGGCGCAGTTGCACGCGCCGGTGCGGCGGCTGGTCTCCTACGCCACACCGCTGATGCGCGAGCTGGCCGAGACCTCGCAACAGGCCAACCAACTTGTTGTTTTTGATCGCGGTTCCGCTGTCGTCATCGCCCAGCAGGAGGCGCCGAACTACTGGGGTATCTCGATCCGGGTCGGCTCTCATATCAGCCTGTTCGATACTGGTTCCGGCCACGTGCTGCTCGCCTTCCGCTCACCTGAGGAGCGGCAGATGATGATTTCCGAACACGTCCGCAGCACCGACAAGACCGCGCAATCGGCCGAATTCTACGCTCGCCTCGACCAGATCCGCGACCGCGGCTATGAGATGATGGCCTCGATGCAGACCGCCGGGGTCTATAATCTCTCAGCACCGGTGCGCGGTTCCGACGGCAGGGCGATAGCGGCGCTGTCGATCCCCTACATCAGCGTGATCAACACGCCTTCGGCACCGGATATGACCAGGACCATCGAGCTTTTGCTGGCCACGACCGGGAAGCTGTCACACTTGGCCGGATCGGCTGTCGGCGCGGCGGCATGAATTCTTATTTGAATGAAGAATTCCTCCGTGAGATGATTTGAAAATGCTGGAGGGAGGAGCCTTACCCATGATCATCGACACCCATCTGCATCTCATCGATCGCTCGGCCCTGCGCTATCCTTGGCTTGCCGGTGTGCCGGCGCTTAACCGTGATTTCTCCTATGACGAGTACGCCGCGGAGGCGCGGCGTGTCGGTGTCGAGCGCGTGCTGCATATGGAGGTCGATGTCGATGCCACCGATATCGAGGCTGAAACCAAGCGCGTCGAAAGCCTGTCGCGGCAGGCCGGCAGCATGCTGGCCGGAGCGATCGCCTCCTGCCGTCCGGAAGAGGCCGACTTTGCCGCCTATCTCGAGCGGCAGCGGACCAATCCCTTCGTCAAGGGCTTTCGCCGCGTCCTCCACGTCGTGCCCGATGACCTGTCGGAAGGGACGCTGTTTCGCGACAACATCAAGCGGCTTGGCGGCACTGGCCTGACTTTCGACCTCGTGGTGCTGCCGCACCAGATTCCCAAGGCCATCGCGCTGGCCGATTTGGCGCCCGACGTGCAGTTCGTGCTCGACCATTGCGGCGTTCCCGATATCAAGGGCAATGGCGAGCATCCCTGGCGCGACCATATGAGCGAGATCGCGCGCCGGCCGAATGTCGTGGCCAAGGTTTCCGGTGTCGTCGCCTATGCCGATCCCGGCAGTTGGACCGTCGACACCCTGCGGCCCTATGTCGAACACACGGTTCGTTCGTTTGGCTGGGATCGTGTCGTCTGGGGCAGCGACTGGCCGGTCTGCATGCTGGGCGGTGGCCTCTCGACCTGGGTGGCAGCGACACACGCGCTGCTTGCCGGCTGCGGCGTCTCGGAACGCGACAGGCTGCTGTCGGGGAATGCCCGCAAGCTCTGGCGGTTGGAATAGCCGCCGTCAGATGGTCGTCGAGACGTGCCGCTCGCGGCCGTAGAGCGAGACCAGCAGCACGATGATGAGGCCGAGCGCGGCCTGCACCGCCGAGGGCTGGAAGCCGAGCCCGATCAGCAGCGTGTTGATTTCGGTCAGCACCAGCACGCCGGCGATCGTGCCGAGATAGCTGCCACGCCCGCCGACCAGCGCGGCGCCGCCGACAACGACGGCGGCGATGGTCTGGAACAGATAGGGTTGGCCGACATCGCCATAGGCCGAGCCGGTGAAGCCGAGCAGCAGCACGCCCGCGACAGCTGCGAAGAAGGCGCTTGCCGCATAGGTGACCACCCACATGCGAACGGGATCGATCAGTGCCAGCGGCGCGGCGCCCGGATTGCTGCCCAGTGCGTAGAGCCGTCGTCCATAAGGCGTCCGCTCCAGCACCAGCACGACGAACGCCGCCATCACGACGAGACTAGGCACCAGCCACGGAACGGGCAGGGGGCCGGCCGATCCGCCGATCGATACGAAGCTGGAAACCACCGGTGGCGCGGAGCCTGACGGGAAGCCGGCGGTCCACAACAGCACCAGCCCCTGCACGATCATGCCGATGCCGAGGGTGACGATAAGCGGCTGGATGTCCAAACTGCGCGAGATCAACCCGTTCAGACCGCCGATGACGAGCGCCAGCACCCCGACGAGGCCGCAGACCAGAAAGAAGTTCCAGCCGTCGCCATAGAACTGTGCCGCCACGACATTGGCGAAGCCGATAACGAAAGGGATGGACAGGTCGATGCCGCCCATGATGACGACCAGCGTCTGACCGATCGAGGCGACCGCGAGCAGCGAGGCCAGCACCAGCATGGCGCGCACCGCGAACGGCGCCGAATAGCCTGGAATGAGAATGGTGCCGGCAAGGTGCAAAAGAGCGGCGACGCAGAAAGCTCCAACGACGCGGGCATTGGTTGTCGCGAACAGATTTCGGCCGGCCATTTCAGCGTGCCCTCATGGCTAAACGTTCCTGCAGCGCGGTCAGCATCACGGCCAGCACCAGTATGGCGCCATAGGCGATCTGCAGCACGAAGGTCGAGACGTTGAAGGTCGTCAACACGCTCTGCAGCAGAAAGATGTCGATGGCGCCGACAGCGGCGCCAGCCACGCCGCCACGTCCGCCGGCGAGGCTGACGCCGCCTAGCGCGACGGCGGCGATGGCGATCAGCGTGTAGGTCGGCCCGATATTGGGATCGGCGGAGCCGATCAGCGCGGTCAGCATCAGCCCGGCGCAGCCGGCTAGGATGCCCGCCATGACATAGGCGATGAAGCGCACGCGCGTGACATCGACGCCGGCGGTGTAGGCCGCGCGGTCGTCGCTGCCGACCGCCATAAGCTGGTCGTAGTAGGGAGTGCGCCGCACCAGCCCCCAGCCGATGAACATCAATAGAAGAGGCAGCAGCGACCACGGCCCGGCCAGCGCCTTGAGCCATGCGGGCGCCGGACCGATCGGAGCCGGCAGGATCGTCAGCGTAATGCCGGTGAGGATCAGATAGGTGCCGAGCGTGGCGACGATCGGCTGGATGCGCACCACCGTCGCCAGGAAACCGTTGGCCGCGCCGACCAGCGCGCCAATGAGCAGGGCAGCCGGCACAAGCAACAGGGGCGACGAGATGCCGGCCTTGAGGAAAAGCACTTGGATCACGACAGCATTGACGAAACCCATCAGCGGCCCGACCGAAATGTCGATGCCGCCACGGCCGGCGAGAATCACCGGCGTCGAGGCGATTGCCGCACCGATCAAGGGAGCGGCCAGTCCGACCAGCGCGCCCCAGGACCCCGGCTGGAAGCGCGCCGGGCTGAGGATGAGATTGACCGCAAGCAGGATGATCAGCAGCACGACAGCGAAGCCGACGCTTCGCGAAATAGACGAAAGGCGCGGGTTCATGCAGAGCGTCCGAACATGGCTGTTATCACGCTATCGGTATTCATCGCTTCACCCGAGATTTCCGCGGCAACCTCGTTTTCCCTGAACACCAGCACGCGACCACAAAGCAGAAGAATCTCCTCGATCTCGCTGGACAGGATGACGAGCCCCATGCCGTCGGCGGCGAGACCGCGAAAGACATCATAGAGAACATGCCGGGTCGCCACGTCGACGCCGCGCGTTGGATCGTTGAGAAGCAGGATTGATGGCTCCAGCGCCAACGCCCGCGCCAGCAGTACTTTCTGCTGATTGCCGCCCGACAGCGTGGTGATCGGTGCATCGGGCCGGGGTGCCACGATCGAAAGTTTCTTGCGATAGACATCGTAGCGCGCCTTGCGCGCCGCCGGACTGATCAGGCCGAGGCGTGTATCGCGCGAAAGCGTCGCGACGGCGAAATTGTCGAGCACTGACTGCGTCGGGAAAATGCCGTTCGCACGCCGGTCGCGTGGCAGATAAGCGATGCCGCTGGCGACGGCCCTGCGGAACCCTGTGATCTTGTGCGACGAGCCGGGCACGGCCAACTCGATCGAGCCACCGAGCGGCGGCGCGAGGCCAGCGAGCATCTTGAGGAACAGTTCCTGGCCATGACCGTCGAGGCCGGCAAGGCCGACGATCTCGCCGGGAGCGATCAATTGCCTGATCGGGCTGGCTTCAGTCGCGATGACGAGGTCGCGGATGGCGAGCCCGCGAAAATCTGAGGCGGCGCGATCAGCCATGCGCCAACTCCGCTGCCGTGCGTGGCGCCATGGCCTTCAGCAGTTCCGCCGGTGTCGAGGCGCCGCGCTCTTCCGTGCGCACGACGCTGCCGCCACGCAGGATCGAGATGCGATCCGAAAGCGACATCACCTCGTCCATGCGGTGCGTAATGAACAGGATGAGGCAGCCTTCACCGGCCAAGGTACGCATCAGCGAGAACACGGATTCACGGTCGGCGAAGTCGAGCGCGGCGGTGACTTCGTCAAGGACCAGGATTTTGGGGTTGCGCACAACCGCGCGGGCGAGGACCACCAGTTGCTGGGCGGCGAGCGGCAGGCGACCGGCCTGTGTGTCGAGAGGCACGTCGGTGACGGCGAAGCGTTTCAGCGCGGCTGCCGCCCTGTCGCGGCGCTCATTGCGGGGCACCGTGCGCCGCACCAGCCCGTCGAGGCCGAGCAGGATGTTGTCCGTCACGCTGCGGTCCGGTGCGATCAGGACCTCCTGAAACACCGTGGCGAAACCTTGTGCCTGGAAGGCCGAAGGGTTGCTGCCTGAAAACGGCTTGCCCTGCAGAAGGATTGTACCGCTGTCCGGCTGGACGATGCCGGACAAGAGCTTGACCATCGTGCTCTTGCCCGAGCCGTTCTCGCCCAGGATGGTGTGGATGGTCCCTGCCCGGAACGCGATCGAAGCGTCCGCGAGCGCGACCGTCTCGCCATAGCGTTTGGATATGTTCCTGATTTCGAGCATGCCGTGTTTCGAAGCTGGCAAGCCGGCTCCCCTGAAGGAGCCGGCTCGATGAGTTTGTCTGTCGCAAGCGTCATTTGGCGCAGGCGTCGGGCACCTTCGAATAATCCCAGCCCTTGGTCGGCGCCGGGTTGGAGAAGTAGGCGTCGAGCCATTCCTCCGGCATCGGGTCCTTCGGCGGGATCGGAAAGATCGAGACGGCATCCGGCGTCATGCAGTCCTTATACCAGGCGCTGAGGTCGGCGTTGTGGACCGGCGGGATCGGGATCAGCAGCGTGTTCAGCTTCGGCTTCTGCCCGTCCAGCATACGCTCGCCGACGCGGAACAGCGTCTCGGCGGTCCAATGCGGCAGCACCGCATGGCCTTCGAAACGATACTTGTCCGGATTGGCTTTCCAGTAGCCCAAAGCGTCACCCGTGATCGAACCGGTGATCAGCGGCGCCGGCCGGCCGGCCTCGGCGAAGGCTTCGGCGACGACGCGGCTTTCGCTGCCGGTCGTCCACACCGCATCGATCGGCGGCGGATTGGTGGCGATCGCCTGCAGCACGACCGTCTTGGTGACATTGGCCGTCCAGTTGCCGTTGACGGTGCGCGCGACCTTCAGCTTCGCATCTTCCGCCAGCGCCTTATCCGCGCCCTGGCGCTCCTGCACCACGATCGGGTGGCCGGCAATGCCTTCGACCAGCAGGATGCTGGCGCCGTTCGGCTCGGCCTTGCCGATCGCCGTCATCATGTCATAGCCCCAGCGCGCATAGTTGGAATCGACATTGATCGCGTTCGGGCTGGTCACGGAGCCAGCAGCCGTGATGAACGGGATGCCGGCCTTGGCTGCCGCGTCGATCGCATCGTCGAGCGCCGTCGCCGAGCCCGGTATCGAGGTGATGATCGAGCATTTCTTGTCGATGAAGGCGCGGATCTGGTTGATCTGCTGGCTCGCGTCGTTGTTGGAATCCGACACTTCGAAGCTGGATACGGTGCCGTCGGCAATCAGCCCATCGACGAGGCGTTTCAACTCCTTGGTGACGGTGACCCGCCAGGGGTTGCCCTGATAGGATTCCGAATGGCACCATTTCCACGGCTTCGGCGGCGGGGCGAAGTTGTCCCAGGCCGAGGGGAGCACCTTCTGCGGCGCGCCGCCATATTGCGCCTTGAGTTCAGTCGGCAGTCCGCCGATAACGCCTTGCACGTCCTCGGCAAGGGCGGTTGTTGCAAGTGAGGCCAGCGCTGTTGCGGCCAGCAAGCCGCCGATCATTCTTGTCATTGTGTTCTCCTCCGTTCGTTTCGTTCAGACTCCTCCACCGGCAGCGCCGGAGACCCGTGCCGGAAAACTCTCCCGGAACAAGCGATTGAGTTCGGCAACAACCTGGCCGGCGGGATGGCCCGAGGTGATGCCGGAATTGATGCGGTCGGATGCCGCCTGCTGGAACGCCATGTAGCCGTCATGGCGCGGCCGCACCCATGCGCCTTCAAGCGTCGCGCGCGTATCCCTGTAGAAATTGCCGGCGGCTTCATTGACGGCCCGGTCTTCCCAGGCAGCGGCATGGCCCGGCTGGCCACCGGCAGCGGCATAAGGACCGCGTTGGACGTCGCCGCTGGAGATCCAGTAGGCGAAATCCATCGCTGCCTCCTTCGCCGTGGAGAAGGCCGATACAGCGATCCCGGTGCCGCCAAGCGCCGAACCTACCGGGCCGCCGGAGCCGACAACGGGGATATCGGCGAAGGCCAGGCGATGGGTGCGAAACCCTGCAATGGCGTAGGAGACATAGCCATAGATCAGCGGGCAACAGACGAAGCGGGAACCGGCCTCCGCCACGCGTTCAAAAACGGCAATCGGATCCATCTCGAAACAAGCCGGATCGAGCAGCGCGGCAATCTCGCACATCCTCTCGAAGACTTCGCTGCCCGTCTCGACATCGATCAGATCGCGCACCGGATCGGTGCCGCAGGGATGCCCGAGATTGCCGGCCAGCGTGTAGAATGTCATCAGGCAATGCGGTGGCCGCAGCGGCAGCAGCACACGGCCTTGCCGGGCGAGATCGAGCACCTCGCTCCACCTCGCGGCCGGCGCATCGAGCGCATCCGGCCGCCAGGCCTGCACCTGCGTCGCCGCATCGATGGGGAAGGCCCATTGCCGCCCTTGCCAGCTATAGCTCGGATAGGACTGGCCGACGCTGCCCGTCGCGAGCGCTGCACGCTCGACCTCACGGCCCGCGACGTCGATGGGTTCGAGGCAGCGCTCGGCCGTGATCTGCCCGACATGTGGATGGTCGATGACGATCAGATCGTAGGCCCGCGCCAGCTCCTCGACCGGGAAGGATTCGAAATCCTGCAGCGAGCGCTTGTCCCATTCGATCGTGACGCCGGTCTTCTCTTTCCAGAGCAACGAGCAGGCGACCATCGGATCGTAGCCGCGTGGATGGCTCCAGGTCATGCCCTTGAGCGTCTGGGAACTCACAGGCCGAACTCCTCGCGGATTGCCACGCTGTGCTCGCCGATGCGTGGCGCCGCGCGGTCGACCTTGGCCCTGATACCATCGACCCTGAGCGGCGAACTGGTGGTGAGGATGGAAACATCGTCCTCGCGCGTCACCGTCTGCAGCATGTCGAGAGATTGGAATCCTTCGCTCGCCAGCATTTCCGGCCAGGTCAGCACCTTGGCGCACCAGATGTCGGCCGGCTCCAGAATGGTAAGCCATTCGTCGATGGTTTTGGTGGCGATCCGCTGCGCGATGATCGCCTTGATGTCGTCGCGGGCCGTAAACCAGGATGCCGGCTTGTCGCGATATGGCGCCAGTTCGTTCAGCGACAGCAGATCGGCCAATTTCGGGATCGGCGTCATGGCGATGGCGAGATAACCATCCTTGGCCGGATAGACGCCGTAAGGCGCCGACAGATAGGCGTGCGCGCTGCGGAAGCTGGAGCGCCTGGGCAAGCGGCGACCGTCATTCAGATGCGTGGTCAGCACCTCGAACTGGAAATCGACAAGCGCTTCCAGAAGGCTGGTCTCGATATGGCTGCCCTGGCCGGTTATGCCGCGCCGCACCAGCGCGGCCAGGATGCCTTGAGCGCAGGCAGCGCCCGCCAGCATGTCGCCGATGGCGAGGCCGAACGGCACCGGCCCCTGGTCCTCGTCGCCGTTCAGCCACATGACGCCGGAGCGCGACTGCGCCAGCAGGTCCTGGCCGGGACGTTTGACCCAAGGGCCTTCCTCGCCATAGCCGCTGATCGAGGCATAGACGAGCCGCGGGTTGATCTTGCGCACGGCCTCGTAGTCGAGGCCGAGGCGCTCGATGACGCCCGGCCGGAAATTCTGGATCAGCACATCCGCCTTGGCCAGCAATCCGCGCAACGCCTTAAGATCCGCTTCGTTCTTCAAATCGATGGCGAGGCTTTCCTTGGCCCGGTTGATCGCATGGAAAATGGTGGAGTCGCCGCCGATCTCGGTGTCACTGAGATAGAGCCGGCGCGACAGGTCGCCTCCGTCAGGACGCTCGATCTTGATGACGCGGGCGCCGAGATCGAGCAGCCTGAGCGAGCAGTAGGGCCCGGACAGGAACTGGCTCATATCGACGACGACCAGACCGGCGAGCGGCAATTCGGCTGCCATCTCTATTTCTCCGTCTTGCCGACGAAATCGGCCGGGTTGCGGTACTTCACCGTCTGCAAATGCTCGCAATAGAGGACAAGCTCGCCTTCGCCCTTGAACACTTCGTAGCTGGCGCGGATCAGCCCCATCTCCTTGTAGCGGGGCTTCTTGTCGAGATTGGAACGGATCGAATAGATCGTGTCGCCAATGAAGACAGGCTTGATGAACCGCAACTTGTCATAGCCGTAAGAAAAAGCGTTGACGCAGTTGGTCGCGACCAGCCCGAGACCCGCCGAAAAGACGAACGCGCCGGCGATCAGGCGCTTGCCGAAAATGCCTTCGCTCTCGGCAAACATCTGGTCCTGCACATAGGGGTGGATGTCGAGCACCAGCGTGTTGAAAAGGTGACTGTCGCCCTCCGCCATCGTGCGCCGCAACGAGCGGATCTTCTGGCCGACCGGCCAATCCTCGTAGAACCAGTTCTCCGCGTTCCACACCGGCAAGGCGGCGTGCTCTTGAGGCATGTTTTTGGGGTATGTCGAAGCGACGCCGACAGTGGGGGCGAAATCATTCATGAGTGATGGCTCCGGCGCTCTCGCAGGAGGCTTCGAGCAATCGTTTGAACACGCCTCAAAGCGGCCGAATGCACGACGTCTCCTCCCGTCAATCTTCTTTTGTAAATAGTATTTTCACATATGGGGTTGCGTTGCAAGCGAGGACAAGCGAAATTTTGATCGCCCCGAGCGTCCAGCATCGGCGGGCAGGGGAGGAAAATCATGAGCAAGGATTGTCTGGTCTTTGTCGGCAGCCTGAACCGCGAGGCGCCCTATTTTCAGGGCGCGCGCGGCGTGGGCCTCGGCGTCTACAGTTTCGACGAGCAAACGCTGGAAATCCGGAAACTGGCCGAAACCAATGACGTCGACAACCCGACATTCCTGTCGGTCACCTCGGACGGTTCGCGCATCTACGCCAATTCGGAAGTGTTCACCTGGCGCGAGGGAACTGTCTCCGCCTACGGCTTCGATCGCGCCTCGAATAGGCTGAGCTATCTCAACAAGCAGCCCTCGCTCGGCAGCATCACCGCCCACAACACCATCACCCGTGACGGGACCAAACTGCTCGTCGCGAACTATGGCATAGGAGAGGGCGGTCCGGATCGCGCCGTTGCTGTCTATGGTTTCGACAGGGATGGCGCGCTGTCCGCGCCGCTCGCCAGCGTGTCGCACAAAGGCACCGGCCCGAACGCGGCACGGCAGGAGCGCTCGCACGCCCACAGCATCACCGAAACCATTGCCGGTGGAACGGCCATCGTTGCCGACCTCGGCATCGACCGGCTGGTTTCCTATCGGATCGGGCGTGATGGCAACCTGACAAAGCTTGCCGAATCCGCACTGGCGCCAGGGGCCGGCCCACGCCACATCGCGCTGCATCCGAATGGGCGCTTCGTCTTCGTCATGAATGAGCTGAATTCAACCGTGGTGTCGATGGCGTTGGACGACGCGTCAGGCACGCTTTCGGTCATCGACGCCAAGCCTGCAGTCCCGGCCGAGGTTCGCGACAGCAACCACTGCGCCGATATCCAGATTTCGCCGGATGGGCGTTTTGTCTACGGCTCTAACCGTGGCCACGACAGCGTCGTTATCATGGCCATCGACCAGGACACTGGCGCATTGAGCCTCATCGGCTATGTTCCCTGCGGCGGCGCCACGCCGCGCAACCTGGCGATGACGCCGTCGGGCGGCCATCTGTTTTCCGCCAACCAGAACGCCGACCGCATTTCGATCTTCGCGCGCGATGCCGATAGCGGCATGCTGACCGACACCGGGCGGGCCATCGAGATCGGCACGCCTATGTGCGTCAAGATCGTCACTTGAGCACCGGCAAAGCCGCCAATTTTTGTGGTCAAAACAGCGGCCGAAGGCGATGCCGGATCAAGCCTGCTGGATTGCCGAGAGCTTCCAGTTCGAGCCATTCTGGCGCGTGAATGTCCACAGTTCCGTCGTTTCCGTCGGATGATCCTCGTCGCCTTCGACCACCTTGCCGCTGGCCCGCTCACGCGTCACGTCGCGCGACTCGTAGCGCAGCGCGGCCGTGGCATAGTCACGGTCGTCCTCGCGCCAGCTTTCGGCGATGTCAGCCTGCAGCAGGGTGACATCGGACACGTCGTTCCTGAGACCCTTCTGGGCATTGTCGGCCAACTCCTCCGACAGATAGGACACCATTTCGGGGGTCACCAACCGGCGCAACGCGGCATGGTCTTCGCGGCCGAAGGCTTCCTGCACATCGGTCAACAGCTGCTGGAAGGCATCGAGATCCGTCTGGGCCAGCGTGATCTCCTCGGAACCGGTGGCCGGGGAGCTTCCCCCTGAGCCGCCGCCGAAACCGGGAATCGTGAAGGGGCGTGCCGTGTCCGCATCATTTGCGCGGTTTTCAAACCGCGAAGCCTGGGCATTGCCGGCTCCAGCAAGCGCGGGGGCGGGACCACGCGCGGATTGCGACCGGAAGAACCTGATGGCCAGCATGATCGCGCCGCCGATGAGCAGCGCCTGAAGCAAGAAGCCGAACATGCCGGCCAGGCCGCCGAAGCCTTGGCCGAGCAGCAGCCCGATCAGGCCGCCGATAAGCAGGCCGCGCATCATCGTTCCGCCGAAGCCGCCAAAGAGACCGGGTCTCTGAAGCCCGGCTTGCGGCTGCCGGGCCGGAGTGTTCACACCGGTGTTGGGCGTCATCGAACGTTCGACCGGCGCGGTCGGCGCCGGCGCGGTTCTGGTCGGCGGCGCCGATTGGAACGTACGCGTGCCGCGACTGCCGAAGCTGCCGCCGCGACGAGCCTCGGCATGATCGATCGCGACCATGGAGAATGCGAGGAACAAACCTGCAAAGAGAGCGGCAAATCGGCTTGTGCGGGAATTCATCGGCGTGGACCTTTGTCGATGCGGTTTTCGGACTTTTCCGGCAAACGCCGGCCCTGCAGGGGCCGGCCTCGCACGGTCAATCGAACAATTCTTCGAAGAATGACTTCTTGCGCTTCGGATAGCGATGGCCATGCGAGCGCGAGTAATCGTCATCGCGGCCCTGGCTATATTGCGGCTGAGTGAATGGTGCAGGCTGCGGCTGCGGTGCGGGCGCCGCGTCCTTGCTCGAACGCTCGACGATCTTGTCGAGCTCCCCGCGATCCAGCCAAACGCCGCGGCATTGCGGACAATAGTCGATCTCGATGCCTTGGCGCTCACTCATCACGAGCGCGACGCGGCAGGAGGGGCAAACCATACCAAGCAGGGAAGATGTCATCAGGGGCTCCAAACCTTTTAGAATGAGCCCGCTCGACCGAAATAATGGAAAGGGGCCCGTTATAGCGGTCCGACATCACGGCCGCTGATAGCGGCAGTCAGAGGGGCCCGGCCCGCAACCCGGATTTAGGATGGGAGAGCCGGGCCTTCAAGGGCGTCGCAAGAATGATTTGTCCGCTATCGCCGACATGATCCTGCTTCAAGCGTTCTGCAGCCGCGCTGACGCCGGCGACGGCTACGGCTTGAGCATCACCGCGATGTTGCCGGACGGTGCCGCCGATCCGCAGTCGAAGACACTCCCTTTAAGGTGTAGCATTCCGGTGCCATAGATGGCTGACGGGATATGCGCATCGCAGGAGAGACGGTTCATGACCAAAGGTTCAGATCTGTTCGTGGCGGCCCTCGAGAACGAAGGGGTCGAGCGGATTTTCGGCATTCCGGGCGAAGAAAACCTCGACATCGTCGAATCGATCCGCCGCTCGTCGATCCAGCTGATCCTGACCCGCCACGAGCAGGCGGCCGCCTTCATGGCCGCCACCTATGGCAGGCTCACCGGCAAGGCAGGCGTGTGCATCACCACACTTGGCCCGGGCGCGCTGAATCTGACGACCGGCTCGGCCTACGCGCTGCTCGGCGCGATGCCGATGATCATGATCACCGGCCAGAAGGGCATCCTGTCATCCCGGCAGGCACGCTTCCAGATCGTCGACATCGTCGCGGCGATGAAGCCGCTGACCAAGCTGTCGCGCCAGATCGTCTCGCCGAAGATGATTCCCTCGCTGGTACGCGAGGCCTTCCGCGTCGCCCAGGAAGAGCGCCCCGGCCCCGTGCATCTGGAACTGCCGGAAGACATCGCGGCGGCGGAGTGCGAGCCGGTCGCGCTGGTGCCGACGCATCCGGTCGACCTGCCTCTGGCCAGCCCGGACGCGCTCGATCGCGCCGCCCGCATGATCATGGAGGCCAAGCGTCCGCTGCTGATGTTCGGCGCGGCGGCGTCACGCCCGCGCGTGACCCCTGATATCGCCCAGTTCGTGCTGCGCACGCAAATTCCCTATTTCACCACGCAGATGGGCAAGGGCACCGTGCCCGGCGGCACCGAACTCTACATGGGAACGGCGGCGCTCTCGGAGCGTGACTATGTACATGAGGCCATCGAACAGGCCGACCTGATCATCACCATCGGCCACGACACGGTCGAGAAACCGCCCTTCATCATGGGCGCGAACGGACCGAAGGTCATCCATGTCGGGTACCAATCGGCCGATGTCGAGCAGGTCTATTTTCCGCAGGCCGAGATCGTCGGCGATCTCGGCCCTTCGCTGGCGCTGCTGGCCGATCGTGTCGAGGGCAAGATCCCCAACGCGCAGACCCTGTCGCCGCTGCGGGAAGGCATTTTGAGCCGCATCGCCGCGCGCGCCACGGAAGACCGCTTCACGCCGCAGCGCATCGTGCACGACGTGCGCGCGGTGATGCCGGCGGACGGGATCTTGGCCCTCGACAACGGCATGTACAAGATCTGGTTCGCGCGCAACTACCGCACCCGCATGGCTAACACGCTGCTGCTCGACAATGCGCTGGCCACCATGGGCGCGGGCCTGCCGTCGGCGATGATGGCGGCACTGCTCTATCCCAACCGCCGCGTCATGGCCATCTGCGGCGATGGCGGTTTCATGATGAACAGCCAGGAACTGGAGACGGCGGTCAGGCTCAAGCTCAACCTCGTCGTCTTGCTGCTGGAAGACCATGCCTACGGCATGATCCGCTGGAAGCAGGCGGTCGATGAATTTCCGGATTTCGGGATGACCTTCGGCAATCCGGATTTCGTCAAGTACGCCGAGGCCTATGGCGCCAAGGGGACGAGGGTCGATGCTATCGCCGACCTTCGGCCCGCGCTGGAGCAGGCATTCGCCGGCGGCGGCGTGCATCTCGTTGTTTTGCCTGTCGACTACTCCGAGAACATCAGGGTGCTCGTCGACGAATTGCGCGAGCGGCTGCCGGCGCCGCAGTCGACCTGACGATTGCCGATCAAGACGGCTGCGCGGCGTGGACAAAGTCCCGATCGCCGCGCAGCCGGACGTCCTATAGCTTGCAGTAAGGCGTTACCGGGGCGATCGTGCCGAAATCCTTGACGATCTCGTAGCTGATGCCGTCCGCCGCCGCCTTGCCGACATAGGAATGGCACAGCGTGTGGTTGTTGCTGGCATCGACGCGGATCTTGCCTTGCGGCGCATCGAACTCGATCGTCGGCAGTGCCTTGAGCACATCGTCGTCCTTCAGCGATCCGGCCTTCTCGGCGGCCAGCGCGTAGAGATGCAGGCCGTTATAGCCGGCTTCGCCGATGCCGTTGACCATCTTCTCCTGGCCGAATTTCTCGCGGAAGCTCGAGATGAACTTCTTGTTGACCGGGTTGTCGAGCGCCATCCAGTAGGGCTGCGGCGCATAAGTGCCGGCCGCTACGCCGGGCGGTAGCGCGTCCTTGTTGAAGACTTCGTCGAGCGGCGCGATCAGCGGCTGCTTGATGTCGAAGCTGCGATATTGCTTGAGCTGGGTGACGGCGTCGTTGCCGACCACCATCGACCAGACGACATCGGGCTTCAGCGACTTGATCTTCTGGAAGGCGGGGCCGAAATCGGTGGTCCCGAACGGATAATAGTCGGCGCCAATAATCTTGCCGCCGGCCTTCTCGTAGGCAGCCGTGATCGCCTCTGTCATCTTCTGCGGCCAGGCATAGTCGGAAGCCATGATGTAGATCGTCTTGCCGAGGTTGTCGGCCACCCACGGCATCATCGGGTCGACCTGCTGCATCGGGATCGGTCCGGTGGCCACGAAGTAGCGGTTGCACTCGCCGCCTTCGAAATTGGTCGGGTAGAAGAACAGCTTCTTGGCCTTCGAGGTCACGGAAAGCGTTGCACTCCGCTCGGGCGAAATGATCGTGCCCATGATCACGTCGACCTTGTCTTCGTTGAGGAGCTTGCGCGCCTTGTCGATCGAGCCCTTGGTCGTGGTCTGGTTGTCCTCGATGAACAATTCGACCTGGCGGCCGCCAATGCCGTTGGCGGCGTTGAGTTCGGCGGCGGCCAGCTTGTAGCAATTGAGCAGCGTCTCGCCGAGGATCGCCTGCAGCCCGGTGATCGGGATCGACAGGCCGACCTTGACGGTGTCGGCGGCACGCAGGATCGACGGCGCGCCGACCATGGCGAAGGCGGCGGCTGCGCCGCCGGATTTCAGGACAGTTCTTCTGCTTATCATTGTTGTGTTCCCTTCCAGTCCAGGCGCACCCCATGCACGCCCTACAAAGCCAAGAGGTCTTTCAGCAGGGTCTCGTCGGCGAACGCCTCCGGCGTGCCTTCGTGCACGATCCTGCCCTTCTCCATCACCAGGCAGCGGTCCGCCGCCTTGAGAACGAGATCGAGATTCTGTTCGACGAGGACGATCGCGATGCCGCGCTCGCGGGCGATGCGCGGCACCAGTTCGGCGATCGACTGCACGATGTTCGGCTGGATGCCTTCCGAGGGTTCGTCGAGCAGCAGCACCGACGGCAGGCCGCACAGCGCGCGGCCGATAGCCAGCATCTGCTGCTGGCCACCCGAAAGGGTGCCGGCGACCTGCGCCTCGCGTTCGCGCAGGATCGGGAAATAGCCGAAGATGTCGGTCGGAATGCCGCCGTCGCCGCGGTCTCGGGCGGCGCGGGTGCCGACTTCAAGATTTTGCCGCACGGTCAGCTGGTTGAAGATGCCGCGGCCCTGCGGCACATGCGCGATGCCCGCGCGCGCCCGGCGGAAGGCAGCGGCATTCGTGAGATCCTTGTCGCCGAGAACCACCGCGCCGCCGCTTACCTTTAAGCCGCCGGCGATGACGCGCAGCAGCGTCGTCTTGCCGGCGCCGTTGCGGCCGAGCAGGCCGACGACTTCGCCCGGCGCGACGCTGAGGTCGATCCCGTTCAACACCGGAAGCAAGCCGTAGCCGGCCGAAACAGCAACTGTCCGCAGCATGGTCAGCGCCTCCCCAGATAGACGTCGCGGACCATCTCGTCGCTCTCGATGTCGTGGAAAGGACCGCTGCGCAGCCGCCGCCCCTGATGCAGCACCAGCGTTTCGCAGTTCAAAGCCCGCACGAAGCGGATGTCGTGCTCGACCGCGACGACCGAGAACTCGCCCTTGAGCCGCAACAGCATTTCGGCCGTTGCCATCGTCTCCTGGGGTGTCATGCCGGCGGTCGGTTCGTCGAGCAGCAGCAGCCGTGGTTCGATCGCCAGTGCCATGCCGATCTCCAGCCATTGCTTCTGGCCGTGCGCCAGCGCGCCGGCCAATGTCGTGGCGCGGTTGCCAAGCGCGACCAGCTCCATCAGTTCACCTACCGGGCGAGCCGGCGAGGGCGCGCCCCACCGTGCGACCTTGAGGTTGTCTTCCACCGACAGGCTGGGAAAGACGGAAGGAATCTGGAACTTGCGGGCGATGCCGAGCCGCGCGATGCGATGCAGCGGCAGGCCGGCAATGTCGTGGCCAAGGAAGCGGACGCTGCCACTCGTCGGGCGAAGCGTGCCGGTCAGCACGTTGAGGAACGTGCTCTTGCCGGCGCCGTTCGGCCCGATGATGCAGCAGAGTTCCTTGTCGCGGACCGTCAGGTTCAACCCTTCGAGCGCTTGGAGTCCGCCGAAGCGGATACCGACGTTTTCGGCCTGGAGCAGGACATCGCTCATTGCGTCTGCCTCCGGCCTTTGAACAGGCTCTTCAAGCGCGCGTAGATCGACAGGATGCCATCGGGCAGCACGAAGACGATGATCACGAAGACGCAGCCGAGCA
Organism: Mesorhizobium sp. B2-3-5; assembly: GCF_006442395.1. Lineage (NCBI taxonomy): Bacteria > Pseudomonadati > Pseudomonadota > Alphaproteobacteria > Hyphomicrobiales > Phyllobacteriaceae > Mesorhizobium > Mesorhizobium sp. B2-3-5. The sequence goes on along the minus strand of NZ_VFVX01000010.1, from coordinate 125,205 downwards.
GAAGCGGCCACAGGCTTGGGTTGAAGCTGCTGATGGTCTGCTGCGCACGCTGGATGACGATGGCGCCGAGCACCGGGCCAAGCAGCGTGCCGCGCCCGCCGACAGCCACCCAGACGATGACTTCGGTCGACAGAAGCAGCCCGGAGAGGTCTGGCGCGACCAGCCCGGCCATGCAGACATAGAGTGCGCCGGCAAGCCCGGCGATCGCCGCCGAGAGGATGAAGGTGACGAGCAGCCGCAGCGGCGCATTGTGGCCGAGCGCGGCCGCCCGGACTTCATTGTCCTGGATGGCGGTCAGCACCGTACCCCAGCGGCCACGACTGATAGACCACAGCGCCAGCACGACCAACGCCACGATGGCAGCGACGAAGATATAAGAGGGCAGGTCCTGGCTGAGGTCGACATGCAGGCCGCCGACATCGAACGCGATCGGCGGGATGCCGATCAGGCCGCTGTCGCCGCCGGTAACCGAGCTCCAGGAGACGGCGGCCTGCTGGCAGATGACGCCCATGGCGAGCGTGACGATGGTGAAGTAGCTGCCGCGGATGCCGCCGAAGAACAGGAAGTAACCGATGATGGCGGCGACGAAGGCAGCACCGGCCACCGCGCCCATGACGCCGAGCAGGCTGCCGAAGGGGATCGCATCGTTGAGCGTGACCAGCGCCATGATGTAGCCGCCAATGCCGAAGAAGGCGGCATGCCCGAAACACAGAATGCCGGTGCGGCCCCAGAAGAAGTCGAGGCTCGCCGCGAACAGGCCGAAGATCAGCGCGTCGCGGATCACCGTCAGCTGGTAACCATCGGCGATCAGGGGATAGGCGACGGCGAGCGCCGCGCAGACGGCGAAGATCACCAGCCAGTTGCGATCCCGGGCGATCATCGCGATGCCCCGTTGAACAGGCCGTTGGGGCGCAGCCGCACGGCGACAATGGCCGCGAGCAGCACGATGGCTTGCGCCAGCGAGGGCGAGATCTGGTAATTGAGCACACTGGTCAGTCCGCCGACGAAGACGCTGCCGGCGACGAGACCGCCGATCGAGCCGACGCCGCCGACGATGACGACGAAGAAGGCATTGGCGAGATAGTTCACCCCCATCTGCGGCAGCACGATCGCCAGCGGCGCGACCAGGCCGCCGGCCAGTCCGGCGATTGCGGCCCCGAAGGTGAAGGCGATGGCGTAGGTGCGGCGCGTGTTGATGCCGACGCCCTCGGCCATCTCGCGATTCTGGATGACGGTGCGGATATCAAGCCCGAACGACGTCCGGTTGATCAGCAGGATGACGCCGAGCAGGGTCAGCATGGCAATCGCGATCAGGATCAGCCGGTACGCCGGATAGACGGTGAAGAACAGGTCGAGCGTGCCTTCGATCGGTGGCGTCACCGGCTTGGCGCCAAGACCGAAGGTCAGTTCCAGCCCTTGCTGCAGGATGAGGCTGACGCCCCAGGTGGCAAGCACGGTCGAGACCGGTCGCGAATAGAGATGGCGGATGATGGCGAATTCCAGGATGCAGCCGACCACCGCGCCGGCAATCGGTGCGGCGGCCAACCCGACCCAGAAGGAACCGCCCACGCTCTGGATGAAATAGACCGCGAAGGCGCCGACGGTGACGAACTCGCCATGCGCCAGGTTGGTGACGTTCATCAGGCCGAAGCTGATCGCCAGCCCGAGCCCGACCAGCATCAGGATGCTGATCAGTGTCAGCGCATTGAGCAGCGTGGTGACGACAAAATCCATCGCGTCAGGCCGCGCTGGCGAGGCGTTGGCGCAGGCCGGCGACCAAGCCTTCGGCGGCATCGATCACATCAACCTGATGCGGCTGCAACTCCTGCCCGGCCCATTCGTCGATATGGTCCGACAACGGGTCGATCACCTCGGTGCGGTGATTGGCCAGCGTCTCGATGACGGCATGGCCGCAGAACGGCACATAGCCTTCGGAGTAGCCGCCTTCATGGGTCATCATGAGCCGTCCGTTCGAAACTTCGGCGGCCAGCGCGACCATGCGCGCCGCGAGGCGCCGGAAGCATTCGCTGTTCAGCATCATGCGGCCGAGCGGGTCGAAGCCCGAGGCATCGAAACCGGAAGCGACGATGATGAGGTCCGGCTTATAGGCGCGCAGCGCCGGAGCGACGACGCGGTCGAAGGCCGCCTCATAGGCGCCGGTCCCGCTCCCGGGCGGCAGGGGGATGTTGATGTTGTAGCCTTCGCCTTCGCCCTTGCCATTGTCGGCCGCCGCGCCGCGCCCGGTCGGGTAGAGATTGTCCTGATGCAGGGAAATCGTCAGCACCGACGGGTCGGAATAGAACACCGTCTCGGTGCCGTTGCCGTGATGCACGTCCCAGTCGACCACGGCGGCGCGGCCGAGCAAGCCTTCATGCTGCAGACGGCGCACCGACACGCCGATGTTGGAGAACAGGCAGTTGCCCATCGCCTGGTCGGGTTCGGCATGATGCCCCGGCGGCCGCGCCAGCGCATAGGCATTGTCGACGCGGCCAGTCAGCACCGCGCGCATCGCGGCATAGGTGGTGCCGGCGGACAACAAGGCGATGTCGAAACTGTTGAGGCCGATCGGCGCCTGCGGCCCGGCGAAGCCGGAGCCACGCTCGCTGAGCATTCTGATGTCGTCGACGTGGCGTTGCGTGTGGACGCGCAGGAGGTCCTCTACCGACACCGGTTCTGGAATGATCGGCACCAGATGGCGCACCAGGCCGCTGACCTGGATGAGGTTATTGAGCCGGCGCTTCGACCCGGGCGATTCCAGATGCCGGCCAGGCTCCACGAAACGGCCGGGAGGCATCATGTCGGCGCTGGAGCCGGTGTCATGCCACATCAGCTGTTCGTGAAAAACGTAACCTGTCGCCATCCGCAACGTCCCCTAAAAACAAAGGGACGCTAGCAGGCTAATGATCGCGTGGCCCGACCCTAAAGAGGGGTTGTGCCGGATGTCTATGCCCCTCCTTTCGGAGGGGGTCGGAGGTTTGCGGCGGCCTGCGCGGCACGCACGGCCTGGACCCGGTTCGACACCGAGAGTTTGCCGAAAATGTTCTTCAAATGCCATTTGACCGTCGTCTCGCTCACCGACAGCGCGACCCCGATATCGCGGTTCGACATGCCTTCCGACAGGCAGCGCAACAGTTCGGATTCGCGCTGGGTGAGTTGTTCCTTCTCGGCAGCCGGCGCGGCCGGCTTGCGCGTCGCCACCGGCATCGTCTGCGCGGCGTCGATGATGCGCGTTGCGTAGGCTGATAGCGACGGGTCGGTCTTTGCCTGAGCCGCGCGCAGCCGCATCAGCCCTTCGACAACAGGCCTGCCCTCGTCGACGAAGGAACGGATGAAGCCGGAGGGCTGGGCAAGGCGTAAAGCTTCCAGGAGATGGCGGTCGGCCTCGCGCTGGTCATGGCCGGCGCTCCTGGCGCGCAGAATCAGCGCCAGTATGTGGCGGCGCATGCGCCCGCTGCTTTTCGTTCGCTCCAGCAATTCGTCGAAAATCGCCGCGGCCGCCGTGTAGGATTTCTCCGCCGTCAGAAGCCTGCCCTCGGCGAAGTATTCGAACTCGTTGGCGACGGTGGGCGCGGCCTCGCTCTGGTCGCGGCGATGTTCGTCGAGCAGCTTGCGCGCTTCCGGGGTGCGGTTCTGGTCGATCAGCAGCCGGATGCGGTCGTGCACCAGCACCGAGGCGAGGCGGCGGTAGACGGAGCCGCGCACGCGCAGGTAGACGCGCTCCAGCATATCCAGCGCGGCATCGCCCCGGCCGGTCAACTGCAGCACGCGGGCATAGGTCGGCACGCTGGCCAGGGGATAGACGATGACCGCTGCCCCCTCGATCAACGGCCCAAGATTCTCGACCAGCGTCAGCGCCTCGCCGGATGCATTGGTCTCATAGGCAAGTTCGGCAAGCAGTGTTCCAGCGAGCGCCTCGGCATAGGAGTTCGCGCCGATCCGCGTCCTCGCCTCGATAATGGCATTACGCAGCAGCCGCTCGGCGGCGGGCAGGCGTCCGGCCGAGCGTTCGATGACGGCCATGTAGCAATTGGCGATGGTGACGCCGAGCAGGCTGCCGCTTCGCTCATGCGCCTTGCGCGCGGCATCCACCGCCGCACGCGCCCCTTCGAGGTCGCCGAGCGCATAGAGATTGTAGCCGATAACGTTGGCGGTCGCCCCTTCCATGAACCAAGCATCGGGCGCGATGATGCGCAGGGCGGCCAGCGCGGTGTCCCGCGCATCCTCGAACTGTTCCAGCGTGCTGTGCACGGCGGCATCGAGGACGGCGAGCTCGGCTTCGATCGTGGTGCCGGTCAGCGTGCCCGGATCCTTGCCATCGGTCGGCCCGGTCTCGACGAGCTTGCGCGCATTGGCGAGCGTCTGCTGGGCGATCTCGGGCTGGCTGCTGTGCACCGCCAGCCACAGCACCACGAGTTGCAGCCGGATGCGCTGCTCGACCAGTTTCCTGGGGAGCAGCGCCAGCAACTGGCGTACATAGAGAAGTTGGCACTGGGCGATGAGCTCGAGCGCGTTGTTCTCGACGAACACCGCCGCGCGGGCCTGGTCGCCGGCGGCCAGAGCGTGCCCGATCGCCTCGGTCAGCATCTTGCGTTCGCCGAACCATTCCGAAGCCGCAAGGTGCAGCGGCGCAATCATCTCCGGTTCACGCCGTTCCATCTCGCGGCTGAGGAAATCGCGGAACAGATGATGATAGCGGAACCAGCGCCGCTCTTCGTCGAGCGGCACCAGGAACAGGTTGCGGGTCTCGATCTCGGCGATATCAGCCTCGGCGTCCGCCGCGCGCAAAACCGCCCGGCACGCCTCGGCGCTGAAGCGCTCGAAGATCGAACTGTGGAGCAGGAACTTGGCCAGGGCCGGCGGCAGCTCCAGGAACACTTCCCCCATCAGGAAGTCGGCGACGTTGCGGTTGGCGCCGGTGAAGTTGCCGATGACCGTTTCTGGAGCATGCGCGGCGCTGAGCGACAGCGAGGCAAGTTGCAGGCCGGCGGCCCAGCCTTCGGTCCGCGAGCACAGGGTCTCCACCGTGCCGCTGCTGACGCTGAGGCCCAGCTTGTCGTTGAAGAACGCTTCGGCCTCGGACAAGGCGAAGCGCAGATCGTCGGGGCCGATTTCGAAAACGTCGCCGAGCACCCTGAGCTTGCCCAACTGCAGGTCGGGCAGAGTGCGCGAACCGATGACGAAGGCGACGTTGGCAGATGCCTGCCGTGTCAGCCGCTCCATGAACCGCTTCACCGCCGGCGCTTCGATGGCGTGGTAGTCGTCGAAGAAAAGGGTGATGTCGGCGTCACGCGCCGCAAGCCCCGCCACAAGTGCCGCGAGCACGACATCGAGCTGGGGGATCGGGCTCGACTGGAAGGCGAGGTCTAGCTCGGCCGGGCTCTGGACGAGATGGCGCAACGCCCCCACCAGATGCGACAGGAAGGCGCCTTCGTCATTGTCCGTCGCCTCGCAGGACAGCCATGCGGTCAACCGGCCGTGGCGCGCGACTTCCGCGGCCCACTGCGTCATCGTCGTCGACTTGCCGAAGCCGGCGGGCGCGGCGAACAGAACGATGCGCGTGTCGACATGCCGCTCCAGCTTCGACAGGATGGTCTCGCGCCGTACCCACCGGCGATGGTGGGGCGATGCCTGGCTGGCTGGTCGCGAAGACGGTCTCATCTGACGCCGGGCATCCATTCCGTTTCGATCAGCGGGATTTGCGGTGCTGCATCGCGTGGCAAGGTCCCCTTTATGCGGGGATCGTCGGTGATTTCAAAACCCGCCGCATACGGTTCAAATCCGCACGCCCTATAGAAACCGATGACGCTGTGATGGTCTATGCTGCTGGTGTGCAGCCAGATACGGCTCGGGCCGAGCCGCCATGCCTGATCGAGTACGCCCGCCATCAGCCGCTTGCCGAGACCTCGGCCCGTCAGGGACGGGAACAGGCCGAAATAGGTGATCTCGATCTCGTTTTCATCGGCAACGCGGAATTCGGCCATGCCGACATGGCCACCACTTTCATCATGGCCGTAGAAGAGATGCTGGCGTGGGTCGGCGAAATGCGTGGCGATCTCGGCATCCGACATTTCGGCGGCGCGATCCCACAGCCAGGGCGCGCCGATCTCAATGAAGGTCGCGCGGTAGGAGGCAATGTCGGGCTTTGTGATGCGGGTCATTGCCAGCGGTCGGGCGAGACCCGGCACCGGCGCGCGCGTCTCCATCCACGTCACCGCATTGACGATCTTGCCGGCCGGTATGCGCCGGTAACCGGACGCGAGATCGGTGACTTCATCCGGCAATGTGCCCTCGGTGACCAGCATTTGTCCTCGATCTTCCGCCGCGCCGCCTTGCCGGCCTGCAAGGATCTGATGCCAACTCTGTGCTCGCCTGCCAAGAGGTTCCACAGGTGGGTCATGATTTTGGCCCGCCTGTCTCTTGCATTTCCAGGGAATGGCATATGAGATATGATACACCATCCACGGGAAAGCGGAACATCATGCCTGAGCGTATTGCCGACGAAGCCATTTTGCGCGCGGTTGACGACGGCTTCACGCGGCAGGTCGCGTTCCTGGCGGATCTTGTACGCTTTCCCTCTCAACGTGGCGAGGAGCACGCCGCACAGTCCTTCATGGCGGCGGCCTACGAGGCCGATGGCTACGCGGTCGACATGTGGCGCGTCGACGTCGACGTCATCCGCGACCTGCCGGGTTTTTCGCCGGTGGCGGTCTCCTATGATGACGCCTTCAATGTCGTCGCAACCCACACGCCACGAAACGCGACCGGGCGCTCGCTGATCCTCAACGGCCACATCGATGTGGTGCCGACCGGACCGCTCGACCGCTGGGCTCGTGACCCCTACGATCCGGCGATCGAGGATGGCTGGATGCATGGCCGTGGCGCCGGCGACATGAAGGCTGGCCTGTCGGCTTGTCTCTATGCGCTGGCCGCCTTGCGCAGCCTTGGCTATCAGCCGGCCGCGAAAGTGTTCCTGCAGTCGGTGGTCGAGGAAGAGTGCACCGGCAATGGCGCGCTCGCTTGCCTGCAGCGTGGCTACCGTGCCGACGCCGCCTTCATTCCCGAACCGCTGGAACCGCGATTGATGCGGGCGCAGGTTGGCCCGATCTGGTTCCGGGTCGAGGTCGACGGCGACCCGCAGCACGCGTCGGGCGCCTTCTCGGCCGGGGCCAACGCCATCGAAAAAGCCTTCGTCATCATCCAGGCCTTGAAGCAGCTGGAAATCGTTTGGAATGCGCGCAAGGTGGATGATCCGCATTTCTGCGATCATCCGCATCCGATCCGCTTCAATCTCGGCAAGATCGAAGGCGGCGAATGGACATCGAGCGTTCCGGCGCGCTGCGTCTTCGAAATGCGGGTCGCGACCTATCCCGGCCAGAAGCTGGAAGACGCCAGGGCCGAGCTCGAAGCCTGCATCGCCGATGCGGCCCGGGCCGATCCATTCCTGGCCAATCGCCCGCCCAGGATGACCTATAATGGCTTCATGGCCGAGGGCTATGTGCTGGAGGGCGCCGACGAGATGGAAGCCGTGCTGCGGCGCAGCCATACCGCCGTCTGGGGCGAGCCGCTGCAGGAGCATGTCACCTCGGCGACGACCGACGCGCGTTTCTTCGGCCTCTATGCCGATACGCCGGCGATCGTCTATGGCCCGATCTGCCGCATGCCGCATGGCTATGACGAGGCGGTCGATCTCGATTCGGTGCGCAAGGTCACCCAGACCATTGCGCTGTTCATCGCCGACTGGTGCGGTCTCGAGCCGCTCGATCCCGAGGTGAGATCATGAATGCGTCAGTGCCCGATGCTTTCGGCGAAACGCTCGCCGAGGACGCGCCTGACGTTTCGATCGCCGACGCATTGGCCCTGTTGCGCCGACACTATGGGCTGACCGGCACCGCGCGTCCGTTGCCGGGAGAACGCGACCACAATTTTCACATCCAGACCGAAGGCGAGGGCGAGTTCGTCCTGAAGGTCTCCCATCCGGCCGAAGAGGCCGGCTTCACCGACTTCCAGAACAAGGCGCTCGATCATATCCTCGCGGTCGACCCGACCTTGCCGGTCCCCTCGGTGCGCAAAAGCCTTGAGGGCGATGCGCAGTTTGCGGTCAGCATCGAGGGATCCCAGCCGCGCATCATCCGGCTGGTCACATATCTGCCCGGCCAGTTGCTCTCGCGCTCGCCAACGTCAGCGGCGCAGGATCGCAATCTCGGTATCTTCCTCGCCCGGCTCGGGCGGGCGCTGCGCGGCTTCTTCCATCCGGCCGCCGGCAGCGACCTGCTCTGGGACATCCGCAAGGTGGCGAAGACGCGGCCGATGCTGGCGCATATCTCGGATGCTCGCCACCGTGCCATGGTCGAGCGCGTCATCGACGCCTTCGAGGAGCATGCGGCGCCGGTCATCCCCGGGCTGCGCGCGCAGATCGTCCACAACGACATGAATTCATACAATGTGGTGATGGATGCATCGCGGCCGGAATTGGTGAGCGGCATCCTCGATTTCGGCGACATGATCCATTCGCCGCTGATCTGCGACCTCGCCATTGGCGCCGTCTATCGCTGGCCGGCGCAAGGTCATCCATTGGCGCCGGCCGCGCGCTTCGTCTCCGGCTATCAATCGGTACAGCCACTCGAGCCCGAAGAGATCGGCATTCTTTTCGATCTGATCCGTGCCCGCCTTGCCCTGATCGCCAATATCGCCAGCTGGCAGGCCGAACGCTTCCCGGCCAAGCGCGACTATGTCCTGCGCCTCATCACCGAGGTCTGGGCCTCGCTCGAACGGCTGGACGGGCTGTCGTCAGTGGACGCCCGCCGCTATTTTCTCGATCATTCCAATCCGGAGTAGATGCTCGTGTCCCAGTCCTCACCCGCAAATGCCCTTGCCGACGCCAGCACGTTGGCATCCGAGCGCGCCCTGCTTGAACGCCGCGCCAGGCTGCTTGGGCCGACCTACCGCGCCTTCTACCGCCACCCGATCCATCTGGTGCGCGGCAGCGGCGTCTGGCTCTATGATGCGCAAGGGCGCAAATTCCTCGATGCCTACAACAACGTCGCCTCGGTCGGGCACTGTCATCCGCGTGTCGTCGAGGCATTGTCGGGTCAGGCCGCCACGCTTAACACCCATACCCGCTACTTAAGCGAGATCATCCTCGACTACGCGGAAAAGCTGCTCGGCACCCTGCCGCCGCATCTCGGCCACGCCATGTTTACCTGCACGGGCAGCGAGGCCAATGACCTTGCCATCCGCATCGCCCAGCATTCGAGTGGCGGCACTGGCGTCATCATCACCGACTTCGCCTATCACGGCGCGACGATCGCGACCGCGCAGCTGTCGCCGGCGGCTGTCGGGTCAAAGGGTGTGCCGGCGCACCATCGGACCGTGGTAGCGCCGGACACGTTCCGCGACCATGGCCGCGCCGCGCATGATTTCGCCAGGAATGTCGCCGCCGCCATCGAGGATATGCGCGCGCAGAATATTCGCCCGGCGGCGCTGCTGCTCGACTCGGCCTTTTCCAGCGACGGCATTTTCTTCCCCGATGCTTCTGTCATGCGCGAGGCGGCGGATCACGTCAGGATGGCAGGCGGCGTCGTCATCGCCGATGAGGTCCAGTCCGGCTTCGGCCGGCTTGGCCAGAGCATGTGGGGCTTCGCCAACTACGGCCTTGAGCCCGATATCGTCACCATGGGCAAGCCGATCGGCGACGGACATCCGATGGGCGCGGTGATCGTGCGGCCTCAGCTCGTCGCTTCGTTCGGCTCGAACACCGGCTACTTCAACACGTTCGGCGGCAATCCGGTCGCCGCTGCCGTCGGCATCGCTGTCCTCGACGTGATCGAAGGTGAGGGGCTGATCGAGAATGCACGGATGGTCGGCGCCTATACGCGCGACTTGCTCGATTCCTTGCAAGGCCGCCACGGCATGGTCGCCAACGTCAGGCACAACGGCCTCTATTTCGGCGTCGAGTTGACGGCGGGGGGCGATGAGGCGCTGGCTGCCGGCAAGACCTCTTCCGTCGTCGAAGCCATGCGCGAGGACGGCGTGCTGATCTCGTCGTGCGGTCCGCGCGGCAATGTGCTGAAGATCAGGCCGCCGCTGCCGTTCGCCCGTGACAATGCCGAGCAGCTGGCCGAGACGCTCGATCGCGCGCTGTCGAACTGGTGATCGGGACGCGCGCGTGCTGAAGCTGCAACATCAAACCCTCAACGACCGCGCCTATGGCGCGCTCAAGCAGGAGTTGATTTCAGGCGGCTTCAGCCCGGGCCAGACGCTCGTCATCCGTAAGCTCGCCGAGACGTTCGGCATCTCGACCACGCCGATCCGCGAGGCGCTGCAAAGGCTGGTCGCCGAACGGCTGCTCGAGATGCAGAACAACCGCTCGATCATCGTGCCCTTGCTGTCGGCTCCCGCCTTCGAGGAACTGACCCATATCCGCATCGCGGTCGAAGGGCTGGCAGGTGAGATGGCCGCGTCGCTGATGACGGAAGACGGGTTGGTGGACATACAGGCGACGCTTGCCGGCATGCAGCGCGCGATCGAGGCCGGTGACGCCAAGGCCTATCTCTCACTGAACGAGGCCTTCCACTTCGCCATCTACCAGCATGCCGGCGCGCCGATCCTGTTGAACATGATCCGCGACCTTTGGGGCAGGGTCGGTCCTTATCTCAAGCTGTTGATGCAGGCCGACCGTTACATACCGCGGTCGAACGACGCGCATCGCAAGATCGTCGATGCGCTGGAACAGCGCGATGGCCCTGCTGTCCGAGCTTCTCTCGAACGGGATATCGCAACGGCGGCAGCGGTTCTTTCCGAAAATCTTCGCGCGGCGCATTGATCGCGCGGCCGGCCTATGCCTTCTCGTCCATCCGGTCGCGTAGCATGCTCCAGCCGAGAAGCATGTTGGGCGCGTGCCGCAGCAGCGCATGGAACGGAATCGGCGCCGGCGGTGCAAAAGGCAGCGGCAGCTTGCGGGCGTCGGTTCCAGTAGCCCAGTCGGCCAGCGCCCTGCCCATGGCCGTCGTCATGGCGATGCCGCGTCCGTTGCAGGCACGGCCGGCGATCAGCCCCGGCCCAAGGTCCAGCAGGTGCGGCAGGAAATCCGGTTCGACAGCTGCCATTCCCGACCAGCTATAGGCAATCGGCGGTAGGTCTGGCAGATCGAGGTGCTTGGCGAGCCGTCGCCAGATCGTTTGCGGAACGCGCGCGTCGGCACCGGCGCTCAGAATATGCATGCCGCCGCTGATCAGCCGGTTGTCGGCATCGAAGCGAAAGGTGAAGAGATTGCGCCTGGTGTCGCCGACACCTTGCCCGCCGGGAAGCAGGCGCGCGCGGGTTTCGAGTGGCAGGGGCCTGGTCGCGATCTGGAAAACCTTCAGCGGAAAATAGGTCCGCTGCAGCGTCTGAAAGGGTGGCCCGGCATACGCATTGGTGGCGATCAGCACCTTGGCCGCGCGCACCGATCCCGATGGTGTCTTCAGCGCCCAGCCATCGGCTATGCGGTCAACCGATGTGACACGTGTCCGCTCGAAAATCCGCGCGCCCGCCCTTTCCGCCGCATCGGCCAATCCGCGTGCATAGGCGACCGGATTGATGACGCCGCCCGAACGGTCCATCCATCCTCCGACATAGCCGCGCGCGCCGGTCAGCGCTTCCACCTCCTGCCGATTGAGGGTTACGGCAGGCCGACCGCGCAAGGCCCATTGTTGCGCACGTGACTGGACCTTCTCGAAGGCGGCGGGCGAGTGCGCCGGCTGGATCCAGCCGTTCTGCACCGCGTCGCAATCGATGCCGTGCTGCCGGATCAGGCCGAAGACAAGGTCGGCACTGCCGGCGGCGAAATCGATCAGCCTCTCGCCGCGCTCCGGCCCGAGATGCGCGAGGATGCTGTCCGGGTCCATCTTGGCGAAGTTCGGCACGACGAAACCGGCATTCCGGCCGGTCGCGCCCCAAGCGATGATCTCGGCTTCGAGAACGGCGACCGAGATGCCTTTTCCAGGGGCGTGCAGTGCGGTCGAAAGGCCGGAAAAACCGCCGCCGACAATGGCGAGGTCGACTTCGAGATCATCACTCAGTGCCGGCCGCTCGCGATGGTGGCGACTGATGGCGTTCCAGAGCGAAGCGCCGTGCGCGTCCTGCCGGACCACGGCATTCATGAGCTTGAACTGCTCTTGGCCGCGGCCAGTTTCGGCCGCTTGCCGAAGCGTGGCCGTCGTGGCCTGTCGCCGAACAGGCCGTTCTGCCGGATCAGCAGGATGACGCAGAGCATGACGCCGATGGCGACGATCTGCAGCGAAGCGGCGCGCGCCTGCTGCTCGGGCGGGAACAGCACGCTGGTCAGCGTGCCCGACCCGGCCCAGATCGCCCAGACCAGGATGCTGCCGATGACGGCGCCGAGATTGCTGCCCGAGCCGCCGACGATCAGCATCACCCAGACTTGGAAGGTCAGGATCGGCAGATAATTGTCCGGCGCGATGAAGCCGGTGAAATGTGCCTGCAGAGCGCCGGCCAGCGCCATGATGGCGCCGCCGACGGCGAAGGCCTGGACGCGATAGAAGCGCGCGCTCTTGCCGAGCGAGATCGCCGCCCGCTCGTCCTCGCGCAGCGCCTTCAGCACACGGCCCCACGGGCTGCGCGACAGATGCTCCAAGGCGAGATAGGCGATCAGCGTGACAGCCGAGACGACGGCAAGGTTGGACAGGTTGAACAGCAGCGGCGTCTCGGCCAGGCTACCGAAGGGGCGCGGGATGAAACCGATGCCGAACGGTCCGCCGGTCAGCTTCTGCGCGTTGAGCGCGACCAGTTGCACGACCACGGCGACGCCGAATGTGGTGATCGCCAGATAGTCCGACCTGAGACGCAGCGTGGCCATCCCGGTAAGTGCCGCGGCAAGGCCGCCGACGATCATGGCGCCGAGCCAACCGACGAGGAGCGGCAGGCCGAAACCGCCCAGCCTTGCGGCGTCATCTGGCGTGGTCAGCTGTGCGGACGTATAGGCACCGATGGCGACGAAGCCGGCGAGGCCGACATTGAACAGGCCGGTCAGGCCCCATTGCAAATTGAGCCCCAGCGTGACCAGCGAGAAGATCAGCGCGGTTGTCAGGAAGAAGGCGCCATAGCCGACGAGATCGATCATCTTTCCCTCACGCCAAAGAGGCCGATCGGCCGCACGAACAGCACCGCCATCAGGATGATGAAGGAGACGGCGGCGCGCCATTCGGCGCCAATCAGCTGTACCGCGCCGGCTTCCGCAAGCCCGATGATCAACCCGCCGAGCACCGCGCCCGGGATGCTGCCGATGCCGCCGAGGATAGCGGCGGCGAACATCGGCAGCAGCATGTCGAAGCCCATGAACGGGCGGATCTGCACCAGAATGCCGATCATCACGCCGGCCACGCAGGCCAATGCGCCGCCGACGATCCAGGTGACGCGCACCACCTTGGCGACATCGATGCCGACGATGCGCGCCAATGCCGCGTTCTGGCTCAAGGCCTGCATCGAGCGGCCGGTCTGCGTGCGCGTCATCAACAGATGCACGCCGAGCACGAGGATGGCGGTCAGCAGCAGCAAGGCGATCTGGTCAGGCGTGACGCGGATGCCGAAGCCGACCGGCATGGCGATCTGGATGGCCCGGCTGAAATAGGTCGGCCGCGAGGTGAAGATGAATTCGAGCAGGCTTCGGAGTGCCATGGAAGCGCCGAAACTCGCCATAACCACGATGATCGCCTGGCCTTGCGAGCGCAGCCGCGAAAACAGCACCTTGTCGAGCAGCAGCGCCAGCAGCGCGGTGAACGCCATGCCGATGACCAGCGCAACGATGAGCGGCCAGCCGAAGGACAGCGGCGCGATCGGCGCCACCTTGCCGAACGTCGCGCCGATGGCGCTGACCACGGCCAGCGTCGCATAGGTCCCCCAGGCCATGAAGTCGCCATGGGCGAAGTTGGAAAAGCGCAGGATCGAATAGGTGAGCGTCACGCCGATGGCCCCAAGGCCGATCATCGAGCCCGTCAGCAATCCGTCGACGATGAATTGCAGGCTCATGCCGCGCCTCCATTCCCGGCGTGCGACGTCTTTTCGGCTGTGAGCGGGCGCTGGCCGAGATAGAGTTCAGCGACGACCGGGTCGTTCCAAAGTTCGGAAGCGATGCCTTCGTGGCGGTCCTTGCCCTCGACCAGCACATAGGCGCGGTCGCCGATGGCAAGGGCTGCCTTGGCGTTCTGTTCGACCAGCAGGATGGTGACGCCGGACCTGCGGATGCCGGCCAGCATCTCGAACACCATGGAGACGAATTTCGGTGACAGGCCGGCCGACGGTTCGTCGAGCACCAGCACCTTGGGGTGGACGATCAGCGCCCGCGCGACGGCGAGCATCTGCCGTTGCCCGCCCGACAGATTGCCGGCCGCGGTGCGGCGCTGGCGGACGAGGTCGGGGAAGGCGGCATACATTTCCTCGATGCGGGCAGGGATTTCCCGCCGCTCGAGGATGCCGCAGGCAACCTTGAGATTGTCCTCGACCGACATCAGCGGAAAGATGTTCTCGGTCTGCGGCACGAAGGCGAGGCCAAGCCGCACCATGGTATGGGCAGGTGCTGCGGTGATGTCCCTGCCGTCCAGGAACACCGTGCCGCCGGTGATCGGGACAAGGCCGGCGATCGCCTTGATGAAGCTCGACTTGCCGGCGCCATTGGGGCCGAGGACGACGACGATCTCACCCTTGCTGACGGTGATCGAAGCGCCGCGCACGATCGGCACGCCGGGTTCGTAGCCGGCTTCGAGATTGCGGACATCGAGGACAGTCTCGCTCATGCCGCGCCTCCGAGATAGGCCTCGATGACGCGCGGATCGCGGGCCACTTCTTCCGCCGTGCCTTCGCTGAGCAACTGGCCGCTCGCCATGACGAGGACGCGATGGCAGAGCCGCGTCACCATGTCGATGTTGTGCTCGATCAAGAGGAAGGTGATGCCGCGCGCATTGATGTCGCGGATGCGGTCGATGATGACTTCCAGAAGCGTCGCGTTGACACCGGCCGCCGGTTCATCGAGCAGGATGATCGCCGGGTCGGCCATCATGACGCGGGCGAGTTCGAGCAGCTTGCGCTGGCCGCCGGACAGCACGCGTGCCGGCTCATGCGCGAGGTGGGTGAGGGTAACGAGTTCCAGCAGTTCGAGCGCTTTCGCCCGGGCGGCTTTTTCCTGCGCCGCCACCCGCCACGGCGTGACGAAGTTGGCGAGCAGCCTTTCGCCGGCCTGACCCTGCGCCGCCAGCATGATGTTTTCGATCAGCGTCAGATTGGGCAGCGGGCGCGGGATCTGGAAGGTGCGGCCGAGCCCGCGGCCGATGCGCAGGTGAGCGGCTTCGCCGGAGACGCACGTGCCGTTGAGCAGGATATCGCCGCTGGAGGGCAGAATGCTGCCGGCGAGCAGGTCGAACATGGTGGTCTTGCCTGCTCCGTTCGGCCCTATCAGGCCAAGGATTTCTCCTGCTTTGACGTCGAACGAGACGTCATTGACGGCGACGAGGCCGCCGAAGCGGCGCACGACGTTCCTTGCCGTCAGGACCGGCGCATGGGTCTCTCGCCCTTGCCGTCTGGCTGCCTCGCTCATCTAGACCCTCTGGCCGAAGACGGTCGTCGCCGTCTCCTGATTTTTGATTTGTGATCACACTTGCTTTGATCACGATATTCGGCTTTAATTTCCTCCGCAAGCCGAAAACCGGCCGAGAACGGAATTCCATGCAAAAGGCTGCCGTCGAAAAGAACAACGAGGCGATCGCGGCCCAGCTTGCGCCGGTCGGCCGCGAGACCGTGCAGGATCGCGTCTATTCCGAGCTGCGCCGTGCCCTGATTGGGGGCCTGTTTGAACCGAGCCAGGTGCTGACTATCCGTGGGCTTGCCGATGCGCTGGTTACCTCGACCATGCCGGTGCGCGAGGCGCTCGGGCGGTTGATCACGGAAAAGGCGCTGGAGGCGTTGCCCAATCGTTCGGTGCGCGTGCCGCCAATTACGCTGGATCGCCTCGACGATCTCCTGCGGGCCCGCATCCTGATCGAGGGCGAGGCGATCGCGCTGGCTGCCGCCCGCATGGGTCCGCGCCAGATCGCCACCATCGAAACCATTCTGGCCGAATGGGACGAAATGCGGGCTTTGAAACACAAAAAGGATGTCGACCGCGAGGTTACGCTCAATCAAAGCTTTCATTTCGAGATCTACCGATCCTGCGGCTCGGCCGTTCTGATCCCGATGATCGAGAGCCTGTGGTTGCAATCGGGTCCTTGCATCCGCGTCGCCATCTATGCCTTCTCGGAAGCCGGCGAGGTCGACACCGCCCAGTATCACCGCCGCATCGTCGAGGCGCTGGCCACGCAGGACGCACAGGCGGCGCGCGACGCGCTGGTCGCCGACATCAGCCGGCCCTTCACCTTCCTGCGCAGCAAGCTGCAATCCGCGGCTGGGAGAGATCAGACATGACCTCCATCCGGATCACCGAACCACACTCGAAGCTTTCCGTCACGGCTGTGCTGCTGCCAGCGAAGGCGCCGGAAAACGCAGACTTCCTCACAGCGTATCTCGCCACGCCACGCGTCGTCCCAGGCATCCATGCGATGTGGACCGGACCTGAGATTTCCTGTCCGGTTCCATCAGCCGATATCGAGGGGCAGGCCTATGCCCGGCCGCTGCCGGCGGAGAACGCCACGCTGACGCCGCAGCCCGGAGATATCGTGCTGTCCTACGTGCCGCCGCGCATGTGGGGCGGCAACCCCGACGCGATCTTCGACATCGGCCTGTTTTATGGGCAAGGGGCGCGGCTTCTGTTCCCGATCGGCTGGCTGGCCGGCAGCGTGGTGGCGCAGGTGATTGCCGAGGAGCGCGATCAGTTCGCGGCCGCCTGCGGCGTCATCCGCCGCAACGGCGCCTGCGATGTTACTTTCAGCCTGATGGAGGCCTGACATGGCTGACGACAGTTTCGAACTCTTCGATCTTCGCGTCGAGGCGGTCGTCCCCGAAGGCAAGCCGATCTATTGCGGCGCCATGGCCGGCGACTATTTCGAGCTCAAGGGCGAAATGCTGTCAATGCCGTCAGGACAAGGCTTTTCGATCTATTCGCTCGCTGCCGTGCTGCCGCTGCTGGCGGCAAAACAACGCCCGACCCACGCCAATGACTGGATGACCTCGGACGCCGAGATCGCTTGTCCCGATCCCAATTGCGCCAGCAGGCTGCGGATCGTCAGGCTGGCCAAGCGGCGGTTCAGCCATGCCGAAACCACGGCCGTGCCGCTGCCGAAGGAGAATGATCCGACATGACCGCCAAGACCTTCGAGCTCGGCCCAGGCTACACGATCTCGCGCGTCATCCGCGGTGGCTGGCAACTCGCCGGCGGCCATGGCGCCATCGACCGCAGCCAAGCGGTGACCGACCTGATCGCCACGTTCGATGCAGGTATCTGGACCTATGACTGCGCCGACATCTACACCGGCGTCGAGGAGCTGATCGGCGCCGCGCGCCTGCGGCTGGCCAATGAGCGCGGCCTCGATGCGGCGGCCAAAATGAAGGTGCACACCAAGCTGGTGCCCGACCTCGAACGGCTGGCCACAATTAGCCGCGACTACATCAGGGGCATCGTCGATCAGTCGCTGCGCAGGCTGAAGACCGAGCGGCTCGATCTCGTGCAGTTCCACTGGTGGGACTATGCGCAGCCTCGCTACGTCGAAGCGATGGGATGGCTCGACGAGCTTCGGCGCGAAGGCAAGGTGCGCAATCTCGGCACCACCAATTTCGACACGCCGAGGCTTGCCGAAATCCTGGCTGCCGGCATCCCGCTGGTCAGCCAGCAGCTGCAATATTCGGTGCTCGACCAGCGTCCTGCGCACAGCCTCGCCGCACTTGCGAAGACAAACGGCGTCAGCTTTCTCTGCTACGGCTCCGTGGCCGGCGGCTTCCTCAGCGAGAAATGGCTTGGTATGGCCGAACCGGCGACGCCGCTCGAAAACCGCTCGCTGGTCAAATACAAGCTGATCATCGACGATTTCGGCGGCTGGGACCTGTTCCAGCAACTGCTTCAGGCGTTGAAGACTGTAGGCGATCGCCACGGCGTCGACATCGCCACCATCGCCAGCGCCTGGGTGCTGGAGCAACCGCACGTGGCCGCCGTAATCGTCGGTGCCCGCAACCAGGCGCATGCGCTGGCCAATGCCAAAATCATGGATATCGAACTCGATGCCGATGACCGCGCGCGGATCGCTGCCGTCATAGCGCGGGGCGCCGGTCTTGAGGGCGACGTCTACACGCTGGAGCGTGACCGCAATGGCCGCCACGGCTCGATCATGCACTATAATCTCAACGCGGGCCGGGTTTGAAAACCATGGACGCCAAGCTGTTTTCGCAGGCCAGCGCCGAGGTCATCGACCTGCACCGCTTCTTCGTCGATTGGTTCGTCGCCGCGCGCGCCGACAGAGCGGATTTCGGCCGCTTCGAAGCCGTCATGGGCGAAGGCTTGACCATGATCGCACCAGACGGCCAGATCCTCGACCGTGACGCCGTTGTTGACCATGTGCGCTCCAGCCGAGCCACCTGCGACGACGGCTTCGCCATCTCGATCGAGGACATCAAGCCCGGCTGGCAGGGCGGCGATACGATCGTCGTCCTTTATGTCGAGGCGCAGTTGCGCGGCGGCATGCGTAGCCGCCGCCAGTCGAGCGCCGTTTTCACCACCAGTTCATCGGCGCCCAACGGCGTCCAATGGCGGCATCTGCATGAAACCTGGCTGCAGGTGCCGGAACACTGACACTTTCCAGACGTCAAACCAGTTCGTGTAACTCAAGGGGAACAACAATGAGAAAGACGATACTCCAACTCACCACCGCGCTCGCTCTCGTCACGATTGCCAGTGCTGCACAGGCCGCCGACTGCAAGATCACCGTCGGCCTTGTCATGGAACTGACCGGTCCGGCCGGCGAATACGGCCAGGCCGGCGCCAAGTCGGTCGAAATGGCCTTCCGCGACATCAACGAAGCAGGCGGCGTGCGCGGCTGTGACCTTGCGACCGACACGCGCGACAGCCAGAGCCAGGGCAACATCGCCGTCGACGCCGCGACCCAGCTGGTTCAGGTCAAGAAGGTGCCGGTCATCATCGGCGGCATCATCTCCTCGGTGTCGATCCCGATCCTGACCTCGGTCACCGCGCCGGCCAAGATCGTCCAGATCTCGCCGGCTTCGTCCTCGCCGACGCTGACGACGCTCGGCCGCGAGGGCAAGACCAACGGCATCTTCTTCCGCACCATCACCTCGGACGCGCTGCAGGGCGTGGCCGCGGCCAAATACGCCATCGACAGGGGCTTCAAGAAGCTGGCGATCATTCACGTGAACAACGATTTCGGCGTCAACATGGTGGCCGAATTCTCGCGTGCCTATAAAGCGCTCGGCGGCACCATCGTTTCCGACACGCCTTACAATGAGAAGCAGTCGAGCTATGCCTCTGAAGTGACGGCCGCGATGGGAGGCGAGCCGGACGGACTTTATCTGGTCAGCACGCCGGTCGATGGCGCCACCATCGCCCGCACCTGGATCTCGCAAGGCGGCGTACAGAAATTCCTGCTCAATGACGGCATGAACAGCCCTGACTTCATCGAGTCGGTCGGCGCCGACTATCTGAAGAATGCCTACGGCACGTCGTCCGGCACCAACCCGACCGCGTCGACCGAGTATTTCACCAAGAACTACAAGGCGTTCTCCGGCATCGAGCCATCGAACCCGGCGGCCGACCGGTCCTACGATGCCGGCGCCATCGTCGGACTGGCCATCGCCATTGCCGGCTCGGAGGATCCGGCCAAGATCAAGGATGCCATGTACAAGGCGGTCGACCCCGCCGGCACGCCGATCTTCGCCGGCAAGGAGGAGTTCGCCAAGGCACTCGGCCTGATCAAGGACGGCAAGCCGATCCGCTATGAAGGCGTCATCGGCCCTGTCGCCTTCGACAAGTTCGGCGATATCACCGGACCGTTCCGGCTGTGGAAGATTGTCGACGGCAAGGTGACCACCGACGGTGAAATGACCACCGACGACATCAACGCCCTGCAGGCCAAGCTTCAGTAAGCTGGACAGTGCTTCCGGCATCAACCGTGTTTCATCGCGATTGATGCCGGCCTCGCTTGAGGCGGGCCAATATCGCTTGCACGGCACGCGATCGCGAATAGGATCGGCCGGCTGCAATTGAAGGATGGCGAGCGTGTTGGACAAGGATACTCATCGGGCCGTCCGGTCGGTGGATGCAGACGACGCGCTTTGCCGTTCAGGCGCCTGAGTCCGATGTCGCCTGAAACGGAACGACTTTTGTCCGCCCTTGGCGATCGGCTGGGCGCGGGCGGCGTTCTTGCCGGCTCCGACGTGGACCAGCGCTATCGCGAGGATCCCGACGGCAAGCTTGGCGCGCTTCCCGAAGTGGTGTTGCGCCCGCGCGATACCATTGGCGTCGCGGCAGCACTCGCTGGATGCAACGCTCTCGGCCAGGCGGTCGTCGTCCAGGGCGGACGCACCGGGCTGGCCGGCGGCGCACGCGTCCAGCCGGGCGAGATCGTGCTGTCGCTGGAACGCATGACCGGCCTCGCCGCTCCGGACATTCAAGCCGCCAGCATCGTTGCCGAATCGGGCGCGACGCTGCAGTCCGTGCAGGAGGCCGCCGACAGCGCCGGGCTGATGTTCGGCGTCGATATTGGCGCGCGCGGTTCGGCCACGGTCGGCGGCAACATAGCCACCAATGCCGGCGGCATCCGGGTGCTGCGCTACGGCATGTACCGGGCGCAGGTACTAGGGCTTGAGGCCGTGCTCGCCGATGGCAGCGTGCTGACGTCGCTCAAGGGCCTGCCCAAGGATAATTCCGGCTACGACCTCGGCCAGCTCTTCATCGGCGCGGAAGGCACGCTTGGCGTCGTCACCCGCGCCGCGCTCAGGCTGCATCCCAAACCGGTATCCGAGGTGAACGCCTTCTGCGCGCTGCCTTCGCTCGATGCGGCGATTGCACTGCTTGGGCTGCTCCGGCAAAAGCTCGGCCCGCTACTTTCCGCCTATGAGGTCAACTTCGCGCCGCTTTATGACGTCATGGTCGGCAGCATGGCCATGCCGGCACCATTGCCGGCCGGCTCACCCGTCTATGTGCTGGCCGAAATCCAGGGCAGCGAGCCCGAACGCGACGGCGAGCGCTTCGCCGAGGTTCTGATGCAAGCGGTCGAGGACGGCGTGGTCGACGATGTGGTCGTCTCGCAATCGCCGCGCGAATTCCGTGCGCTCTGGGACGTGCGGGAGGACGCCAATCGTGTCCTGTTTTCGATCAAAGGCCTGATCGGCGTCGACATCAGCATCCCGTTGGCGCGCATGGGCGCCTTTCTGCAGGAAGCGGACGCCGCCATCCATGCCGTCGATCCCGGCGCCGACATCTATGTCTTCGGTCATCTCGGCGACGGCAACCTGCACTATCAGGTCCTGACGGCGGATCCGGCGGCGGCATATGGCATCATCTATCGCGGCGTGGCGGCGGCGGGAGGCGGCGTTTCGGCCGAGCATGGCATCGGCCTCGACAAGAAGCAGTGGCTGCATCTGGCGCGCGGCGAGGCCGAAATCGCCACGATGCGGCGGCTGAAGACAGCGCTCGACCCGAAGAACATCCTCAATCCAGGACGTGTCTTCGATCTCAACCCGACGGCCCTGCCTCGATGACAGGTGCTCGATAGCTCAGGTCCGTTCCGTCGCCATCTGCCTGGGGATCAGAAAACGCGCGGCGAGCACGCAGAGCAGCACGGTGAACATCAGGATCAGCGCCACCAGCGCATTGATGTCGGGCGAGAAGCCAAGCCGCATCATCGCCCACAGCCTGACTGGCAGCGTGCTTTGCGTACCGGTGACCAGGATGGTGATCATCGTTTCGTCGAACGACAGGGCGAAGGCCAGGATGGCGCCGCCGACCATCGCGCTCGACAGGTTCGGCAAGATGACGCGCCAAAAAGTCTGCCAGCCGGTGGCGCCGAGATCGTAGGACGCTTCGACCAGCGTGTGGCTCATCGATTGCAGCCGCATCAGCACGGTGCGATAGACGATCGCCAGCACAAAGACGGTATGGCCGATGATGACCGTCAGCAGCGAACGTTCGAGGCCGATCTCGCGGAAGAAGATCAGCAGCGCCAGTCCGCTGATGATCGGCGGCATCAGGAACGGCAGGAAGATGATGAACTGCAGCACCGAACGTCCCGACCGGCGGCCGTGATAGTAGAGCGCCAGCAGCGTCCCGCTGACCACCGAGAGCACGACGGTGCACATGCCGACGATCAGCGTGGTGCGCAGGGCGGCCAGGATATCGTGGTTCGCCGCTAGCGCCCGATAGGTCGACAGGGTTGGCGACGACCAGTCGACATCGCCATGCGAGATCGTGAAGAACGACGACACGATCGGCACGAACAGCGGGCTGTAGAGCAGCACGGCGACCAGCGTCGTGATCGCGGCCAGGAAGAGTGTGGAAAGCCGGGGCAAGGCGCTCATACCGACGTCCCCCGGTTGCGTCCGAACCGTTCGCCGATGAGGATTGCGCAGATCACAACGATCGCAAGCGCCACCGACAGTGCCGCGCCGAACGGCCAGTTATAGGCCGTGCCGAACTGGCTGTAGAGGATGCGGCCGAAGGTGAAGCCGCTGATCCCGCCGACCATCTGCGGCGTGAGGAAATCGCCGATCGCCAGCACGAAGACGAAGCTCGCCGCCGAGGCGACACCGGGCAGGCTGAGCGGCAAGGTGATGCGCAGGAACGTCTGCAAGCCGCTCGCGCCAAGGTCGTCGGAGGCGCGCAGCAATGTCTGAGGGATCCGCTCCAGCGACAGGAAGATGGGCAGGATGGCGAAGGGGATCAAAAGCAGGCTCAGCGTCAAAAGGATGGCGTTCATGTTGAACACGAAAAGCGTCGACGGCTGCTCAAGGATGCCGAGCGCCACCAGTGCCTTGTTGAGGAAGCCGTTGAGGCCGAGGATGCTGCGGATCGCATAGATCTTGATGACGTAGCTCATCAGCAGCGGGACCAGGAGCAGCATCAGCAAGGCATAGCGCCACCGCCCCTTCAGCGTCGTCAGGAAATAGGCGGCGGGATAGGCGAGCAGGATGCAGATGACGGCCACCGACACGCACAGCACGATGGTGTTCCAGAACACCGGCAGAAAGATCGGGTCGGTGAAGAACCTGACATAGTTGCCGAGCGTCGGCGCATGGATGATCGTGCCCTGGTCGACGCTGAAGAAGCTGTAGACCAGGAAGATCGCCAGCGGCACGAGGACAAAGATCACCGGCAGGGCAAAAGCCAGCACCGTCACCAGCAGCGACAGGTGCTGTTCCGAAGGCTGTGTCGAGCCGGCCTTGCTCATGCCAGCACCAGATGGCCTTCATGCGGCGCGAAGGAGAGCGAGACCGTCTCGCCGGATTTCAGCATGCTGCCGTCGATCCGACTTGGCATGCGCAACCGCAGGCGTTGGGCGGCGTTGTCCGCCCCCGCCGTGATCGTTGCGACGGTCGACGAGCCGGCGAAGGCCAGATCGGCGATGGTGCCGGACAAGCGGTTGTCGTTGTCCTTGGCGCCCGCGAGGCGCAAGGCCTCGGGACGGAACGCCGCGAAAGCGCTGGTGCCGTCCGGCGCGGCCTTCAGATGCGGCTGATCGCCGATCGAGCAGACCAGGCGCCCAAGCGCCGTTTCGATCGGCCGCTGGTCGCCTTGGACCGGCCCGAGTTTTCCGGCGACCAGATTGTTCTCGCCGAAGAAGCGCGCCACGAACTCGCAGTTCGGCTTGTAGTAAAGCTCGTGCGGCGTGCCGAGCTGGCGGATATGGCCGGCCTGCATGACGCAGATCCGGTCGGCCATGCCGATGGCTTCCTCCTGGTCATGGGTGACGAACAGGAAGGTGGTCTTGATCTCGCGCTGGATGGATTTCAGGAATTCCTGCATCTGCCGGCGCAGCTCAAGGTCGAGCGCGGCGAGCGGCTCGTCAAGCAGGATCAGGCGCGGCTGGCAGATCAGCGCCCGTGCCAGCGCGACGCGCTGGCGCTGGCCGCCCGAGAGCTGTGCCGGGAAGCGATCGGCGAAGCGCCCGAGCTGCACCAGCTCGAGCGCCTCAGCGACGCGGCGCGCGATCTCCTTGCGCTGGATATGGCGCACCGAAAGCCCATAGCCGACATTGCCGGAAACGGTCATATGCGGGAACAGTGCATAATCCTGGAACACGGTATTGAACGGCCGCCGGTTGATCGGCATGCGGCTGATGTCCTGGCCCTCAAGGCGGATCTCGCCAGTCGTCAGCGGCTCCAGGCCGCCGATCAGCCGCAGGACCGTGGTCTTGCCCGAACCCGACGGTCCAAGAACGGTGAGGAACTCACCGTCCCGGATCGACAGGTGGATGTCATGAAGCACGGGCACCGGGCCGTAGGATTTCGAGACGGACCGCAGCGTCAGCAGGTCGGTGTTCTGGTTCATGAAATGCTCTCGCTTACGCTTCGGCGGTCCGGAACGTCCGAACCGCCAGGGCTTGAAGGTGGGGCAGCGAAATCAGGGCGTTGCCTTGACCTCGTTCCACATGTCCGAACGCCTGAGCGGGTCTTCGACATTGTTGAGCCAGACCAGCTTGTCGTTGCTGCCGGCGCTGCTCGACTCGACCACTGTGTTGCCGAAGCCGGTGCGCTCGGAAAGCCCGCCGCTGACCTTCTTGCTAAGCATGAAGTCGATCCATTTCTCGGCCGCCGCATTGTCGCGGACGCCCTTGGAGATTACCCAATTGTCGAGCCAGGCGAGCGCGCCTTCGCTTGGATTGACGTAGGCGACATGGGCGCCAATCTTCTGCAGCGCCTTGACCTGCTGCTGGCCGTAATTGGCCC
Source organism: Mesorhizobium sp. B2-3-5 (assembly GCF_006442395.1). Classification (NCBI taxonomy): domain Bacteria; kingdom Pseudomonadati; phylum Pseudomonadota; class Alphaproteobacteria; order Hyphomicrobiales; family Phyllobacteriaceae; genus Mesorhizobium; species Mesorhizobium sp. B2-3-5. Next base: position 100,335 of record NZ_VFVX01000010.1, on the reverse strand, counting down.
AGATCAGCGCAACGTCGTTGTTCTGGTAGATCTGCTGCGCCTCGTCGGCGGTGGTGTAGAAGCTGAGCACATTGCGCTTGAGTTCGACCAGCTTGGCCTTGACCGCCGCCATCTGCTCCGCGCTCAGGTTGAATGGATCCTTGTAGCCGAGCGTCAGCGCGGTGAACGAGAAATTGTGCTCGCCATTGTCGTAGGCGAGGATCTTGCCCCTATAGGCCGGATCCCACAGCACCGACATCGAGGTCGGCGCCGGCTTGACCTTGTCGGTGTCGTAGATCAGGCCGATGGAGTCGAAGCAGAACGGGATGCCGTAGACCTTGCCGTCCTTGGTGACGCCGCTCACCGTGCTCAGGTCACGGAAGCGTGGCAGCACCTCCTTCTGGTTCGGCAGCTTGGTCACATCGATCGGCGAGACGAGATCGGCCTTGATATAGCGCTGCAGCTGGGCAGTGTTGACGGCGAAGACGTCGAAGTCCTGCCCTTCGCTGCCCTTGATCTTGGCCCAGATCTCGTCATCGCTGCCGATGAACACGACATCGACTCCGATGCCGGTGGCGGCGGTGAAGTCCTTGACCCAGTCAGCGTCTGCATAGCCATCCCAGGCCAGCACGCGCAGGTTCGCGGCCAGCGCCGCCGACGTCATGAGGCCGATGCCGAGCCCGACCGTCGCCATCTTCAGAAACAGTCTCTTCAGTCCCATTTTAATCTCCCATTTTCTTTCTGGTGGACCGCGATTTCCGGACTTTCGCCGTCACAGCTTCGTGACGGTGACCAGTCCTTCGTCCGGCACCTTTTCCATCCGGTTGCGCAGTGGCTTGCCGAATGTCGGTGCCTGGATTTCATACTCGTCCCCGGGAGCCGTCTGGACGCCGGAGGCGTAGCTCATCACCGCCGCGCCGAAGAAGTAGGCATGCAGGTCGCCTGGCCGGCGATGCATCGGGTAGCGGAAATGGTAGTGTTCGAGATTGGCGATCGAGTGCGACATGTGTGCCTCGCCCGACAGGAACTCCTGTTCCCAGATGACCGCGCCGTCGCGCGTGATGCGGGAATGGCCGCGCACTTCTTCCGGCAAATTACCGATCAGCAGTTCCGGGCCGATCGAGCAGGAACGGAGCTTGGAATGGGCGAGATAAAGGTAGTTCTCGCCCTCCGTCACGTGGTCGGAATATTCGTTTCCGAGCGCATAGCCGATGCGATAGGGATGGCCGTCCGGTCCGTTGAGATAAAGCCCGACGATCTCGGCTTCCTCGGCTCCGGCCTTCGCGAATGCCGGCATCGGCAGCGGCGCGCCGGGCGGCACGACGCAGGTGCCGACGCCCTTGAAGAACCACTCGGGCTGGATGCCGATCTTGCCGGCACCGGGCTTGCCTCCCTCCAACCCCATGCGAAAGATCTTGAGGGAATCGGATTCCGCGGCACCTTCGCCATGGGTCAGCACATGCATCTGGTTGCGCGCGGCCGCGCTTCCCGTGTGGGTCAGGCCCGTACCTGTGACGAGGAATCGCGCCGGCTCGGCATGATCCACGGGAGCCAGGACGCGACCTCCATTCAACAGTTGGTCATAGTCGACCTGTTCCGCCGTCGTGCGCTCCTCGACGAGCGCAGCAATGGACACGCCACGCGAGATCGCGGCTTCCGCCAGTTCCATGACGGTGGTCGTTCCCTCGAGCGGATGCAGATGGTCGCCATCCTTGGAGACGCGGCCGACGCGCCGGCTTCCATCGGACATTTTGAACTGAACAAGACGCATGAGATTCCCTTCCTCTTTCGGGGCTGTCCGGGTCACACCCAGCCCGCGTCGACGATGAACTGCTGGCTGGTGCACATGCGGCTGTCGTCGGCGGCGAGGAACAGCGCCATGCGCGCGATATCGGAGGGTTGCACCCGGTCGGGCAGGCACTGCCTTTCCGCGATTTGGCGCTCACCAGCCGGGTTCAGCCACAGGCGCATCTGGCGCTCGGTCATCACCCAGCCGGGCACCATGCAGTTGACGCGGATGCGCTCGGGGCCGAGTTCGCGGGCCAGCGCCCGCGTCATGCCGTAGACCGCGGCTTTCGCGGTGACATAGGCCGGGCAATCGGGATCGCCGACCATCCAGGTGATGGAGCCGAAATTGATGATCGAGCCACCACCGTGCGCGCTCATCTGCGGCCTCACCGCCTGGGCCGCGAAGAACTGGTGGCGCAGATTGACCGCCATGCGGTCGTCCCAATAGGCTGGTGTCACGTCCTTGGTCTGGTGGCGGTCGTCATTGCCGGCATTGTTGCACAAGGCCTGGATCGGGCCGTTGTGCTGTGCGGCCTGCGCCGTGGCTGCCTGCAACTCCTCGACGTTGCGCAGGTCGCAGGCAATGAACAGCGGCGCGGCATGCCCCTCGGCCGCGATCGCCTCGACCAGGCGCCGTGAAGGCTCTTCCGCCAAGTCGACGAAGGCGACGCGGCTGCCTTGCGCGCAGAAATGGCGCACCAGGCTTTCGCCGATGCCGCTGCCGCCACCGGTTATGAACACGCTGCGGCCCCTGAGGCTGGGGTAGGTCGCGTAGCCATCGATCTGATCCGTCATCGCGTGCCTCTCTAGTGGGAATGCCGGGGGATGCCGGCGTCACGCCGACCGACGAGGAAGTCGAAGTCGCAGCCCTTGTCGGCTTGCAGCACGCGCTCGACATAGAGGCTCTGATAGCCGCCTTGGGGCGGCACCGGCGCCTTCCAGTCGCGACGGCGGATCGCCAGTTCCTCCTCCGATACCAAGAGCTCCAGGCGGCGGCCGGCGACATCGAGTTCGATGAGATCGCCGTCGCGTACCAGGGCAAGCGCGCCGCCCGCCGCCGCCTCGGGCGCCACATGCAGTACGACGGTTCCGTAGGCGGTGCCGCTCATGCGCGCGTCCGAGATGCGCACCATGTCGGAGACGCCCTGCTTGAGCAGCTTGGCCGGCAGCGGCATATTGCCGACCTCGGCCATTCCGGGATAACCGCGCGGTCCGCAGTTCTTCAGCACCATCACCGATGAGGCGTCGATATCCAGATCCGGATCGTCGATGCGGGCGTAGTAATGTTCGATGTTCTCGAAGACGACCGCCTTGCCGCGATGCTGCATCAGTTCGGGCGTTGCGGCCGACGGCTTGATGACCGCCCCATCGGGCGCCAGATTGCCGCGCAGGATCGAGATGCCGCCTTCCTTGGTCAGCGGCTTACTCAGCGGGCGGATGACTTCGCTGTTGTAGTTGGGGGCGCCATCGATCAATTCACCGATCGTCTTGTCGCTGACGGTCATGGCGTCGCGATGAAGAAGCCCCACTTCATCAAGCGACGCCATGACCGCAGCCAGCCCCCCGGCATAGTAGAAATCTTCCATCAGGAACCGGCCCGACGGCATCAGGTCGACAATGGTCGGAACGTCGCGGCCAAGGCGGTCCCAATCCTCGAGGCCGAGATCGACACCGACCCGGTTGGCGATGGCGATCAGGTGCAGAACCGCATTGGTCGAACCGCCGATGGCGCCGTTGACGCGGATGGCATTCTCGAAGGCTTGCCTGGTGAGGATCTGCGAAATCGTCACGTCGCGGCGGACCAGATCGACGATCTGGCGCCCGGCCAGCTGGGCAAGCACCCCACGGCGCGAATCCACCGCCGGTATCGCGGCATTGTCCGGCATGCCGATGCCGAGCGCCTCCACCATGCTGGCCATGGTCGATGCCGTGCCCATCGTCATACAGCTGCCCGCCGACCGGCTCTGGCCCTGCTCGGCGGCAAGGAAATCGGCGACCTTCATGCGGCCGGCCTTCACGTCCTCGGCGAATTTCCAGACATGGGTGCCCGAGCCGATATCCTGCCCACGGAACTTGCCGTTGAGCATCGGCCCGCCGGAGACCGCGATGGTCGGCAGGTTGCACGAGGCGGCCCCCATCAGCAGCGCTGGCGTGGTCTTGTCGCAGCCGACGAGCAGGATCACGCCATCGATCGGATTGCCGCGGATGGATTCCTCGACATCCATGCTGACCAGGTTGCGAAACAGCATGGCGGTGGGGCGCATATTGCTCTCGCCCAGCGACATCACCGGAAACTCCAGCGGCAGGCCGCCTGCTTCATAGACGCCGCGCTTGACGTGGTCGGCGAGCGCCCGCAGGTGAGCATTGCAGGGGGTCAATTCCGACCAGGTGTTGCAGATGCCTATCACCGGGCGGCCGTCAAAGGCATCGGCGGGTATGCCCTGGTTCTTCATCCAGCTGCGGTGCATGAAGGCGTTCTTGCCTTCGCCGCCGAACCAGGCTTCGGACCGCAGTTTGCGTTTGGTCTCGGTCACGATTGCTGGCCCCGGTCGTTGCGGCGTTTGTTGCGGTTCTCGACGCTGCGGCGCACGTCGTCCTCGGCATTGTCGATGAGCACCAGCAGTGCCTTTTGCGCGCCGAGCGCGTCACCGGCGGCGATCTTCTCGGCCACCTCGCGGTGCAGCGGCAAGGAATGGCGCTGCCCTTCCGGATTGTCGTTGGAGAGCCGAAAGCTCATCACCAAGGCGGTTTCGACCAGCGCCGCCAGCGAGCCGATCAGCTCATTGCCGGTCATGCGCAGAATGGTCTGGTGGAACACCAGGTCTGGCTTGGCGAAGCGGTCGCCGTCGTCGCTCACCGCTTCCATCTCGGCCAGCGCGGCGCGGATTTCAGCGATCTGCGCCGGGGTTGCGCGCTGGGCGGCGAGCGCTGCCGACATCGGCTCGATGGCGCGGCGCAGCTCGAACAGGGCGCGAACGTCCTCGGTGCTGACGTCGCCGGCATAGCGCCACGACAGAACGTCGGGATCGAGGAAGTTCCAGTCGGAGCGGGGACGCACGCGAGTGCCGGTCTTTGGCCGCGATTCGACCAGCCCCTTGCCGGCCAGCACCTTGATCGCCTCACGCAATACCGTGCGGCTGACGCCCAGCATCTCGCTGGAATCGTCGGCATTGGGCAGGGCCTCGCCAGGCAGAAAGTCACCCTGCACGATGCGCAGCCCAATCTGCTCGACGACCGTTGCGTGCAGGGCGGTGGAGCCGCTGGAAACCGCTACCGCGACCCTTGACGTGCGGGCCGTGCTGAAGGATTTTTTATTCTTCATACTATTCATATGATATGTTTTAAAGAGGTCGTGGCGGGAGTCAAGGGAGGGGAATGGCGATGGCAAAGAATTCCACCGGGCGGCACACGGAGCTGGTCTCGATCAGCGACGGCCTGGCGACGGCAGAGATTGCTCCGACCGCCGGCGGCGCGCTGGCGTCGTATCGCTGGTGGCGAAATGGCGCTGCCGTGGATTGGCTACGCCCGGCGGATTCGGCGGCGATCGATCGCCGCGATGCGGGCGCCATGGCCTGCTTTCCGCTCGTGCCCTACTCCAACCGCATAAGGGGCGGCCGCTTCGAATTCGCCGGACGCATCGTTGAGCTGCCGACGGCCCCTGACGATCCGCATTATGAGCATGGCCATGGCTGGCGCAGGCCATGGACGGTCGCGCGGCACGAAGCTGGTGCGGTTGTCTTGCGCTATCGCCACACCGCCGATTCCTGGCCTTGGAGCTATGAGGCCGAGCAGGAAATCGCGCTGACCGATGGCAGGCTTTGCGTGACCGTCGCGGTGCGCAATCTGTCGGATGCACCGATGCCGCTCGGCTTCGGCCTCCATCCCTATTTCCCGTCGACGCCGTGGACGCACATCCAGGCGCCCGTGTCCGGCATGTGGGAGACGGATGCGGAGGTCTTGCCAACGCGCCACGTCCCGCCGCCGGCGGGGGCCGATCCATCCACTGGCTTTGATGTGTCGGAGGTGGACTTCGATACGGTCTTCACCGGATGGACGCGCCGCGCCCGGATCTCCTGGCCGGAGCAGGGACGGCAACTGGACATCGAGGCAGAGGCGCCGCTCGATTTCCTGGTCCTCTATACGCCGCCCGGCGAGCCGTATTTTTGCGCCGAGCCGGTCAGCAACATCACCGATGCCTTCAACCGGCCTGGCGGCGAGGAGACCGGCCGCATCGTGCTGGCGCCCGGCCAGAAGCTATCCGCCAGCGTTCGCTTCACGCCCTCACTGGCTGTTTGACGCTCGGTAGCTCAAAGCGAGGCCGGGTCAGAACGGATAATGCTGGCCCGGATCCTCGATTGTTACCCAGCGCAGGTCGGTGAATTCGGCGATCGAGGCCTTGCCGCCGAAACGGCCATATCCGGAGCCCTTCACGCCGCCGAACGGCATCTGCGCTTCGTCGCCAACGGTTGGGCCATTGATATGGCAGATGCCGGCCTGGATGCGGGCGGCGACCGCCATGGCGCGCCTTATATCGCGGCTGAAGACCGCCGACGACAGGCCGTATTCGGTATCGTTGGCAACGCGCACCGCTTCATCCTCGCCTTTGACGCGGATGACTGGCTTGACCGGCCCAAAGGATTCTTCCGCATAGACGCGCATTGACGCGGTGACATGATCAAGCACCGTCGCTTCCACGACAGTTCCGCTGCGCTTGCCGCCCGCCGCCAGGGAGGCATCCTTGGCGAGCGCGTCGGCGACCAGTTCCTCCATTTTGTCGGCCGCCTGGCTGCTGATCAGGGAGCCCAGGACGACATTGCCGCGCGGATCGCCGGCCGGCAGTTTCGAAGCGCGGGCGGCAAGCTTGGCCACGAACTCGTCGGCGATCTTTTCGTCGACGATCAGCCGTTCGGTCGACATGCAGATCTGGCCCTGGTGCATGAAAGCGCCGAAGGCCGCGGCATTGACCGCGGCATCGATGTCGGCATCGTCGAGCACGATCAGCGGCGCCTTGCCGCCAAGCTCGAGCAGCGCCGGCTTGAGGTGCCGTCCGGCGAGTTCCGCGATGATGCGGCCGACCTTTGTCGAGCCGGTGAAGTTCACGCGCCGGATGGCCGGGTGCGCGACCAGTGTCTCGACGATGGCGGCGGCGTCCTTAGGATCGTTGGTGACCACATTGATGACGCCCTTCGGCAGCCCAGCCTCAACCAGCACCTGGCCGATCAGCCGGTGCGTACCGGGACATAGTTCGGAGGCCTTCAGCACCACCGTATTGCCGCAGGCGATCGGCATCGCCACGGCGCGTGTGCCGAGGATGACCGGCGCGTTCCATGGCGCGATTCCGAGGCACACACCCGCGGGTTGGCGGATTGCCATGGCTAAAGTGCCGGGCTTGTCGGAGGGGATGATCTCGCCGGAGATCTGCGTCGTCATGGCGGCTGCCTCGCGCAGCATGTTGGCGGCCAGCATGACGTTGAAGCCAGCCCAGGGACCTGTCGCGCCGGTCTCTTCCATCATGAGCTTGGTAAATTCGCCGACCTTGGCCGCCATCACATCCGCCGCTTTTGACAGCAAGGCACGGCGCTCCCCGGGGCCGGTCTTCGACCATGCCGGGAAGGCGGCCGCAGCGGCTCCGACGGCTGCGTTGGCATCAGAGACACTGGCCGCGGCGGCGCGCGTCGCCAGTCTGCCGGTGAAGGGATCCAGGCGCTCGTAGGAAGCCGAGCCTGTTGCCGCCCTTTCGTCGCCGTCGATCAGAAGTCCGATATCCATTGTTCTTTCCCTCGCTCTCGATGGAGCCTTACAAATTGGGTGTTAGAAGCCAAACATTTCGGCATTGATCGATGCTTCGAGGCCGCCGTCGACGGGCACGTTGGCGCCATTGATCCAGCGTGCGCCATCCGAGCACAGGAACAGCACGACAGGCGCGATGTCGCCCGAGGTGCCGGCACGCCCGACCCTGGCAATGTCGCTGTCGACGCGGGCATCGCCAAGCACGGTGCGGAACTGTTTCAGGATCGGCGTCTCGACCGGCCCTGGGCTCACAGCATTGACGCGGATGCCACGGCGTTTGAACAGATCCTGATGCGCCGCGCGGAAGGTCCACAGCAGCAGCAGTTCCTTTGAAACGGGATAGCCTTCCTCGTTCCTGACCGCGTGATCGGCGACCACCTTGGCGACGTCGGGAAAGCCTTCGATGCCGATCATCGAAGCGGCGCGGTTAAGATTGGCGCGCCAGCCATAGCCGGCGATCGAGGCGACGTTGACGATCGCGCCACCTTCGCGAAGCCTGGGCGCGAGGCCTTCCGAAAGTGCACGCAGCCCGAAGAAGTTCACAGCCAACGTCGACACCGCGCCAGTGTTACCGGAGAGGCCTGCGACATTGCAAAGCGCGTCGATGCGTTGCGGCAGGCGCGCGATGAGATCGTCGACGCCCGCCTTCGACGAGATGTCGGCCTTGACGAAGCTGCCGACCGATGCGGCCGGCTCGCGCACATCGACGCCGATCACATCCGCGCCGAACTGGCCGGCGAGTTCCGCCGTGCGCGCGCCGATGCCGGAGGCGACGCCGGTGATGAGGATGGTCTTGCCGAAAAGCATGGTCATGCCTTCTCCTGATGCTGTGTGGTTTGGCGCGGCGGGGATGAAGCGCCATCCCCGGCTAAAGCTGCAGGATTTCCCGTAAGCCTGACGCGGTAGCCGACCGGCAGCAGGCGCAGGCCAAAGCGTTCCTCGATCGTCCCCCACAGGCCGCGCGGCAGGAACAGCGAGAACAGCACCGCCGTGGCGCCAAGGCCGACGAGGTACCAGACGCCGGTGCCGCCGAACCATGTCTCGATGAGGAAGAACACCAGCGCGCCCAAGATGGCGCCCTCGAAGGTGCCGATGCCGCCGACCAGCACCATGAAGATCATGTAGGCGGTCCACTGCACGTTGAAGTAGGTCTTCGGCTGGAAAGTAATGGATGTTGCCAGCCACAGCGCACCTGCAATGCCGATCCCGAAGGCGGCAAGCACAAACAGCAGCCGCTTTGTGCCGGTGACGCGCACGCCGACCGAAGCGGCGGCATCCTCATTGTCCCGGATGGCGCGGATCGCGGCACCCGTGCTGCCGCGCAGCAAGCCGAACAGGACCGCGAGCAGCGCCGTCATCGATGCCAGAGCCAGCCAGTAGATGGTCACCCGCCTGGGGCCGGCGTCGTAGACATTGAGCGAGATCAGCGAGGTGCCGGTTTCGCCCTGCACCAGCCGGTCGAGATTGATCAGGAGATGCGTCAGCGCCGCGATCACCCACATGCCGATGGCGAACTCACCGTTCCTGAGCCGCAGCATGAACAGCGACAGCGGCCACGAAACCGCGCCGACGGCCATGGCTGAAACGAAAAGCGCGGCGAAAGGGTTGAGGCCGGCATCGGCCAGCCGGATGGCGAAATAGGCGCCGAGCCCGAAGAACACCTGCTGTCCGACCGAGACCAGTCCGCCGAAGCCGGCCAGCGCGTTCCACATCGCCGCCAGGATCACATAGATGAACAGCGCGGTCATCCGGTCGACCGCGCCGGCCGACAGGACCTGCGGCGCGATCGCGAGCAGCGCGATGATGAGGGCGGTCGCGATCGCGGCGATCCGCGACGTCGCGGTGCCGCGCTCGATGACTGGCATGGGGGCGGAGGCGCTCATGGCGCGCTCCGGGAGGGCAAGCGCAACAGGCCGCGCAGGCCCAGGCCCGAGGTGGAAAGCCGCACGAACAGGACGACGAGGAAGACGGCGTGACCACCGATGAGAAAGCCTTGCGGATGCACTTGAGCGCCGAGCGTCTGGGCAAGCGCCAGCACGATGCCGCCGATCAGCGTCCCCCACAGCGAACCGGCGCCGCCGATCACCGCGGCTTCGAAAGCAAACAGCAATTGCGGTGCGCCGGCATAGGGATCGAAGGTGGCGCGCATGCCGAGGAAGGCGCCGGCAAGGCCGACCGTGACCATGGCGATGGCCGCGGCAATGGCATTGGCGCGGCGCGCGTCGACGCCGACCAGGCCGGCGGTGTCGGGATCCTCCGACGTGGCGCGGATCGAGCGGCCAAGCCTTGTGCGGGTCAGGAACAATTGCAGTCCGCCAAGCAGGATCACGGCGGTGGCGAACATGATCACGGCGAGCTTGCCGACATAGATGCCGCCCGGCCATTCCCATGAATCGTAGGAGAGGCTGCCGATATAGGGCGCCAGCGAACGCGTGTCGGCGCCGAACTGCTCGAACAGCATGTTGTCGATGACGATGGCGAGGCCGAACGTGGTCAGGATCGGCAGCAGCGCGCCGCCGCGCGCGCTGCGCTCGAGCAGGAAGCGCTGCAGCGCCCAGCCGATCGCCGCCATCAATGGCAGCACGATGAGCAGGCCCAGGAATGGCGAGACATGGAACCGCGAGGCGAGCAGCCACAGCGCAAAGGCGGCGAACACGGCGAGGCTGCCATGGGCGAGGTTGATGATGCGCATCACCGAAAACATGAAGGACAGGCCGCAGGCGATCAGCGCGTAATAGCCGCCGAGCAGAATGCCCTGGATGATCTGGTTGCTCATGCCGGAACGTTCCCGCTTTTCCGATGCAGGCCGAAATAGGCCTTTGTCACCTCGTCGCGCGAGACCTCCTTGCTTGGCCCTTCGAGCGCGACACGCCCCTCGAGCATGCAGATGACCCTGTCGGAGACCGCGAGCGCGCGATTGAGATCCTGTTCGACCAGGATGATCGTCGTGCCGGAAGCAATCAGGCCCTGAAGCGCCGAATAGACGCGGTCGACGATTGCCGGCGACAGGCCGAGCGAAACCTCGTCGAGCAGCAGCACGTCCGGATTGCTCATCAGTGCCCGGCCGATCGCGGTCGCCTGCTGCTCGCCGCCTGAAAGATGGCCCGTCCGGGCATGGCGGCGCGGCTTCAGGTTTGGGAACATCTCCAGCACTTTATCGACACTCCAGTCGCCCGGCCGGCGAGCAGTCCTGCCGAGCAGCAGGTTCTCCTCGACCGTCATCTGCACGAACAGTTTTCGCCCCTCCGGTACCAGCGCGATGCCTATGCCGACGCGCCTGTGCGACGGCACGCCGGCAAGATCGGCACCATCCAGCAGCACCCGCCCGGCGGCCGGCGGGTGCGCGCCGGCAATCGCCCGCAGCAGCGTCGTCTTGCCGGCGCCATTGGCGCCGACCAGCGCCAGCGTCTCGCCGCGTTCGACATTGAAGCTGACGCCGCGCACCGCCTGTAGCAGGCCGTGTCGGACGACAAGGTTCTCGACTGTCAGCAGGCTCATTTCGGGCCTCCGCCGAGATAGGCGTGGACCACCCGCGGATCGGCCATCACTGCTTGCGGATCGCCGTTGGCGATGATCTTTCCCGCGTCCATGCAGATCAGCCGCTCGGCCACCTGCAGCAGGATGTGCACGATGTGCTCGATCCAGACGATGCCGATCTTGCGCCGGCGCAACTCCTTGATAGTGTCGACGAGCTCGCCCGCTTCTGCATCGGTCAGGCCGCCGCCGATCTCGTCCAGCAGCAGCAGCGCCGGCCTGGCCGCCAGCGCCCGCGCCAATTCCAGTCGCTTGCGGTCGAGCAGGCCAAGCGTCTCGGCTCGCCGGTTGGCAACACCCAGCATGCCGCAAAGTTTCAGCGAACCGAGCGCCTCCTCATAGGCTTCATCGCGCCCAAGGCCGGCGCCATGCGAGGCGGCGACGAAGACATTCTCGAAAGTGGTCATGCCGCTGAACGGTTTCGGCACCTGGTGCGTACGCACCAGACCCAGCCGGCAACGCCGTGTCGCCGGCAGCGCCGTCACATCACCGCCCTTGAAGCTGACCGAGCCCGAACTGGGCGGAAAGGCGCCGGCAAGCACGCTGAGCAGCGTGGTCTTGCCGGCGCCATTCGGGCCGACAATGCCGACGGCTTCGTCGGCTGCCATGGTGAAATCGACGGCATCCAGCACCACGAGCGCGCCGAAGCGCTTGTGGATTCCAGTGGCAGTGAGGAACGCCTGTTGTTGCGGATGGGTCACCACGCGATCCTCGTCAGCGGTCTATCAGCCGTTGTAAGGAAGAAGCTTGGCTCCGACCGGAACCTTCGGATCGGTGGCGTTCTCGGTCACCACATAATCGAGCGGGAACTTCGATCCTTCCTTGGCGGCGACCCACTGCGTGCCGATGATCGGCCCGGGCGAGACATTTGCCACGGGTCCGCTGGTGAAGTCGACCTTGCCAATCATGGTTTCGGTCTTGAGCGTGCTCAGCGCCTTCGCCACCGCCGCCTTGTCCTTGGCGTCGGCGCTCGCCTTCAAGGCCTCGAAGCCGGCATCGAGCAGCGACATCGAGGCGCCGAGTTGCTGTGTCCACTGCTTGCCGCTCGCCGCCTCATAGCCGTCGGCCAACTCGGTGCCCGAAACGCCCGTCAGCGGCGATTTGTAGGGGAAGGCCTTGTGCCAGTAGGCGGCGCTCGAAATCTTCGCGCCGAGGTCGCCGAGCGCCTCGATATCCGATGGGAACAGGCCGGTCTTTGCGACCTGGGCGATCTTGATCTGCCTGATCAGGCCCTGCTGCGCCGCCTGGCGCCAGAAGGCGGCGAAATCCGGCGGGATCGGGAAGGAGTTGAAGATCTCGACGCCTTCCTGCTTGAACAGCGCGATCTGCGAGGAATAGTCGGTGGTGCCGGTTTCGTAGGCGCCGGGATCGACGATGGTGAAACCCTGCTTGGCCAGCAGCGGCGCGAGATTGGCGCGGATGGCGTTGCCGTCGGCGTCGTTGGGATACATGACGCCGACCTTCTTGTTGGTCTCGATCAGGTTCCATTGCGAGATGTAGGTCTTGAAGAACTCGCCGACGCCGAAGCCGAAATGATAGGTCCATTTGAATGGCGAGGGCGCGCCGGGTTTGGCGCCGCGGCCGAAATACCAGGCTTCCCACGGCATGACTGTCGACAGACACGGCACGCCGGCGGCTTCGCAGGCGTCGGCCACTGGATTGATCACCTCGGGCGTCGATACCGCCAGCATCAGGTCGATGGCCTGGTTGTTGATCAAGTCCTTGGCGAGCTGGCCGGCCCGTGACGGATCGGACTGCGTGTCCTGGTCGAGGATCTCGACGCTGTATTTCTTGCCGCCGATCTCAAGGCCGCCGGCCAGTGCCTTGCGGGCCAGATCGAGCACATAGCCGTCGGTTTGGCCGAAGCCTGCCAGCGGCCCGGTGCGCGGACTGACGAAGCCGACCTTGAGCGTGCCGCCTGCCTGGGCGAAGGCTCTCTTGCCGCCAAGCGCGAGTGCCGCGCCACCGGCGATCGAGGTGGCGATGAACTGGCGCCGCGACACGCCACGAATGATGGGCCTGCTGCCAATGGAATGGGTCATGCGTTTCCTCCCTCTGTGCTCCTCGGTCGGTACAGTGCACCTGCGGTTTGGTTCAGTAAAATGATATTTTGCGGTGTTTTATTAACCCCTGGGTTAGGAGACCGCGCCGCAGCCGAGCTCGGTTCGAACCGTCTTGGAGCTCAGGCATCAGGCCGCGCCGCCTCGCGAATGGTTTGCAGCAGGATCATGAAGGCGGGCGAGGGGGCGGTGTCGGTGCGCATCGTCAGGCCGACCGGTCCTTTGGTTTCGTCCGTGTCGACCGGCAGCGCGACGAAGGCGCGGCTTGCGAGCTCGTTGGCGACCACGCCGGCCGAGATGATCCACACCGCGTTGCTCTGCCGCATGAAGGAGCGGCCGAAGGAGTCCGAAACCGTCTCGATTTCCATCGCCGGCGCGGTCATGCCATTGGTGATGAACAGGCGATCGACGAAGGGGCGGATGACGGATTCCCGAGTTGGCATGAGCACCGGGAATTCGTCGAGCCTCGCGAAGATGTCGGCTCCCGGTTCCAGCAACGGATGCCCGGCCCGCACCACGAACAGCACCTGTTCGGAGTAGAGGTGCTCGAAGAAGAAGCCGGTCATGTTTTCGGGCGCCGCCAGCCGTCCGACAACGAGATCGAGCGCGCCGATGCGCAATTGTTCAAGCAGCACGGCGTTCTCGCCGGTGACGATCTTGATCGCCGCCCCGGTGTTTTCCCTGAGGAACAGGCTCATGGCTTGCGGCATGACCTTCGCCGATACTGTCGGCAGCGCGCCGATGCGGATCGGGTGGCGGTTGACGGCGCCGTCCTGGCGAACGGAATCGATGCCGCGCCTCAACGCCGATATCGCCGAGCCGGCATGGTCCAGGAAGATTTCGCCAAGCCTTGTGACGCGAATGCCGCGCCCGTCACGCTCGACGACGGCCACACCCAGCGCCTCCTCCAGTTCGCGCAGGGTCTTGGTCACCGCCGGCGCGCTGACATGCAGGAAGTCTGCGGCACGGGCCACGCTGCCCTGCCTTGCGACTTCCAGGAATGCTTGCAGATGACGGAACCGGATGCGGCTGTCGGGCATGAATTTGATAACCCTTGAGTTAATGAAATGGCGCAAAATATCATTTTACCGAACCAAACGCAGCGTGCAATGTGGAGATGGAGGATCGGACCCGTGCCATTCGTCACCATTGGCGGCATCACGCTGCACCACCGATATGTCGAGGCGAAAGGCAGGACGCCCCCGGTCGTGTTCATCAATTCGCTCGGCACCGATCTGCGGATATGGGACGAGGTCGTTACGCTTCTGGCCGGTGAGATGCCTCTGCTCGTCTACGACAAGCGCGGTCACGGCCTTTCCGACAATGGCAACGGCGTCCGTTCGATTGATGACCATGTCGACGATCTCTGCGCCCTCGTCGACCATTTCGGTTTCGACAAGATCGTGCTGTTCGGTCTGTCGGTCGGCGGCATGATCGCGCAGGGCTTCCATGCCCGCCATCCGGAACGTGTCGAGGGCCTGATCCTCAGCGACACCGCCCACAAGATCGGCACCGCCGAAAGCTGGAACAGCCGCATTGCGGCCGTGGAGCGCTTCGGCATCGATGCGATCGCCGACGGCGTGATGAAAGTGTGGTTCACGCCGGATTTCCATGCCGCCCGCGCCGCCGACCTTGCCGGTTGCCGCAACATGCTGACCAGGCAGGCGCTGCCCGGCTATATCGGGACATGCAAGGCCGTCCGCGACGCCGACTTCACCGAGAGCGCGCGGCGCATTGCCGTGCCGACGCTCTGCATCGCCGGCGATCGGGACGGTTCGACGCCTCCAGATCTTGTCCGCTCTCTGGCCGATCTGATCCCGGGCGCGCGTTTCGAGATCATCCGCAATGCCGGACATATTCCCTGCATCGAACAGCCGGAGGCGCTGGTCGCGCTGATCCGCGGTTTTGTCGCATCGCTTGCCCCTGGAGCAGAAACCCATGGATGAAGTCCCCGGCAACACAGCCAGATATCGGAAGGGTCTCGCCGTCCGACGGTCGGTGCTCGGCGACCGCCATGTCGACCGGGCCGAGGTCGGCGCCACCGATTTCGATCAACCGTTTCAGGAACTGATCACCGAGGCCGCCTGGGGAACGGTGTGGTCGCGGCCGGGCTTCAGCAAACGCGAGCGCTCGATCGTCACCCTGGCGCTGCTGGCGGCGCTTGGCCATGATGAAGAGGTCGCCTTGCATCTGCGCGCAACCGCCAACACCGGCGCCACACGCGACGATATCTGCGAAGCCTTCCTGCATGTCGCCATCTATGCCGGCGTGCCTGCTGCCAACCGGGCCTTCAGAATTGCCAAGGACGTGTTTTCGGAAATGGATGGAGCCAAGAATGCCTGAGTCCGGCTCGAACCGGGTGCCCGAGACCGGCGCTTTCTTCCAGCGCGACCGGACATGGCACCCGCCTGCGCTGACGCCGGGCTACAAGAGCTCGGTATTGCGCTCGCCGCGGAAGGCGCTGCTGTCCTTCGACAACACACTGTCGGAGATATCGGGCCCGGTCTTCGGTCATGCCATGCTCGGTGAACTGGACAACGACCTGATCCACAATTTCGCAAGGCCGGGAGAGAGCGCCGTCGGCGAGCGCATTATCGTCAATGGCAGGGTGATCGACGAACGCGGCGTTGGCGTTCCCGGCGTGCTGCTGGAGTTCTGGCAGGCCAATGCCGGCGGCCGTTACCGCCACAAGAAGGATGGTTACCTGGCGCCGCTCGACCCGAATTTCGGCGGTTGTGGCCGCACCTTGTCGGGTGAGGATGGCGGCTACGCCTTTCGCACCGTCAAGCCTGGACCGTATCCTTGGCCGAACGGTCCCAATGACTGGCGTCCGGCGCATATCCATTTCTCGGTCTTCGGCCATGGTTTCGCGCAGCGGCTGATCACGCAGATGTATTTCGAGGGCGACCCGCTGATCTGGAAATGCCCGATCGTGCGCGGCATCGCCGACAAGGCGGCCATAGAGGCGCTGACGGCTGTTCTCGACACGCAGGCGACCATTCCGATGGATGCGCTCGCCTACAAGTTCGACATCGTGCTGCGCGGGCGGCGCTCATCGCTGTTCGAAAACCGATTGGAGGGCAATTGATGGCCCAGTCGCTCGACCGGCTCAGGGAAAGCCCATCTCAGACCGCGGGACCCTACGTCCATATCGGGCTGACGCCCAATTTCTGTGGTATCGGCGGTGTCTACCCCAGCGACCTCGGTGCAGCCATGGTCAACGACAAGACCAAAGGCGAGCGCATCAAACTTCACATCCGGGTTCTCGACGGCACCGGCACGCCGCTCAAGGATGCGCTGATCGAGATCTGGCAGGCGGACGCGGAGGGGCTCTACAATTCGCCCGCAGAATTGCGCGGTGCCGCCGATCCGAACTTTTCCGGCTGGGGCCGTTGCCCGACCGACATGGAAACCGGGCTCTGCGCATTCGAGACGGTCAAGCCGGGCCGGGTGCCGTTCCGGGATGGCAGCCTGATGGCGCCGCACATCACATTGTGGATCGTCGCGCGCGGCATCAATATCGGCCTGCATACGCGGCTTTACTTCTCCGACGAGGAAGAAGCCAATGCCGGGGATCCGATCCTGGCGCGCATCGAGCACCGCGTTCGCGTGCCCACCCTGATCGCGGCGCGCCAAGGCGATACCTATGTCTTCGACGTCCATCTCCAGGGGGAGAAGGAAACGGTCTTCTTCGACAGCTAGGCGACCCCTGACATGACTGTATCGCCCTTCGACCATCCGCTGCTCTCCGCGCTTCTCGGCGACGTGGAGGCGGCCAGGCAATTTTCCGTCGAGGCGGAAATCGAGGCGATGTTGGCCTTTGAGCGCGCGCTGGCGCAAGCCGAGGCCGAAAGCGGGATCATCACCAAGGACGCCGCGTCGGCGATCACGGTGGCACTCGCCTCGTTCCGGTTGGACACGGCGTTGCTGCGGGCCGCTGCCGCCAGGGACGGCGTCATCGTGCCGGAATTGGTGCGCCAGCTCAGGACGGCGGTCGGCGAACAGCATGGCGACAAAGTGCATTTCGGTGCCACAAGCCAGGATGTCGTCGATACCGGTCTTGTGCTTCGGCTGAAATCCGTCGTCGAGCATCTCGGCTTGCTCCTGACCGAGACCGTTTTGCGCCTCGCCTCACTCGAGGAGCGTTTCGGGGACAGGACGCTGACAGGCGTGACGCGCATGCAGAAGGCGATCCCTATCAGAATGGCGGACCGTGTCGCAGCGTGGCGCGCGCCACTGCAGCGGCATCAGGAAAGGCTATCGGAACAGTCCAGGCGCCTGCTGGTGGTGCAATTCGGCGGAGCCGCCGGCACGCTGGAAAAGTTTGGCGACAAGGGGCCGGCGGTGCGTGCGGCGCTTGCCGAAAGACTTGATCTTGCCGATGCGCCGCAATGGCATAGCCAGCGCGACGCACTCGCCGATTTTGCCGGCTGGCTGTCGCTGCTGACCGGCAGCCTCGGCAAGTTCGGCCAGGACATCGCGCTGATGGCGCAGGGTGGCACCGACATCGCGCTGTCGGGTGGGGGCGGCTCGTCGGCCATGCCGCACAAGCAGAACCCGGTTAAGGCCGAGGCGCTGGTGGCACTCGCCCGCTTCAACGCCACGCAGCTTTCCGGCATGCATCAGGTGCTGGTGCACGAGCAGGAGCGTTCGGGCGCGGCCTGGACGCTGGAATGGCTGCTGCTGCCGCAGATGGCGGTCGCAACCGCCGCATCGCTGCGGCTTGCCGCCGGCCTGGCCGGGCAGATCGAAAGTCTCGGCCACTGATGCGCACTCAGGTCGTCATCATCGGCTCGGGACCCTCGGGCTTGCTGCTCGGGCAGCTTCTCGCCGGCGTCGGCGTCGAGACCATCATTCTGGAACGCTCGAGCCGCGACCATGTGCTTGGCCGCGTGCGCGCCGGCGTGCTCGAACAGGGTACCGTCGATCTGCTCGGGGAGGCCGGTGCTGCCGCGCGGCTGCATGCCGAAGGCTTGCCGCATTCCGGCATCTCGCTGGCTTTCGACGGGCGCCTGCACCGCATCGATCTCGCGGCGCTCACCGGCGGCAAGCATGTCACCGTCTACGGCCAGACCGAAGTGACGCATGATCTGATGGACAAGCGCGAGGCGGCGGGGCTTGTCACTGTCTACGAGGCCGCCGATGTCGCGCCGCACGATTTCGACGGCGCAGCGCCTTTCGTCACCTATACCAGGCATGGCGTGGCGCACCGCATCGACTGCGACTTCATTGCCGGATGCGACGGCTATCACGGTGTCAGCCGCAAGTCGGTGCCGGAGCGCGCGCTGAAAACCTTCGAGCGGCAGTATCCGTTTGGCTGGCTCGGCGTGCTGGCCGAAGTGCCGCCGGCCGATCATGAACTGATCTATGCCAATCACGAGCGGGGTTTTGCGCTGTGCTCGATGCGCTCGACACACCGCAGCCGCTACTATGTACAGTGCCCGCAGGACGATCGCGTCGAGGACTGGTCCGACGACCGCTTCTGGGATGAGTTGCGCCGCCGCTTGCCGGAGCGGACGGCGGCGGGCGTCACGACAGGGCCATCCTTCGAGAAATCGATCGCGCCGCTGCGCTCCTTCGTTGCCGAGCCGATGCGCTTTGGCCGGCTTTTCCTGGTCGGCGACGCCGCCCACATCGTGCCGCCGACCGGCGCCAAGGGCCTCAACCTCGCCGCCAGCGATGTGCGCTATCTCTTCGACGGGTTTCGGGAGTTCTATGAGGCCAAATCTCAAGCAGGTCTCGACGCCTATTCCGGCAAGGCACTGGCGCGGGTCTGGAAAGCGGTGCGCTTTTCCTGGTGGATGACGACCATGCTGCACCGCTTTCCCGACACGGGCGAATTCGGCCAACGCATCCAGGAGGCGGAACTCGACTATCTCGTGCACTCGCGCGCGGCATCGACCGCGCTCGCCGAGAACTATGTCGGTCTGCCCCATTGAGGGCGGCTATCCCTTGATCGCCGAGCCGACGATGGAATCGACGAAGAAGCGCTGCAGGAAGACGAAGAGGATGAGCGGCGGCAGCACGGCCAGCGTCGCGCCGGCCATCACCAATCCGGTATTCATAGCACCCCGGTTGTAGCTCAAGAGCCGGCTGAGGCTGATGACGATCGGATAGGCGTCGGCATTGCCCTGCAGCACGGTCAGCGGCCACAGATAGCTGTTCCAGTGATAGACGAAGGCAAACAGCGCAAGTGCGGCGATCGCCGGCGCGACGCTGGGCGCTACGATCTTGTAGAGGATCAGCAGTTCCGACGCGCCGTCCATGCGCGCGGCGTCGATCAGATCGTCCGGCACGCCTGATATGAACTGGCGCATCAGGAAGATGCCGAAGGCATTGGCGAGGTTGGGAACGATGATGCCGGCAAGGCTGGCGTTCAGCCCGATCGAGCCCACCAGGCGGTAGAGCGGGATCAGCGTGCCGGCCGCGATCTGGAAGCCCGCCGCACCACGGGGGCGCTGGTCATCGTGCCGAGACCGTAACTGCGGATCAGCTGGTTGCGCCGGCGTAGATGTCGAGGACTTCCGTCACGCTGGCGATCAGCAAATCCCGGGCTGTTGGCGCGACGGATCCGTTCGCCACCGCGCCGTCGAGACGGCTGAGATACTGGCTGATGAGAGGTAGGGGGATGTCGCGGTCGCCAAGCGCCTGCATCAATGCCTCCGTGGCCTGCTGGGCCTCCGGCGCCGGCCAGTAGTAGCGGATACGGTCGCTGTAGGAGAAATGGCGTTCGATCCGCTGCTCGGCCTCCGAGCCATGATAATAATTCTTCCAGTTGCCCGGCGAAGCCAGCATGACGCGCTCCATCGCCGCCGGCAGGGTTTCGCGCGCCGGGTCCGGAACCAGAATGTCGGCGATGTGGCTCAAGCCATAGAGCGCCTCGCGTAGCGCGAAGGTCAGCCACGGCCCGACCTTGAGGATGGCAAAGCCATCGTTGACCAGCGCGCTCAACGCCGCGGCCGGCTGGTAGTCGGTCGAATGCGCCTCGAAGACGAATTGCGGCAGGCCCTGCAAAGTGCTGGCCAGCGCCTTGGCGGCTTCCGGCCGGTAGGCGATCACCTCGGCATTGCCGAATTCGACGCCTGGCTGCACGACAACCCCGATCGCGCGCGAGAAGGCCTGGTCGAGGCCGTGCCTGCTGAAGGCTTCGCTGTGGATACGCACCGTCTCGCGTGCCGCCGGCGGCGTCGTCACCGCCAAATGGTCCATCGCTTCCAGGGCGCCACCCGGCACCGGCACCTCCGTGCCGATGACGTAGACAGGCCTGGTCCCGCCGGTTCTTCCAGTCGCGGCCTCGGCGACCTCGGCCAGTTCGGCGGCGCGCGCGGCAATGGTTGCGTCAGGTGGTGCCGCGCCTTCGCCGGCGCAGCCCATGCTGGCATCGAGATGGATCTTGGTGAAGCCGGCTTCGGCATAGGCATCGACCATGCGCGAAGCCTTCGCCATTGCCTCGGGCGCCGGCAGATGCTTCCAGGGATTGGGGCCGAGATGGTCGCCGCCGAGCACAAGCCTGTCCAGGGGAAAGGCCACCTTGCCGGCGATCGTCTCGACGAAGCGGCGGAAATCGGCGGGCGTCATGCCGGTGTAGCCGCCTTCATGGTTCACCTGGTTGCAGGTGGCCTCGATCAGCACGTCAGTGCCGCGCGCCTTGCCGTGGCGAAGTGCTGCCTCGATGACCAGCGGATGGGCCGAGCAGATCGAGGCGATGCCGCCGCGTTCGCCCGCCGCGCGACGGGCCGCGATGGCCGCCAGCCTGTCCGTCGCCTGGCTCATGCCGGCGCCCCGGTCCTGGCGGTCTTGAGGAATTCTTCGACAGCGGCGAGCGAAGCGATGCCCTCCATTGGCCCCTTCTTCGTTACCGCCAGCGCGCCGCAGCCATTGGCGATGCGCAGCGCTGTCTCGGGTGCCGCCTCGCGCAGCCAAAGGGAGACGAAGGCCGCCGCAAAACAGTCGCCGGCGCCGGTTGGATCGACTTCCTCGACGGCAAAGCCGGGCGATGCGGTGCGTCCGGCCTTGTCGTAGTGGACAGCGCCTTGCGCGCCCTTCTTGACGACGACGGTGGAGATGCCGCGATCCAGCATTTCGCGCGCGGCACTTTCTTCATCGGCTGCCTTGGCGAAGATGAACAGTTCCGGACCGCTCGGCAGGAAAACATCGGTCTTCGAGAGCACGAAGTGCAAGGCGTCGCGCATGCCCGGCAGATCGAGCATTTCCTTGCGGATGTTGGGGTCGAAGGAGACCGTGCCGCCACGCGCCTTGACTGTCTCGATCCCGGTATGCGCCACCTCGATCACCTCGGGCGAAAACAGTGAGGTGCCCATGACGTGGAAATGATCGGCGCCCGCCAGCAGCGCGCGCGCCTCGGAGCCGATCTCGATCAGGCCGGCGGCGCTCTGCTTGATGTTGTAGACGAAGTGCCGGCTGCCGTCCGCCTCATAGGTGACGAAGGCCGTGCCTGTCGCGGCACCTCGGTGGACCTTGATGGCCGAGACATCAGCCCCGTCCGTGCGCAGGCGCTCGATGTTCAAATGGCCGAAGTCGTCATCGCCAACGGCCGCGATAAGGCCCGCCGGCTGGCCGAGCCGCGCCGCCTGGTCGATGAAGATCGCCGGCGCACCGGATGGAAACGGACCCACCAGCAGGCCGGGAGCAAGGAAACTCTGGCCGATCCGCTCGGCCATGATCTCGACCAGGATCTCGCCGGCGCAAACCAGTTTCTTCATGTCCTCACCATTTGCCGGATGGTCGGCGCCCGGTTGCCGGGCGCCTTTTCCATGTCGTGCGGCCTCAAAACCTAAGTTGCAATTTTTAGAGCGTCAATAAATAATTTGACGCGCGAAATGATTTCCCATTGTATCGGGAAGCGTGAAAATTTGACTGAATAAGCTCGGTCAAGCATTGCTGCCCGTCGGCTACGGCCGCAAGACTGATTCTGGCCGGACTTGAGGCGGCTGGCGGGCGAAGACATAGGGGCTGGAAATATCGATGGCGGAGAAGACGCACCGCACGATGGACGACTTCGCCAGGGCGTCCGGCGTGTCACGGCCGACCCTGTCGAAATACTTCGACGATCCGGCGAGCGTGAAGGCGGCGACGCGGGCGCGCATCGAGGCGGCACTGCGTTCATCGGATTATCAGCCGAATGTTTTCGCGCGCAATCTCAACCGCAAGCGCACCCGCAATGTCGGCATCGTCGTGCCTGCCATCACCGATCCGTTCTATGCCGAGATGGTCAGCCGTATCGAACTGCGCTGCCGCGATGAAGGCTTCTGGCCGATCGTCATCTCCTCGCACGGTTCGCCGAAACTGGAGGCGGAATCGGTCAGGACGCTGATGTCGCTGAAGGTCGCCGGCGCCATCGTCGCACCATTGGGGTTGGTCTCCGAACCCGGCGTCTTCGAGCGGATGAGCGAGAACATTCCGATCGTCTATTTCGACACCTACATCGAAGGTGACACGCCTTTCGTCGGCAACGACAATCACCAGAGCACGTCGACCATCGTCGACTATCTCTGCCGGTCCGGCGAGCCGCCGGCCTATGTCGACATTCCGCACGTCAACCACAATTCGGACGAACGCCTACAGAGCTATATCGAGACGATGCAGACCGCCGGCCTGGAGCCCGTCGTTCTCAAGGCGGCGGGCGACTACAGCTGGGACTTCGAGCGCATCGGCCATGAATGGATGGACAGGACGCTCGACAAGGGCGGCCTGCCGGCCCGCACGCTGCTGTGCGCCAATGACCGTCTCGCCTTCGGTGTCATGTCGGCCGCCTTCTCGCGCGGCCTGAAGATCGGCCGGCGCCCCGATTGCGACTTCCGTGTCGCTGCCCACGACGATCATCCGCTGAGCCGCTACACCTGCCCGGCGCTGACCACCATGGCGCAGGATTTCGCCGCCATGGCCGGACGCAGCGTCGAGATCCTGCTGGCCTTGCTGGGTGAGACCGATTCCCCCGGACAGGATCTGGCACGCAACGTCAAGCTAGGCGCGACCTTGGTGATGCGTCAGTCGGCCTGAACGCGCGTCTGGAGCTGGAGCCAGGCCGCCGCCTCGCTCACCGCTTGCCGTGCGCCCAGTATATTGCGGCCCATCGAGACGAAGCCGTGGATTTGGCCGGGCCAGTGCCGCAGCACCGTTGGCACGCCGTCGGCGCGCAGGCGCTCGGCATAGGCCGTGCCTTCGTCGGCAAGGATGTCATGGCCGGCGATCATGACAAATGCCGGTGCCGCGCCGGCAAGGCTCGAGGCCAGCAGCGGCGAGACGCGCCAGTCCGTGATGTCGTCAGGCGTTCGCACATAGTGGTCGCGGAACCAGGCCATGGTGGCGGCGGTAAGTCCGAAGCCGTCACGGAAGCGCCGATAGCTGTCCGCCGTCTGGCGTGCATCGGTGTTGGGATAGATCAGGATCTGAGCGGCAAGCGGCGGCGCCAGCCCGTCCCGGGCGAGCAACGCAAGAACGGCGGCAAGGTTGCCGCCGGCGCTGTCGCCGGCAACGGCGATGCGGGCCGGGTCGATGCCGAGCTTTCCGGCGTTTTCCGCCATGAAGCGGAGCGCTGCCGCGCAATCCTCGAGCCCTGCCGGGAATTTGTGTTCTGGCGCCAGCCGATAATCTGGGCAGACGATGACAGCGTTGCCCAGATTGGCCAGCCAGCGGCAGATCTCGTCATGCGAATCGAGATTGCCGATGACCCAGCCGCCGCCGTGCAGATAGAGCACGGCGTGCGCGCCGGTCCGCGGCGCGCCTATGCCGCGATGGATGCGGATGGTGACCGGGCCGTTCGGCCCGTCGATCTGCCGTTGCGCGGTCGCCGCGACCGGTTCGTGCTCGCCTTGCTGCGTCGGAAACGAAGCGTTGTAGGCGGCCCGTGCCGCCGCCACGCTGCCGCTCTCGAACGGCTCGCCGCCGGCAGCATTACCGATTTCGAGGGCACGCAAAGCATCGGGGTCGAGCACCATCGCCATCTCCGCCGTCACTGGGCGAGCAGGCTGCTTGCTTCGTCCTCGGTCAGCAACGCTGGCTGGACGAAGTAGCCGGCAATGGCGACCGAGTTTTTCGTTTCGCCCGAACGCAGGATCGCTTCCATGATCTCCAGCACGTGCAGTGCCAGATTGCCGGAAGCGCGGGGTGTGACACCTGTCCGCAGCGAGCGCACCAGATCGGCAACGCCAAGCATGCGATAGTTGGCGCGGTCGGGCGCGGCATAAGGCCAGTTGCGGGCGCCGTAGAGTTCGCCCTCGCTGGCGAAATCCTTCCAGTCCGCACCGCGTTCCGACAGCGACACCGTGCCGCCGAACGTATCGGGATCGGGCAGTCGCAGCGAGCCCTCGGTGCCATGCAACTCGATCGGATGGTTCGAATGCCTGAAGACATCCCATGAAGCGCCGAAGGTTACTGACACGCCGGAGCGGAACTCGAGCAGCGACAGCACATTGGTCGGCGTGCCGACCTTGAACGAGGTGTTCCTGAACGGTCCCTCGGCGGTGATCAGTCTTTCCTCCTGGCCCCGAGTCGCCATCGCCATGACGCGCGCGACAGGGCCGAGCAAATTGACCAGCATGGTCAGATAATACGGGCCCATGTCGAAGACCGGGCCGCCGCCCGGCTGATAGTAGAATTGCGGGTTGGGGTGCCAGTGCTCCATACCGCGCCCCATCATGAAGGCGGTGCCGGTGACGGGACGGCCGATGGCGCCTTCATCCATCAGGCGCCGCGCCCGGCGCCCGGCGGCGCCGAGGAAGGTGTCGGGAGCCGAGCCGAGCAGCAGGCCGCGCCTGGCCGCCTCCGCCACCAGCCGGCGTCCGTCGCTGGCCGAGGTCGCCAGCGGCTTTTCGGTGAAGACGTGCTTGCCGGCCGAAAGTGCCGAGAACGAAATGTCGAAATGTGCCGCCGGAATGGTCAGGTTGAGGACAAGATCGATCTCGGGGTCGGCCAGCAGCGCATCGACGCCGAGTGCCTGGATGCCATATTCCTTGGCCCGCAACGCCGCCATCTCGGCGGAGATATCGGCGCAGGCCCGCAGCTCGATGCCACCGAAGAGCGCGGCATTGCGGAGGTAAGTCATCGAGATGTTGCCACATCCGATGACGCCGATTCCAAGCTTGTCCTTTGATTTCCCCTGCATGTTCGATCGTCCTCCCGGTTTGGTCACGGTCTGCGGGATCCGTTGCGCGGGCAATGGATCAGTTTCGGAAAAGCGCTATACAGTATTTTAAATATTGACGCGCGTAAAATTTTTATACACCATGCGAAAACGCTGGCGCAACATCGGGAGGCTGCCAGCCTTAGGAGGAGAAGATGACAGACATGAAAAAACGGCCGACCGCCGGTACTAAGCCTGTAGGTCACGTGACGATCGCCGATCGCCGCCAGTTTCTCATCGGTTCCGCCGGCCTGCTTGGCGCGGCGGCATTCGGGGCAGGGACGTCCCTTGGCCTCGGCCGTGCTCGCGCCCAGTCGCGTGCCGAAATCAGCTTCGCGAGTGCGGCTTTCTTCGGCAAGGAGACCTTCGGCGACCTGATCAAGGCCTTCAACGAATCGCAGGACCGCATCCTGGTCAAGAACATAGCGCTGCCGCCGCCGAGCTCCTCGACCGAGGTCTACCAGGGTCTGGTGCAGCAGCTGGCCCGCCGCAACGGCACGCCCGACGTGTTCAGCCAGGACGTGATCTGGATCGCCGGCTTCGCCGCCGCCGGCTGGGCGCTGCCGCTGGACGAGTATTTCCCGGCCGACAAGCGCAGTGCCTACTTCAACGGAACCCTCAATGCCTGTACCTATGGCGGCAAGCTCACGGCCCTTCCCTGGTTCATGGATTCGGGCATGTTCTACTACCGCAAGGACGTGCTGGAAAAGCATGGCGGCAAGGTGCCGGAAACCTGGGCCGACATGGCGACAATCGCCGCCGCCGCCCAGAAGGCTGGTGACATCGATTTCGGCTATCTCTGGCAGGGCAAGCAGGCCGAGGTTCTGGTCTGCGACGCGGTCGAGATCGTCACCTCCAACAATGGCGCCATCCTAGCTCCCGACGGCAAGTCGTCGCTGATCAACCAGAAAGGCGCGGTCGAGGCGATCCAGTTCCTGCACGACACCATCGCAACCACCAAGATCAGCCCGCAGGACGTGCTGTCCTGGGACGAGGAACCATCGCGCCAGCCCTTCACCTCGGGCAAGGCGATGTTCATGCGCAACTGGTCCTATGTCTGGCCGATCGCGCAGGACGCCAAGACCTCACAGGTGGTCGACAAGGTTGGCGTCGCGCCGCTGCCGTCATTCCCCGGTGGCAAGAGCTCGGCCTGCCTCGGCGGCTACCAGCTCGGCGTCAATGCCAACTCCAAGCAGCGCGAAGCCGCGATCGAGCTCTTGACCTGGTTGTCGTCGACCGAGACGCAGCACCGCATCGCGCTCAACTTCGGGCTCGCGCCGACGCGACCGGCGCTGTTCCAGGACGAGCAGATCAAGAAGGAACAGCCTTTCATGGCGAGCCTGGAGAAAGTATTCACCGGCGCCACGGCGCGGCCGATCACGCCGCAATACGCCAAGGTGACGCTGGCCCTGCAGTCCGGCATCTCCAAGGCGCTGGTTTCAGGCAAGGTGCAGGCCGAGATGGACGCGCTCGCCGACCAGATCAACAAGATCGTCGCCTGACAATGACCGCGGCCGCCACTGTTTCCAGTGTTCGCCGGCCGCGGCGGCTCGGCAGGGCGCTTCCCGGCGCCTTCTGGGGCCTCATCCTGCTGACGCCGGCCTTCGTGTCGCTGGCGTCGGTTTCCTTTTACCCGATCGTCAACGGGCTCTATCTTTCGCTCACCAACACCTCGCTGATCACGCAGGATCAGGATTTCACCGGCCTTTCCAACTATGTGCAGCTCTGGGGGGACCCGCAGTTCTGGAACGCCTGGTGGCATACGATGTGGTTCACTGCCGCCTCGACTGTGCTGGAGACGGTGATCGGATTCGGCATGGCGCTCATCCTGTGCGAGGCGTTCAAGGGGCGCGGGCTCGTCCGCGCGGCCATGCTGGTTCCCTGGGCAATGCCCACCGTTGTTACCTCGAAGATGTTCGGCTGGCTGTTCGATGGCCAGAACGGCATCATCAACTACATCCTCCTGCATGCCGGCCTGATTGACCAGAACGTGAACTGGTATGGCTCGCCCGACACGGCGATGATCACCATCATCATCGCCGACGTCTGGAAGACGACGCCGTTCATGGCCCTGCTGTTGCTGACCGGCCTGCAGACCGTGCCCAATTCGCTGATCGAGGCGGCGCGCATGGACGGCGCCAAGGGCTGGATCACGTTCTGGCATATCCGCCTGCCGCTCTTGATGCCGACCTTGCTGATCGCCGGACTGTTCCGCGCGCTCGACGCCTTCCGCGTCTTCGACCTCGTCTATGTGCTGACCGGCGGCGGCCCGGCCGATTCGACCGAGACGCTGTCGACGCTGTCCTACAAGGTGCTGTTCTCGACGCTGCAGTTTGGCTACGGCTCGGCCGTGTCGACGGCGATGTTCATCACCGAGGGCCTCATCGCGCTGGTCTTCGTCGTCTATCTCGTCCGCCAGATCAGGAGGGCGCAATGAACGAGACGCGCTCGCCGCTGCAGAGCTTCGTGATCTATGCCGGCGCCCTGCTGATCCTGGTCTGGTCGGGCGGCCCGTTCATCTGGCAGTTCTCGACCTCGTTCCAGCTCGACAAGATGCTGACATCGGGCTCGCCGTCGCTGATCCCGCATCCCTTCACGCTGGAACACTATTACAACGCTTTCGTCGAGAAGCAGCTTCACCGCTATGTGTGGAACTCGCTGGTGGTTTCGCTGGCGACGACGTTCCTGTGCCTGTTCGTCGGCTCGCTGGCCGCCTTCGCGCTGTCGCGGCTCAACATCAAGGGCCGCTTCGGCATCCTGATGGTCATCCTGTCTGTGTCGATGTTCCCGCAGATCGCGCTGGTCGGGCCGCTCTATCTCGTCGCCACCAATCTCGGCCTGCTCGATACCTACACGGCGCTGATCATCACCTATCTGGCACTTGGCCTGCCGCTCGTCACCTGGGTGCTGTTCGGCTATTTCGAGACGCTGCCGCGCGAGATCGACGAGGCCGCGCGCATGGACGGCGTCAGCGTCCCCGGCCTGCTCTGGCGCGTCATCCTGCCGATGTCGCTGCCGAGCCTGGTGACCACCGGCCTGCTTGCCTTCATCACCGCGTGGAATGAATTCTTGTTCGCGCTCGCCTTCACCTCCAACATCGACCGGCAGACGATACCGGTCGGCATCGCCAACTTCACCAACCTCTATTACGTCCCCTGGGGCGATATCGCCGCGGCCTCCGCCGTGGTGACGGTGCCCCTGATCCTTCTGGTGCTGTTCTTCCAGCGCCACATCATCGAAGGCTTGACCCAGGGCGGCGTCAAGGAATGAACGACATGACGAAGACGAAGCTCAAGGTCGGCTGCCAGACCTTCACCTGGGAAATGCTTGGCAAGGCCTGGACCGGCGGTCCCGATGATCTGTTGAAGGCGATCGCCGATGGCGGTTATGCCGGCATCGAGATCACCGACACCATGATCGGCCGCTACGCCGACCGGCCGTTGGAGTTCGCCGCCGCGCTGAAATCGTCCGGCCTGACGCTCGTCTCCTTCGCCTTCGGTTCGAAGAGCGGCTTCACGCTCGAGGATCAGATCGGCGCCGACCTCGACGCCGCCAAGCGCTGGATCGACTTCGCCGCCGCCTTCTCCGGCGCGCTGGTCTCGATGGGGTCGGCGACCGTCGTTTCCGACGGGCCACGCGACGACAAGTTCGCGATCGCCGCGGAGGTTTACAACAGGGCCGGCGAGCTCGGCCGCAAGGCCGGTGTCGAGGTCGCGGTGCATCCGAGCTCGCACCACAACACGCTGCTGTTCGACCGCGCCGACTACGACAGGATCTTTGCCTTGCTCGACCCCGATCTGGTCGGCTGGGTGCCGGATACCGGCCACATTCTGCGCGGCCACAAGGACATGGCCGATACGCTGCGCACCTATCGCGACCGCATCCGCTACATCCATCTGAAGGACGTCGACGCCAACGGCACCTGGGCGATGCTGGGCGAGGGTGTGTGCAATACGCCTGAAGTCATCGAGATCGCCGGCACCGCGCCACGCTTCGATGGCTGGCTGGTGCTGGAAGAGGAATCCGACGCGGCCGCCGCCGATCCCGCCGGCGCGGTCAAGACCAACCGCCAGACAATGCGCAGCTACGGCGCCTGAAGAACGAAACGATGATCAGGAAACAAGACAGACGGCTCAGGGTCGGCGTGCTCGGCTGCGGTCCCATCGCGCAGTTCGCGCACCTGGAATCCTGCGTGAAGGCTGGGAATGCCGACCTTTACGCCATCTGCGACGCGGCGCCCGATCTGCTCGCCCGCATGGGCGCCACCTACGAGCCGCGGAAGATGTATTCCGACTACGACGCCATGCTCGCCGATCCCGAGTTGGAGGCGGTGATCGTCGCGACCTCGGATGCTTATCACGTGCCGATGTCGATCAAGGCGCTCGACGCCGGCAAGCATGTTCTGTGCGAAAAGCCGATAGGCACCTCGGTGGAGGAAGGCGAGGCTCTGGCGGCTGCGGTGAAGCGTTCGGGCAAGGTGCTGCAGGTCGGCCACATGAAGCGCTTCGACCCGGCGCTGGAGGCGGCGCGCGACTTCGTTCGCGATGAGATGGGAGAGGTGCTGGCGCTGAAGGCCTGGTACTGCGATTCCACCCATCGCTACACCAACACCGATGCCGTGCAGCCGCTGCCAGTGACCAGCAAGCTGGCGCGCAAGCCGGCGGGCAACCCCAAGGCTGATCTCAGGCAATATTTCATGCTGGCGCACGGCTCGCATCTCGTCGACACGGCGCGCTTCCTCTGCGGCGAGATCACCGCCGTGCGCGCCCGGCTCAACGAGCGCTTCGGCGCTTACTGCTGGTTTGTCGAGACCGAATTCGCCAGCGGCGCGCTCGGCCATCTCGATCTTACCGTCGCCGTGCGCATGGACTGGCACGAAGGCTTCCAGCTCTATGGCGAGAACGGCTCGGTGATCGCCAAGACGTTCAACCCTTGGTACTTCCGCGCCAGCGAGGTCGATATCTTCCATGAGAAGGATGCGACCTCGCGCAAACCGCTTGGCGCCGACGGCCATTTCTTCCGCCGCCAGTTGGAAGGCCTTGCCGATACGGTGCTCATCGGCGCGCCGATGCGCGGCGCCAATGTCGAGGACGGCATCGCGTCGATCCGCGCCATGGTGGCGATTGCCCGTTCTGTCGAGACCGGCGAGCGGGTTGAATTCGCCTCGGTTTCGGGTGCGGTCTGATGCGCCTCGGCATCTTCGCCAAGACTTTCTCGGGCACCGACCCGGCCGCTGTGCTGGCCGCGGTGAGGCAGGCCGGATACGAGACGACGCAGTTCAATCTCGCTTGCACCGGCTTGCCGTCTATGCCCGATGCGGTGCTGGCCGATGCCGTCGCGGCCATTGGTTCTGCTGCGCGATCGTCAGGCGTCTCGCTGGCAGCGCTGTCGGGCACCTACAACATGGCGCATCCCGACAAGTCCGTGCGCGACGACGGTCTTCGTCGCCTCGCTGTTGTCATCGAGACGGCAGCGACCCTCGGCATCCCGCTGGTGACGCTTTGCACCGGCTCGCGTAATGCCGCCGACCAATGGGCGTTTCATCCCGACAATACGACGCCGGCTGCATGGTCGGACATGGCCACCGAGATGGCGAAGGCACTGGCGCTGGCGGAAGCCGCCGGCGTCGATCTCGGTATCGAGCCCGAGCAGGCCAACATTGTCACCTCGGCCGGGGAGGCGACGCGCCTGATCGCCGACATGGGTTCGAGGCGTCTGAAGATCGTGCTCGATCCGGCGAACCTGTTCGAACATGCGACGTCGGACGAGGCGCGCGCCATCGTCGCCGCCGCGATCGAGGAAGCCGCCGGCCACATCGCCATGGCGCACGCCAAGGACCGGCATGGTGACGGCCGCTTCGCCACGGCAGGGCAAGGCATCGTCGACTTCCCCGATTTCGTCGCGCGGTTGAAGGACGTGGGTTTCGAGGGCGCACTCGTCACCCATGGACTGTCGGCCGACGAGGCTCCCGGCGTCGCCGCCTTCCTGCGGGAACTGTTCCGATGAGTGCCGCGCCGACGACCATGCTTCGCGACGATGCCGCACTTCGTGTCTTCGACACGGAGCAGGGCAGGCTTCCCGTCGTCTTCCAGCATGGTCTCGGCGGTGATGCCGCCCAGGTGGCGCAGAATTTCCCCGACCACGTGTCGCGCCGTCGGCTGACTGTCGAATGCCGCGCGCAGGGTGGTTCCAGAGCCGGCAGCAAGCGTCCTTTTTCGATCGCGATGTTCACCGACGATGTGCAGGCCGCCGCAGATGCCGCAGGGCTCGATCGTTTCGTTGCAGGCGGCATTTCGATGGGCGCGGCGATCGCGCTGCGGCTCGCCGCCCGCCATCCGGACCGCGTGCTTGGCCTGGTGCTCGTGCGCCCCGCCTGGGTTTTCGACGCGGCGCCGCCAAACATGCGTCCTTACGTCGAAGTGGCGGAACTCATCCGCAGCCGCCCGTTGGACGATGCGCGGGAAGCCTTCGCCTCTTCCGAAACGGCAGCCCGCTTCCGCAGCGGAGCACCGGACAATCTGGCCTCGCTGCTCGGCTTCTTCGCCCGTGAAAACGCGGCCGTCTTCGCCGAGGTGATGCAGGCAGTCGCGAATGACGAACCTGGCGTAGTGCGGGCCGAAGCCGCCGGCCTGGCAATACCCACGCTGGTCATCGGCAGTGGCATCGATCTGGTCCATCCCCTGGCGGTCGCCCGCGAGCTCGCCGGGACCATCCCCGATGCTGCCTTTGCCGAAGTGACGCCGAAGGCCACCGACAAGGATCGCCATTTCGCCGAAATCCGGGCCGCGATCGGCGGCTTTCTCGACCGAAATTTCAACAACCAGGACCAGTCATGACCTCGAAACCTCTTTCAGGCCCGGCCGCCATCGCCGCATTGCCGCGCGATCGCCTGATCGCCGAGTTCTCGCTCTGGTCGGCCAATCTCGCCAATTTCGAGAGCGACATCAGGCGCATCGAGCCCTATGTCGATCTGCATCATATCGATGTCGCGGACGGCCATTTCGCGCCGTCCTTCCTGTTCTTTCCCGATCTCGTTGCCCGCATCGCGGCGCTGACGGCCAAGCCCATCCACGTCCATCTGATGGTCGATGCTGATATCGTCGAAGCACAGACGCGCCAGTTCATCGAGGCCGGCGCCGACATGATCAGTGTCCATGCCGAAAATGGCGAGGCGGGCCTGCGCGCCGTGCGGCTGGCACGTAAACTCGGTGCCGAGGCCGGCGTCGTGCTGAGGCTGGAGACGCCGGTCGAGGCGGTGACGCCTTTCGTCTCCGAGGTCGCCTTCGTCACGCTTCTCGGAACCGCCATCGGCGTCAAGGGCCAGAGCCTGTCGGACAAGGCCTGCCACAGGCTGGGCGCGGCTCGCACCATCTTGAGGAAAGCTGGACGCGAACGGGATGTGGTTCTGGCGGCGGATGGCGGCATCCGCCACGAGACCGTGCCCTTGCTGCGTGCCGCCGGCGCCGAGACCGTGGTCCTGGGTTCGCTCGCCTTCGGCGACAAGGATCTGGCCGGCCGCATCGGCTGGCTGCATGGCCTGAAGGTCGCGGCATGAGCACCGAAGCCGCTCTCGCGATCGATCTTGGCGGCACCGAACTTCGTGCCGCTCTGGTCGACCGTGACGGCAAGATCCTGGCCTTCGCGGTGGTGCCGACGCAGGCACAGGCCGGCCCCGACGTGGTGATCGGCCAGATCGAGGCGCTGGCCGCGACCGTTCATGCCGAGGCGCCGGGCCTCGCCATTGTCGGCGTCGGCGTCGGCGCGCCGGGGCCGCTCGATCCGCTGGCCGGCATCGCGGTCGGACCGCCGACGCTCGCCGGCTGGCAGGACGTGCCGCTGGCCGACATCCTCGAGCGGCGGCTCGGCCTGCCGGTGCGGCTGGAGAACGACGCCAACGCGGCGGCACTTGGCGAATGGCGCTTCGGCGCCGGCCATGGCGCGCACTCGCTGGTCTTCGTCACCGTATCGACCGGCATCGGCGGCGGTGTCGTCGCCGACGGGCGCATCCTGCATGGCCGCCGCGGGTTGGCCGCCGAGATCGGCCATATGACCATCACCAATGAAGGGGAACGCTGCGTGTGCGGCGTTGTCGGCTGCTTCGAGGCCATCGCCTCCGGCACCGCGCTTGGCCGCCGTGCCAATGCCGCCACATCGGCCTTCGACGGATCGATTTTGCGCCGTCTCTCGGCCAATGCCGAAGTCACCGGCCGCCACGTGGTCGAGGCAGCGCGCCTGCAGGACGACCTCGCTCTGGCCCTGCTCGAGGAGGAGGCGCGCTGGCTGGGCGTCGGCTTCACCAACCTCCTGCATCTCTATTCGCCCGACGTGCTGGTCGTCGGCGGCGGCATCGCCAATGGTCTCGACCTCATGCATCCCGTGATCGAGGCTACCATCCGCCAGCGCGCAATGCGCGCCTATCGCGACGTGCCGGTGGTCCAGGCCCAGCTCGGCCGCCATGCCGGCCTGGTCGGCGCCGCCAGCCTGGTGCTGTTCGATGATTTGGGTGCGCTGGCTGCCCGCATGCCTGCCGGTCCAAGCGCCTATCCGGAGACGAGGAGGGACTTCAATGGCTGAGCTCAAGCTGCGCGGCCTGCGCAAGTCCTATGGCAATGCCGAGGTGATCAAGGGCGTCGACCTCGATGTCGGCGACCGCGAGTTCGTCGTCTTCGTCGGCCCGTCCGGCTGCGGGAAGTCGACGCTGCTGCGCATGATCGCCGGGCTGGAGAAGATCACCGCTGGCGAGCTCATGCTCGATGGCGCGCGCATCAACGAGGTCGATCCCTCGGAGCGCGGCCTTGCCATGGTGTTCCAGTCCTACGCGCTCTACCCGCATATGACGGTCGCGGAAAACATGGGCTTCGCGCTGAAGATCGCCGGCCTGCCGGTGGCGGAGCGCGATGCCAAGGTCAAGGCCGCGGCCGAGGTGCTGCAGCTGTCGCATCTGCTGGACCGGCGGCCGAAGGAACTGTCGGGCGGCCAGCGCCAGCGCGTCGCCATCGGCCGCGCCATCGTGCGCCAGCCCAAGGTCTTCCTTTTCGACGAACCGCTGTCGAACCTGGATGCCGCCCTGCGCGTCAACATGCGCCTCGAACTGATGCAGCTGCATGAGCGGCTCGCCGCCACAATCGTCTACGTCACCCACGACCAGACCGAGGCGATGACCATGGCCGACAAGATCGTGGTCCTAAACGGTGGGACAATCGAGCAGGTCGGCACTCCGCTCGATCTCTACAACCGTCCGGCGAATGTCTTCGTCGCCGGCTTCATCGGCTCACCGAAGATGAACATGCTCCCGGTGCGGGTTTTGTCCGCGAGCGGAGACGGCGTTGCCGTTGCGCTGCCGGGCGGGTCAAGCCTGGTCGTGCCGGTCGAGGCCGGAACGAATGCGCCAAATGCCGAGCTGCTGCTTGGAATCCGGCCGGAGCATATCCGTATCGCGGACGCCGGCCAGTTCAAGGGCGAGGCCGTGCTGGCCGAACGGCTTGGCGGCCTGACTATCCTGCATGCCGACATTGGCGAGAAGGCAAGGCTTGTCATCCAGACTGAAGGCACCGACACCACTCCGCTGCACAGTCCCATCGCGATGCAGGTCGATCCGTCCCATTGCCATCTCTTCGCCGCCGATGGCAAGGCGCTGGCGCCAATCGGCAAAGCCCGTGCCGACTGACATCGTCAGCGCATGAAAAATGGCCGGAGGCAGCAATGCCTCGGCCATTTCATTGCCATGTTGCCGCCCCGATCACTCGGCGGGAACGATATCCGCCGGCAGGCTGTCGTCGGCTGTTCCTGCCAATGCACTCGCAAGCTTCGCCTCGTCGAGCTCGCCTTCCCAGCGCGCGACGACCAGCGTGGCCACCGCATTGCCGACGAAGTTGGTCAGCGCCCGGCACTCCGACATGAAACGGTCGACGCCGAGGATCAGCGCCATGCCGGCGACCGGTACCGAGGGGACGACAGAAAGCGTCGCGGCAAGGGTAATGAAGCCGGCGCCGGTGATGCCGGCAGCGCCCTTCGAGGACAGCATCGCCACCAGAAGCAGCAGGATCTGGTCGCCGAAGGACAAATGGATGTTCGTTGCCTGCGCGATGAACAGCGCCGCCAGCGTCATGTAGATGTTGGTGCCGTCGAGGTTGAAGGAATAGCCGGTCGGGATGACCAGTCCGACCACCGAGCGCTTGGCGCCGGCCTTTTCCATCTTCTCCATCAGCGAGGGGAGGGCTGCTTCCGACGAGGACGTGCCCAGCACCAGCAGCAGCTCTTCCTTGATGTAGCGGATGAGCGACAGGATGGAGAAGCCGTTATAGCGGCAGACCGCGCCCAGCACGACGAACACGAAAAGGAATGACGTCGCGTAGAAGGTGCCGACCAGCATGGCGAGATTGATGACCGAGCCGATGCCGTATTTGCCGATGGTGAAGGCCATGGCGCCGAAAGCACCGATGGGGGCGGCCTTCATCAGCACGCTGACCAGCTTGAACATCGGCGCCATCAGCGCCTGCAGGAAATTGAGTACCGGCGCGCCCCTGTCACCGACCAGCGCCAGCGCAATGCCGAACAGCACCGAGAAGAACAGCACCTGCAGGATATCGCCATCGGCGAAAGCGCCGACGATCGTGCCCGGAATGATGTTCATCAGGAAGCCGGTGACCGACTGGTCATGCGCCTTGGCGGCGTAGGTGTTGACGGTGGAGGCGTCGAGCGTCGCCGGGTCGATGTTGAAGCCGGCGCCCGGCTGCACGACATTGGCCACGACAAGGCCGATGATCAGCGCCAGCGTCGAGAAGGTGAGGAAGTAGAGCATCGCCTTGCCGGCGACGCGGCCGACCTTCTGCAGGTCGCTCATGCCGGCGATGCCGGTCGCAACCGTCAGGAAGATGACCGGGGCGATGATCATCTTGACCAGCTTGATGAAGGCGTCGCCGAGCGGCTTCATGCTCTCGCCGATCGACGGATAGTAGTGGCCGAGCAGGATGCCGACGGTGATCGCCACCAGCACCTGCACGTAGAGTTGGGCATAGAGGGGCTTGCGCTGCGCGGCAGGCGCGGCCGATTGGTCTGCGATGTGCATCGAACTCTCCCTAGCCGGATGGGCAGCAAATGCACCGCCCTGCGTGACTTCTCCCATCGCGGCGTTCCGGTCGCCCGCCGCTAACCAGGACTTTTGCAAGCGGCGTGCCAGATCGCGGAAAGACCGGAATCCCGGGGTTCCGGGCGTTGTTCAGCGTCCTTCGGCTGCCGCATGTGCGGATTTCCGCACATGCGGCATTTGCCTGGGCGGAATTTCGCATTAGAGTGCCTGCAAGGCCGCGAGAAAAGGGAGAGGGCAGACGCCGCAAGCAGGGACCGATAGCGGCTCCGTGGGATTTGCCAGCCGCGGGTTGCTGCGCGAGGCGGTTGCCCGGCTGCGCGATGGCCGCTGGTTTGTCGCCGTCGTTGCCCTTGCGATCCTTGCGGGCGCGATCGCCATTGCCGGACGCATCGCCGCCGGCCAGGCGGCCAATGATCTGCGCGACGGCGCGCTGGCCGCCATGCCGCTGGCGGCGGGAACCCTGACCGGCGAAATCGAAAAACAGCGCCTGGTGCCACTGGTGCTGGCGCGCGACGACGCGGTGCGCGATGCGTTGCGCCGGGCCGGAAAAACGGAAGAGACCGCGCTCAATGAA
Source organism: Mesorhizobium sp. B2-3-5 (assembly GCF_006442395.1). Taxonomy (NCBI): domain Bacteria; kingdom Pseudomonadati; phylum Pseudomonadota; class Alphaproteobacteria; order Hyphomicrobiales; family Phyllobacteriaceae; genus Mesorhizobium; species Mesorhizobium sp. B2-3-5. Next base: position 63,379 of record NZ_VFVX01000010.1, on the reverse strand, counting down.
AAGCTGAAAGCCATTGCCGGCGATGCCTCGGCGTCCGCCATCTACGTCATCGATACGGCCGGCATCGCGATCGCCGCCAGCAATGCCGGCGAACCGACCAGCTTTGTCGGCATCGACTACAATTTTCGTCACTATTTCCAGGAGGCGATGGCGAAGGGCGCGGCCAGCCAGTACGGCCTCGGCACAATCAGCGGCCGGCCGGGGCTCTACCTTGCCGGCCGCGTCGACGATGGCGGCAAGCCACTTGGCGTCGCGGTGCTGAAGGTCGAACTCGACGGCGTGGAGGCCAATTGGCGGTCCAGCAGGTTCCTGGTTTTCGTCACCGACGAACGTGGCGTCGTGCTGGCCACCAGCCAGCCCGAATGGCGGTTTCATGCGCTGGCGCCGCTCTCCACCGAAGACGCCGCCGCTGCTCATGCGCAGCTGCAACTGCCCGATGCCGCCTTCGAACCGTTGCCGATACGGCGCGGCGCTGGTGACGGCCTGGCGACGATCGACGGCCCCGGCAAGCCGCGCCAGTTCGTCGAGGTGGTGCAGAACCTGCCCGGTGCGGTTCCCGGCTGGCGCCTCTGGCTGCTGACGCCTGCCGACGCCGCACTTTCCTCCGCCGTCAACACGGCGCGCCTGACGACGCTGCTGGGGCTGCTTCTGACGGGCTTGCTTGCCTACGTGCTCACCCGCCGCCGTCGCACGCGCCGGCTGCGGCAGGAAGCGCTGGCGCGTATGAACGCTGAACTCGAAAGCCGCGTCTCCACGCGAACGGCCGAGTTGACGCGCTCCAACACGGCCCTTGCCGGCGAAATCGCCGAGCGTGAGAGCGCCGAAGCCAAGGTGCGCAGGCTGCGTGACGATCTCGCCCAGGCCAACCGGCTTTCCATCCTCGGTCAGATCGCCGCCAGCGTCGCGCATGAGATCAACCAGCCGGTCGCCGCGATCCGCACCTATGCCGAAAATGCCGGCCGCTTCCTCGACAGCGGCAAGACCGAGCCGGCGAGCGGCAATCTGACCTCGATCGTTTCGATGACCGAGCGCATCGGCGCGATCACCGGCACCTTGCGCACCTTCGCCCGCCGGCCGGGCACCGCTGCCTCGCCGCTGCCGGTGCGCGAGGCGATCGACGGGGCACTGTCGCTGCTATCCGGCCGCATACGCGATTCCGGTGTCACCATCGTCAAGCCGCGTGGCAACGCGTCGCCGATGGTGATGGCAAGCCGCATCCGGCTGGAGCAGATCCTGGTCAACCTGCTGCAGAACGCACTGGACGCGATGAAGGACCAACCCGACCCCCGCATCGAGATCGAGCTCGCCGAGCAGGACGACAGGGTTCTGATCTCGGTGCGCGACAACGGTCCAGGTCTCGGGCCGGAGGCGGCCGCCAATCTGTTCATGCCGTTCCAGACCACCAAAGAGAAGGGGCTTGGGCTCGGACTGGTGATCTCGCAGGAGATCGCCCAGGAACTGGGCGGCACGCTGCGGCTCGACCCCGGCAGCGCGGCGGGCGCGTCCTTCACCATCGATTTGAGGCGGATTGAATGACCGAGGGATCAGGGCTGGTGGCGCTCGTCGAAGACGATGCCGACCTGCTGCATGCCACCATGCAATTGCTCGAACTTGCCGGCTTCACGGTGGTCGCCCTTGACGCCGCCGAGGCGGCACTCGGCGTCGTCGACAGGGATTTCGACGGTGTGGTCGTCAGCGACATCCGCATGCCCGGGATGAACGGGTTGCAGATGTTCGACCGCATCAAGGCGATCGACCCTGACATACCCGTGATCCTGGTCACCGGACATGGCGATGTCGATCTTGCGGTGGCCGCACTCAAGGATGGCGTCTATGATTTCATTCCAAAACCCTATGCGGGAGATCGCCTCGTCGAGGCACTGAGGCGGGCGAGCGAGAAGCGGCGGCTGGTGATGGAGAACCGGCGGCTGCGCGAGGCCGCGGCGCTCGCCGCCGACGGCCTGCCGCTGATCGGCGAAGCGCCCGCCATCCGGCGCCTTCGCGAGACCTTGCGCCAGATCGCCGACATGGATGTCGACGTGCTGGTGGAAGGGGAGACCGGAACCGGCAAGGAGGTGGTGGCGGACCTCTTGCACAGATGGGGCCGGCGGCGCGTCAAGCCTTTCGTGGCGCTGAATTGCGGCGCGCTGCCCGAGACAGTCATCGAAAGCGAGCTGTTCGGCCATGAGGCCGGCGCGTTCACCGGCGCGCAGCGGCGGCGGATCGGCAGCATCGAGCATTCCAGCGGTGGCACGCTGTTTCTCGACGAGATCGAATCCATGCCGCCGGCCCTGCAGGTCAAGCTGCTGCGGGTGCTGGAGACGCGCAGCCTCACCCCGCTCGGCTCCAACGAGACCCGGCGCCTCGATCTCAGGGTCGTCGCGGCGACCAAGGTCGATCTCGGCCGGCCCGACCAGCGTGGCGATTTCCGCGAGGACCTTTATTTCCGTCTTAACGTGGTGATGCTGCGCATCCCGCCGCTGCGCGAGCGGCGCGGCGACATCCCGATGCTGTTTGGGCATTTCCTGGGCAAGGCAGCGGAGCGCTTCGGCCGCCCCGTCCCAGCGGTGAACGCGGCGGTGAGCGATCATCTCCAGTCGCATACATGGCCGGGCAATGTGCGGGAGCTCGCGCATTTCGCTGACCGTGTCGCGCTTGGCCTCGGGCCTGACGACGAGGCAAGCGCAGCACCCGCGCGGTTGCCGCAACCCTCGGCGGCACTGCCCGAGCGGGTCGGTCAATACGAGGCACAGCTCATCCGCGATGCGCTGCGCGACCATGGCGGTGACGTGCGCGGCGCCATCGACGCGCTCGGCGTGCCGCGCAAGACGTTCTACGACAAGCTCAAACGCTACGGCATTGCCGCTGCCGATTTTCGCAATGGCGGCGATCCGGACGCTCAATCTGTCCGAGAGCGGATATAGATATTGCGCGAGGGCATTGCGCTTCGTAACGCTTCATTCCTGCCCAGCCAAGCATTCCGGAAAGAGCCATGAACACGACACTCGAAACAACGGCGAACCCTTTGCCGGAAGACCTCGCCTTTCTCGGCGAGCGCCTGACGGCGTTCAATGACGGCGATGTCGGCGTGTCGGAAAGGAAGGCGCTGGCCGTGTTCGTGCGCGACGAGGACGGCGCGGTCGTTGCCGGCATCTCCGGTTACACGGCCTGGGGCTGGCTCTACGTGCAATGGCTGTGGGTCGATGAAAGGCTGCGCGGCCAACACATGGCCGGCAGGATGCTGGATGCTGCCGAGCAGGAAGCTGTGGCGCGTGGCTGCCGGAATGCCTGGATCGACACCTTCAGTCCCAATGCCTCCAGGGTCTACCAGCGCCAGGGCTATCAACCCTTCGGGACGCTGGCCGATTTCCCGGTCGGCCGCAGCCGCATCTTCCTGCAGAAGAAACTTCAGCCTGCCTGATCAGCCGGCTACGCGCCCGCCGCGCATCGGCTGCGGGGCGCCGGTCGTGCTCGGGAAACTGATCGGCAGGCCGCGCAGCACGCGCACCGCCAGGAAGGCAAAACATTCGGCTTCCACCGCGTCGCCGCTCCAGCCGAGCTTCTCGGCCAGCACCACTTCGACACCGGCGCGGCTGGCGAGCATCGCCATCATCGTCGGGTTGTGACGGCCGCCACCGCTGACCACCAATTTTTTCGGCCGGCTTGGCAAAAGGTCGAGCGCCTTGCCGACGGCGGCGGCGGTGAAGGCGGTCAGCAGGGCAGCGCCATCCTCGGCGCCCAGGCCGTCGGCCATCGCGGCGCCGAAGTCGAAACGGTCGAGCGATTTCGGATAGGGTTTGGTCAGATAGGGGTGCTGCAGCAGCTTGGCGAGCCTGACCTCATCGACCGTTCCCGCGCGGCCAAGCGCGCCGTCGCGATCCATTTCGCCGAGCCCCTTCGACTTGATGAAATCGTTGAGCGGCGCGTTGGCGGGGCCGGTGTCGAAGGCGACGACATTGTCGGCGCCGTCCCACCAGGTGATGTTGGCGACGCCACCGAGATTGAGCACGGCCACCTCGCCGCTGGCGCCGGCGCTGCGCATCAGCGCGGTGTGATAGGCGGCGGCCAAAGGCGCGCCTTGTCCGCCGGCGCGCATGTCGGCCGAGCGGAAGTCGTAAGCGACTTTGGTACCCAGGATGGAATGCATCAGCTCGCCATCGCCAAGCTGCCGTGTCTGCCCGAGCTGTCCGACCTGCGGCGCGCGATGCAGCACCGTCTGGCCGTGAAAGCCGACGACGCCGACATCGGCCATCGTCATGCCATAGCCCTCGACCAATTCCTTCACCGCCGCCGACTGGGCACGCGTCAGCGCTTCCTCGGCCCTGCGGAAGATCGCCGGTTCGGGCCCGACGAAATTCCAGGCCCGGGCCTCCTTCAGCGTCTCTTCCAGCAGGGAACGGATGGACGGGGGATAAGGCATCAGCCGGTAAGTGCCGAAATCGTCGATGCGCTCGCCATCGGTCTTGATCAGCGCGACGTCGATGTTGCCGTCAAGCACGGTTCCGGTCATCAGGCCGACGGCCCAGATTGGTTCCATCAAAGAGCTCCATTAACGAGATCGCCGACCGCCTGGCGCAGCGAAATGATTCCGCTGTCGAAATGACGTGTCGGATGGATCCGGTTGGTGAGCAAGGTCCATGCCTTGCCGTTATCGAAATCGATCCACAGGCCGGTGCCGGTAAAGCCGGTGTGGCCGATCGTTCCCGGGCTGCACAATGCGCCACCCGACCAACCCTCATAGGGGCATTCCCAACCATGGGTGCGGGTGTCGGACATGGGGGTGCGCATCAGCGCGATCGAGCGTTCGGATGCGCCGATCAGCAGCCCCTGCGCGAAATCGAGCACCGAAGCTGCCGTACCGAACAGGCCGGCATGACCCGCGCCTTGCAGCGCCGCGCAATTATCGTCATGCACCTCGCCGCAGAGCACGCGATGGCGCCAGGTGCAGTCCTCGGTCGCGGCGGCGGCGTCCGGCTCTATTGACCAGGCAAAGCCCGGACCGGGTTCCAGGTCACGGATCGTTTTGCCCGACAGCCGTTCCAGAGCCAAGCCGAGCAGGATGAAATTGATATCGGAATAAACCGGGTCGCGAGTCCGCCATTCGCGCTGCAGGATGAAGGCGCGCAGCAGATCGGGGTCGCGCCCATAAGTGTAGATCGGCTCGACGGCCGGAAAGGGCGTCTGGTGACCGAGGCACTGCCGGAACGTCACCGTCCGCTCCCAGGCTCCGGCATCGTACTGGCGCAGATCAGGCAGGACGGAGATCAGCGGCGCATCGAGATCGATGACACCATCCTCCGCCAGCGCCAGGATGCGTGGCGTCGTGAAGATGACCTTGGTCAGGGATGCGAGGTCGAACCATGTTTCGACGGTCATCGGGCGCTGCTTCGGCACGAGTTGCGCGGAGCCGATCGCCTTTATGATGCGTTCGCCGTTTGTGTCGACGATGCCAAGCACGCCACCGGGAATGCGCCTGCCGGCCACTGCATCCGTGAGCGGTTGGAATGCGCGGTCGAAGAGCTGGCCGAGGTCACTCAATGCCGACCTCCATCTGAATGGTCGCGCTCCGTCGCACCCCCCTCTGTCCCGCAAACATGTCTAAGTTTCCACCCTCGCCATATGATCTCCACCCAACAGCTCCCACTTCGCCGGCGCCGGCTCAAACCCCTGCGGGCGCACCAGCGAGGGCACCTGGCGCGTGTCGATTTCAAAATGCTCGCGTCGTCGGTCGATGGTCGGAACGGCGGCGATCAATTTCTTCGTATAGGAATGTTTCGGCTTCGACAGCACCGAGGTCGCGTCACCGATCTCGACGATCTGGCCGGCATAGATGACGGCGATCCGGTGGGCGATCCGCTCGACCACCGCCATGTCGTGCGAGATGAACAGATAGGCGAGCCCAAACTCGCGCTGCAGGTCTACCAGCAGCTCCAGCACCTTGGCCTGCACCGAGACGTCGAGCGCCGACACCGCTTCATCGAGAACCACGACGGACGGGTTGAGCATCAGCGCACGGGCGATGCACAGCCTCTGCCGCTGGCCGCCGGAAAATTCGTGGGGATAGCGCTGCAGGCTGTTCTTCGGCAAGCCGACGCGTTCGAGCAGGCTCGCCATCCTGGCACGCGTCTCGGTATCCACACGACCACCGGTGGCGATCACCGGTTCGGCCAGGATGCTTTCGATGGTCAGTCTCGGGTTGAGCGAAGCGTAGGGGTTCTGGAACACCATCTGCACCGGCTTGGCGCTGCGCTCGGCCGAGGCCGTTCGCGTCCTGACCGAAAAGCTGCCGCGCGTCGACCGCACCAGCCCCAGAACCGCCTTTGCTGTGGTGGATTTGCCCGAACCGCTTTCGCCGACGATCGCCAGCGTCTCACCCGGCATCAGGTCGAAGTCGACACCATCGACGGCGTGCACCGCGCCGGTGGCGCGGCTGAAGAAATTGCTTTTGAGCGGAAATCGCACCACGAGGCCGTCGACCTTCAAGGCCGGTTCCGTGCTTGCATCCTTGTCGCGCTGCCCGTCCGCGCGCGTCGCGCGGCCGTTGGCGAAATGCGGCACGGCGTGCAGCAAGTGCTGCGTGTAGGGATGCCGCGGATTGTCGAGGATCTGGTTCAGCTCGCCCTGTTCGACGGCCTGTCCGTTCTGCATCACCATCACCTTGTCGGCGATGCCGGCAACCAGGCCGATATCATGGGTGATGAAGATCATCGACATGGCGCTTTCGCGCTTCAGTTCGGCCAGCAGCGCCATGATCTGCGCCTGCACGGTGACGTCGAGCGCGGTCGTCGGCTCATCCGCGATTAGCAGGCGCGGATTGCAGGCCAGCGCAATGGCGATCATCACCCTTTGCAGCATGCCCCCCGACAGCTGGTTGGGCGTGTATTTCAACCGTCGCGCGGCATCGGGAATGCGCACGCGGTCGAGCGCGTCCTTGGCAGCGGCCGTGGCTTGCCGGCCGGTCAGGCCGCGATGCAGCCGGAACGATTCCTCGATCTGCGAACCGATCGTCAGCACCGGATTGAGCGAGGTCATCGGTTCCTGGAAGATCATGCCGATCTCGGCGCCGCGAATGCCGGTCAGTTGCGGCTCGGTCGCGCTCATCAGGTCGAAGATGGTGCCGTTGGCCCGCTTCAGTTGCATCGAGCCGCCGGTGATGCGGCCGCCGCCGAAATCGATGAGCCGGTTGATCGACAGCGCTGTGACGGACTTGCCCGAGCCACTTTCGCCGACAATGGCCAGCGTCTCGCCATCGGCCAGGTCGAAACTGACGCCGCGCACCACCTCGTTGGCCTGCGGATTGCGGCCGAAGCCGACGCGAAGGTCGCGGATAGACAGAAGCGGGGTCATGCCGGCGCCCTCCGCATCTTCGGGTCGAGTATATCGCGCAAGGCATCACCAAGCAGGTTGAAGCCGAGGATGCTGATCATGATCGTCAGGCCCGGGAAGATCATCAGCCAGGGCGCGGTTTCCATCAGATTGCGGCTGTCGCTCAGCATCAAGCCGAGCGAGGCGGCGGGCGGCTGTGTGCCCAGACCCAGGAAGCTCAAGCCCGCCTCGGTAAGCAGCGCCCAGGCCAGCGCCAGCGTCACTTGTACCGTCAAGGGCGCCACCAGATTGAGCAGCAGGTGGCGCGTGACGATATAGCTCGAACTGCTGCCGAAGGTGCGCGCGGCATCAACGAATTCGCGGGCCTTGAGCGACAAAGCAGGGCCGCGCACGACGCGGGTGAAGATCGGCGTGTAGACGATGCCGATGGCAACGACGCTGGTCCATGTGCCCGGTCCTGCAACGGTGACGATAAGCAGCGCCAGCAGGATCGCGGGGAAGGCGAGCAGCACATCCATGATCCGCATCACCACCCCGTCCCAGCGCCGGCCGAGCCAGGCGGCCGCCAGCCCGAGCACGGTTCCGGCAAGGGCCGCGAAGGCCACCGAGAAGAAGGCGACCGTGAAGGATTGTCCAATGCCCGCCATCAGGCGGCTGGCCACATCGCGCCCGAACAGATCGGTGCCCATCCAGTAGGCGGCGCTGGGTGCGTGCAGGCGATCGACGCGGTATTGCGTGATCGGATTGTGCGGCGTCAGCCCCACCAGGCCGAGGATCGCGACCATGAGATAGACGCCGACGATGATGCCGCCGATGCGGCCGCTGCCATGGCCCAAGATGGCGCGCAGGATACGCATCACTGTTCTCCCAGCCGGATGCGCGGATCGAGCGCGACATAGGCGAGGTCGACCAAGAGATTGACGATCATGAAGTTGAAGGCGATGAACAGCACGCTTCCCTGCACCAGCGCGTAGTCGCGCTGCAGGATCGCGTCGAGCACCATGCGTCCGAGACCGGGCAGGGCATAGATCTGCTCGACGATGACAGCGCCGCCCAGGAGATAGCCGAACTCGATGCCGCTCAGCGTCACGACCGGGATCAGCGCGTTGGGGAGCGCATGCCGCCAGATGACGCTGCGAGCCGGCGCGCCCTTGCTGCGCGCGGTGCGCACATAGTCGTCGCTTAACACGTCGAGCATCGCCGAGCGCGATATGCGCGTGACTGACGCCGCGAAGGCGAAGCCGAGGGTGATTGCCGGCAGGACCAACTGGCTGAGATTGAGCAGGGGATCTTGCCGGAGCGGCGCGAATTCGCCCATTGCCGGCAACACGCCGAAGCCGGCCGACAGCGTGTAGATGATCAACAGGCCAAGCACGAAGCTCGGCGTCGACTGGCCGATCATGGCGACGATGCGCACCCCGAGATCGGAAGGCTTCTCATTGTGCGTGGCGGCGTAGATCCCGGCCGGCATGCCGACGGCGAGCGCGATGATCATCGACAGGAGAGCTAGCTCCAGCGTCAGCGGGAAGCGCTCGAGGATGACGTCGAGGACCGGCCTGCCATAGGTGACGGAGATGCCGAAATTGCCGTGCAGGATGCCGCCGATCCAGCGCCAGTACTGGACGAACCAGGGCTGGTCGATGCCGAAATAGGCGGCAAGCGAGTCCCGCTGCGCCGGCGTCAGCAGGCCGGCTTCGGTACCCAGCATCGCCGTGATCGAATCGCCCGGCACCATCCGGATCGCGACGAAGACCAGGATGGATACGCCAAGCAGGACGAGAGGAAACGCCGCCAGTCGTCGCATCAGATAGTTCACGCGAAGAAGTCCTCTCGTCTAGAGCATGATGCCGAAAAGTGTGAAGCGGTTTTCGGACGACATCATGCTCTATCTCCAGAGGCGGATTCAGATTTCAGGTCGATTCGACCTGAAATCATCCGACTCTAGGGCCTGCGGCGGCTACTGCTGGATGGTAACCTTGCTCAGGCTGAACAGCGTGCCCGTCGGCGTCGGTACGAACCCGGAGATGTTCTTCTGCTGGGCCGTGTAGCTGTAGGACGTGTAGAGCCATATCCATGGCGACACTTCGGCGAGGTGCTTTTCGAACTCGGCGAAGATCGCCTTGCGTTTCGCCGGATCGGTCTCGGCGCGGCCCTTTTGCATCAGGCTGTCGAGCGTGTCGTCGATATAGTTCGCCACTTTCTGCAGATTGCCCGTCTTGGTCCAATAGCGATTGTACATCGTGTAGGGGTCAGCGCGGCCGCCGTTGAGCGCGATCGCCATGTCGAAATCGCCCTTCAGCCAGGCATCGACATAGACGTTGAGCTCCATCATCTTGATGTCGAGCTTGACGCCGATTTCGGCCAGTTGCGACTGTATGACCTGGGCTTCCGCCGCAGCCGTCGGCGGCTCGCCGGTGGCGCCGATCACGGTCGCCGAAAAGCCATCGGCCAAACCCGCTTCCGCCATCAGCTTCTTGGCCTTTTCGACATCGCGCTTGTAACAGAACAACTGGCTCGGATCGGTCGCGAGCGCCGGGATGGTCAGCGGTCCGGTGACCTTGCCCTCGCCGAGCGACGCGGTGTCCAGCACCTCCTGCCGGTCGATGGCGCAGGAGATCGCCTGGCGCACCTTGAGCTCGGTCATCGGCTTGCGCGATGGATTGAGCTGTAGGACGTGATAGGCCAGCACCGGCACGCGGTTGAGCTGCAGGCTGGATTCCTTTGGCACCAGCGTGGCGACAAGCGGGTCATTGAGCAGCGCGAAATCGACCTGCTTGGTGCGCATGGCGGCGAGGATCGCCGCCTCGTCGGGCAGCACGCTGATCTCGATGCCGTCGACGCCGGTCGCGCCGCCGGCCCACTCCTTGTTGGCGCTCAGCACTTCCTTGGCGTTGGGATCCCATTTGTCGAGTTTGAAGGGTCCCGAGCCGACCGCCTTGGTGCCGATCGAGCCGGCCTTGATTTCAGCCGCCGGAACAATCGCCGCATTGACATCGCTCATCGCCGTCAGGATTGGTACGTCGGGCTGAGACAAATGGAAGACGACGGTCGTCGGGTCAGGTGTATCGATGCTGGCGATCGACAGGAAATTCGCACGGGCGGCCGCCCCCGTCTTCTCGTCGAGGATGCGCTCGAAGGAGGCCTTGACGTCGGCCGAGGTGACCGTCGTGCCGTCCTGGAATTTCGCCTTGGGATCGAGCTTGAAGGTCAGTTCCTTGCCATCCTTGGAGAATTCCCAGGACGTGGCGATGGCGGGGACGATCTGCAGGCTGGCGTCGACCCGCACCAATGGCTCATAGATCAGTTCCAGGAGCCGCAGCGACGAAAAGGCCGTCTGCTTGTGTGGGTCAAGCCCGGTGGCGTCCTGCGACCATGCCATATGCAGCGTCGCCGCCTGCGCCGAAACCGTCGCGATGCCGAGCATCGCCGCCACGGCGAAGCCCGACAGCAATGTTCTTGTGAGGTGCCTTACCATTGTTTTCGTCTCCCATTATGGTTTTGAACTCGATGCCTTGCAGTTTCCACCGACCGCTTCCAAGACACACATGCTTTGGAGTATCGGCCCAGTCTAAGCGGCTTCACGCCGTCTTGTCTCATGCGCCATCATGCCGTCATCTCGGTGATGGCTTTTCGCAGGAATCCCCCAGCCTTGCCGAGCGCGGTGCGAGCCTCTTCGACGCCCGTGCCGGTGATCGTCACCAGGATGGCCAGCTTGACGTCGTTGCCGGTCTGGTCGAGAGCGTGCCGTGCCTGAGGCGCAGTGCAGCCGGTCGTCTGCATGACGATCCTGATCGCCCTGGCCACCAGTTTCTTGTTGGAAGGGTTGAGGTCGACCATCAGGTTCTGAAAACTCTTGCCGATGCGGATCATCGAGGCGGTGGTCAGCATGTTGAGCACCAGCTTCTGCGCGGTCCCCGATTTCAGCCGTGTCGAGCCGGTAAGCACTTCGGGGCCGACGACCGGGGAGATGGCGATGTCGGCGATGCCGGCGATGGTCGACGCCGGATTGCAGGAGAGGGCGACCGTCGTTGCACCGATTTGCCTGGCATAGTTCAGCCCACCGATGACGTAGGGCGTGCGTCCGCTGACCGCGATGCCGACAACAACGTCGTCCGGTGCGAGGCCGATCTCCCGCAGCGCCTGTGCGCCCATCTTCGGATCGTCCTCGGCGCCCTCGATCGACCGCACCAGCGCGTCGGAACCACCGGCGATGAGGCCGACAACCATGCCTTCCGGCACGCGGAAGGTCGGCGGGCATTCCGAAGCATCGAGAACCCCGAGCCGCCCGCTGGTGCCGGCACCGATGTAGATCAGCCGCGCGCCTTTCTGGAAGGCAAGCACGATCCGGTCGACCGCAGCCGCGATTTCCGGCAGCACCTTTTCGACAGCCGCCGGGACAACCCTATCCTCGTCATTGATCTTGCGCAGGACGTCGATGGTCGGCAGCAGGTCGATGTCGACAGTCCTCGGGTTCCGGCCTTCGGAGACCAGCCGGTCCAGCTCGGACATCAACCTTTGTTCAGTCATCTCGGTGCTTTCAAATCGCGCCGCACGGCGGGCGTCGAATATGGATCTTCGGCCGGTGCCAGTGGCACGGATGAATCAATCCGCCTGTCGCCATTCAGTTTTCTTTTGTTAACTTTTTAGAATTTGATATTCGCACCGTCAACAAATTTTTGGAATATTTTATTCCTTCTCTTGCTAAGCCTACCGCGTGCGGAGTGCCCGTCTGGCAAGAATGATCGCGCCGGATACGGCGTCGCCGTCCGCGGGCTTGAGGCGGCGCCGGACATCGGGGGAGAGCCAGGGTTCGAGCGGGCTGGCGAGGCCGCCCAGCAAGGTCACGCGCGGCGCGCCTTTCTCGAACAGCACCCGCACCAGCGTGTCGATCTGCTCGGCGGCCCCTTGCACGATGCGCCGTCCGATAGGGTCGCCCTGGTCGGCATGGCGCATCACCATCGGCGCCAGCGCCGCGTAATCCGTGGCGCAGGCGCGGTCCATCCAGGCGACGGCTTCCATCGGATCACCCTCGAAGCGCTGCATCACTTCCGCCAGCAGCGCCGTCCGCTCGTGCCGGCCGTCATGCGCGCGCAACGCCAGTTGCACGGCCTTCAGCCCAAGATCGGCACCGCTGCCCTCGTCGGAGATCGGAAATCCGTAACCGCCGGCACGCAGGTCGCGCCCTTCGACAAAGCCGAGGCCGATCGAACCAGTGCCGGCAATGACGATGGCGCCGTCGAGACCGGAATGCGCGCCAAGACAGGCGCCGACGCCGTCGCTGACGAAATCGATGCTGGCAAACGGATGCGCGATCGCCCGCAGCGCCTCCAGCGCACCCTTGCGGCCGATGCCGGCAAGGCCGATGCCGGCGCGGATCCGGGCGGTTTCGGCCGGGCCGAATCCTGTCTCCTCGATCGCCGCCCCGAACGCCTTTGCAATGGAGGCCCAGGCCGCGTCGATGCCGAGCCGGGTTGTCGCCGGGCCGGACAGACCCTGCCCCAGCACGGTGCCCTCGGCATCCTCGATGCGGGCTCGGCAGCCGGTGCCGCCGCCGTCGACACCGAGGAAATAAATCGCGCCGCCGCTCATGCGCCCAGCCGCTCGATGTCGGCGCCGCACAGGCGCAGCTTGCGGTCCAGTTGTTCATAGCCGCGGTCGAGATGATAGACGCGGTTGATGGTTGTCTCGCCCTCGGCGATCAGTGCCGCCAGCACCAGCGACACCGAAGCGCGCAGGTCGGTGGCCATCACCTGTGCGCCGTGCAGTTCCGCGCCACCGCGCACCAGCGCCGTCGTGCCCTGCAGCTTGATGTTGGCGCCGAGCCGCATCAGTTCCGGAACATGCATGAAGCGGTTCTCGAAGATGGTTTCGCGCAGCAGCGACGCGCCGTCCGCGCAACACATCAGCGCCATGAACTGCGCCTGCAGGTCGGTTGGAAAACCCGGATAAGGTTCCGTCGTGAGGTCGGCGGCCTTGAGCGGCCGCTCGCGCGACACGATGAGGCCGCGGTCGCCGGGCCAGACGCTGACGCCGGTGGCCTCCAGCAATTGCACGACAGAGGCCATGTGCTCGAGCCGGGCATGGGTCAGTTCCAACTGCCCGCCGGTGATCGCCGCGGCGATGGCATAGGTGCCGGCCTCGATGCGGTCCGGGATGATGTCATGCCTGGCGGCATGCCAGCCTGTATCGCCCGCGATCAGGATGCGGTGCGTGCCGGCGCCTTCGATGCGTGCCCCCATCGCGTTGAGGCAGGCGGCGAGATCGGCCACTTCCGGTTCGCGCGCCGCGTTGAGGATCTCGGTTTCGCCCTTGGCCGTGGTCGCGGCCATCATGGCGGTTTCCGTTGCCCCGACCGATGGCGAGCTCAAGACGATGCGTGTACCGGTCAGCCCGTTCGGCGCTGAAGCGACGATCAAGCCGTTCTCGATGGCGATTCGGGCGCCGAGTGCCGCGAGCGCGGCGACATGCATGTCGATCGGCCGCGCGCCGATCGCGCAGCCGCCCGGCAGCGAAACCCGCGCATGGCCGAACCGGGCAAGCAGCGGCGCCAGCACCAGCACCGTCGCTCGCATCTTCCGCACCGTGTCGTAGGACGTCTCCTTGGAAACGGCGGCACTGGTGTCGATCGTCGCCGCATGCGCCGACCGCGTCACCTCGGCGCCGTGAAGCCGCACCACGCCAAGCATGTTCTCGACGTCGGTCACTTCCGGCAGGTTGGTCAGTTCAAGCGGGTAGGGGCTGAGCAGGGCGGCCGCGATCTGCGGCAAAGCGGCATTCTTGGCGCCGGAGATCGTCACCGCGCCTTGCAGTCTTTGTCCGCCGACGATCCGCAGTCTGTCCATGGCTGATACCTTGTATGGCGAAGCGGGCGGCCGTCCGGCTCGCTTTCGGGAGCCAGTCCCGAACCTCGAGCTTTCGCCGGTCCGGTCGGAGAATTAATTCTGCGTTCTTGGCTGTCAATCGGAATTGGAATAATTTATTCCTCTGACGTCGAGCACCGGAGCACTAAATCAAGGATGGAGCATGATGTCGTCTGAAAACCGCTTCACACTTTTCGGCATCACGCTCTAGAGGATCCATGTCCGTTCTGAAGAAGATCAACGCGAAGCTTGACGGCATGGCGCCTGGCGATCGTGAGATCGGCCAGTACATCGTCGACAATCCCGACCAGATGCTGCGGCTGTCGACGGCCGCCCTCGCGGCCGAGATCGGCCGCAGCCAGTCGAGCGTGGTCAAGTTCAGCCAGAAGCTCGGCTATGCCAGCTACCAGGAGCTCAAGCTCGCCGTCAGCGAGGCCAAGGCGCGGGACTGGCAGGTGCCGGCGGGCGTCATCCACGGTTCCATCGAGGTCGGCGACGGTTTTCCGGTCATCCTGAAGAAGCTGATCGGCAGCAAGCTTCTGTCGATGCAGCAGACCGTCGCCGCCAACAGCGAACGCATCATCTCCCGGACGCTGGACCTGCTGGATGGCGCGCGCCGCATCCATCTGGTCGGCGTCGGCGCCTCCTCGCTGGTGGCGCGCGATTTCTCCTACAAGCTGATGAAGCTCGGCCGCAACGTCCTGCATGACAGCGACAGCCACATCCAGATGGCCAATGTCTCGACGCTTGGGGAGGGCGACGTGCTGTTCGCGCTGTCCTATTCCGGCGCCAGCATTGAAACCTTGCGCATCGCCGAGCTTGCCCGCAAGCGCGGCACGACAGTGATCGCCGTCACCGGCTTGGACGACAATCCGCTGAGCCGCGTCGCCGACATCCGCCTTTACACCATCGCCGATGAAGAGCGTGCGCGCTCCTCCTCCATCACCGCTCGCGACGCGCAGCTGACGCTGACGGACCTGCTGTTCATCCTGCTGCTGCAGAGGCAGCCGGACGCCAACGACTATGTCCACAACAGCGAAGCGGCGGTCTCGGTGCTGAAGGCCGAGCGATCGCCGTAAGTGCCTCAGACGCTTTCGAGATAGGTCTCGATCTCGAAGTCGCTGACATTGAGGGCGAACGTGTTCAGTTCCTGACGTTTGCAGGCGATGAAGGAGTCGCGCAGGATCGCCGGGAAGATCTCCGCCACATGCGTCCCGCTTTCGAAGGCCGCGATCGCGGAGGCCCAGTCCGGCGGCAGCTTCGCCGGTGGAAGGCCTTGGCCATCGCTTCCGGTCGGGTCGCCTGGCGACATCTGCCTTTCGATGCCGATCAGCGCCGCGCCCAATATGGCGGCAAGCACGAGATAGGGATTGGCGTCCGCTCCCGACACGCGATGCTCGATGCGCCGCGCGCCGGTCGGGCCGCCGGGAATGCGGATCGCGACCATGCGGTTCTCGTAGCCCCAGGCGACCGCGGTCGGCGCATAGGACCGCGGGCGAAGCCTGCGGTAGGAATTGAAATGCGGTGCGAACACCAAGGTGCTCTCGGCCATCGCCGCCAGCAGCCCGCCGACCGCGTGGCGCATGATGTCGGAGCCTTGGTCGGTGCCGTCGTCGAACACGTTGCGCCCTTCGGCGTCGACCAGGCTGAAATGGACATGGAAGCCGTTGCCGGCCCGGTCGCCATAGGGCTTGGCCATGAAACAGGCGGCAAAACCGTGCTTGCGGGCAATGCCCTTCACCGTGCGTTTGAACAGCACCGCGTCGTCGGCCGCCCGCAGGGCGTCGGCGACATGGTTCAGGTTGATCTCGAACTGGCCGACGCCATTTTCGGCGATCGCCGTGTCGACGGGAATGCCTTGCGCGCGGCAGGCTTCGTAGACATCGTGGATGAAGGACTCGAAATCGTCGATCTCGTCGATCGACAATGCCGCGTCGGAATCGAGGCGGCGCCCGGTGACCGGCGAAACCGGCCCGACCGGCCGCTGCGATTGCGGATCGACGAGATAGAATTCGAGCTCCGTCGCCGCGACCGGGGTCAGCCCGAGCGCCTGGTAGCGGTCGAGGATGCGGGCCAGAGCCCGCCGGGGATCGCCGAGATAGGGCGCGCCGCTTTCGTCGGCGAGCCAGAGCGGGACCAGCGCCGTCGGATGCGCTGTCCAGTCCACCGGCAGGATGCCGCGTCCCGTCCATTGGCAAAGTCCGTCGGCATCGCCGGTCGAGAACACCAGCGTGTTGCCTTCGATATCCTCGCCCCATATGTCGAGGCCAATCAGCGAGTAGGGCATGCGCAGCTTGCCTTCCAGCGCCTTGCGGGCCTGCTCCACAGGGATGCGTTTTCCCCGCATGACGCCGTTGAGATCGCACACCGCCGCCCTCAGGCTCTGGATGTCGTTCCTGCTTTCAAGCCAGCTCAGGACGTCCGCAATTGCATCGCTCAATTTCCAACCTCTGGTTTTCGAAGGTGCCCAAGCCTGGCCGGCTGCGCTATCCCTGGTAAAAATTCTAGTGAGTTTTTCGGAAAGCATGTCCGGTCGGCGCCGGATGCTTTTCCTTATTTTTTCAATTCACTAGCCGGGATGTCGGGAGGCATTTGAAAACCAATTTCGCGATCTGCGATCGCAACATAGAGGCAAGCAGGCCGAAAGCCAAGGGGCATTCGATCGCTTGCCCCCCGAACCGCAGCCCTTGGCGATTGGCAGAAACCTCCATCGCGTCGTCATCCCAGAGTCTCCGCGACGGAGCTTCGCTCCTGCTCCGCCTAGGGATAACGAAGTTCGCGCGGCGTAGGCCAATCTTCAGGGTTTGCGATCATTCGCCGAAAGAACGACAGGTGGCGCCTGTCGGGAGACCTTCAATCCTACCCTCTAGCGTCCGGAAACCTGGCCTGCTGGAGGATGTGCGCGGCACCCTCGTCGATGTCGCGGACGATGGCTGCGCGGGCTCGCGCGCCGTCCTGCGCCTCGATAGCCGCGACGACCTCCTCATGATAGTCGATGTCGAGGATCGAGGAGAGATCGTCCTCGAACCCCATGGCGAGATTCCTGAGGAAGGGGCCAACCTGCATCCAGACGGTCTCGATCAGGAAGATCATCTGCTCGTTGCCGCAATGGCGATAGATCGAGAATTTGAAGGCGTAGTTCTTCCTCAGATAATCGTCGATACCGCCTTCGCGCGCCGCCAGGGTCAAGTCCATGCTGTGGCGCCGGATTGCCCGCAGATTGTTGCCGTTGATGCGTTTTGTCGCCAGTTCGGTCGCCGAACCTTCGAGGATCGTGCGCACGGCGGTCAGTTGCGAGAACCGGTCGGCCGAGATCACCGGCACCTCGACGCTGCCGTTCGGCATCGGGCTCAGCGCCCGCAGCGCCTGCAACCGCATGAAGGCGCTGCGCACCGGCATGTCGCTGGTGCCGAGTTCCTTGGCGAGCTTGCGCGAGGTGAGCTTCTGCCCGGGCGTGAACTGGCCCGACATCAGGGCCCGCACAAGCTCCAGATAGACCTTCTCATGCAAGGGGACGGTTTCGACGGCGGTCAACCCGAATTGTGTTCTGTCGGCCATGGGCGGGAGCGCTACTTCATACGTTCTGAAATCCAACCTGACGACATCAGCCGCGGATAGTCCCGAAAGGCGGGGACGGCGAATACGCCGAAGCCAGCGATTTACCGGCGCATGATAGATGCTTCGCTCGTTGCGCGGCAAGCCGACCTTCCCCTTGCACTCGCTCCAGCCCCGCTATCAATCGGACCCGGTGCGCCGGTCCGGATCCGGCCGGCTCTTTGCCGCCGCCAGATACGTCAGCAAATTCATGGTTATCCTGCCGACGTCGTTCGTCGCATCGCCGGTCGGCAAGGCGCCGCACCAGGCGACCGAACTCGCGCAGAAGATCAAACCGCCTGAAGGCAGGTGGCGCAGCGTCATCTCCGCGCAACGGCGCGATTCGAGTTCGCCCGCACCACCCTCGTACCAGCGCGTCGGGTCATGGACGAAGCTGCTCGGGAAGCCGGTGGCGCGCGCGATGACTGTCGTATCGGGTGACGTGCCGAGATGCGGATCGGTGGCGTCGACCTCGTAGCCGGCCGCGCCGCCAAGCACGATACCCTCGTCGCCGAAGGTCTCGTGGGCGACGCCGTCGAACAGCCAAGCGGCTGAAGGCTGTCGGCTCTCCGGCGTGCGCGTGAAGGGCCGGGCGCCATCGAACCCCATCAGCGAGATGGCGACGCCGGTCAGCGAGAATTCGCCTCGGCCACTGGCGCGCAGATGGCCGCCCGGCTGGTTGGTGATCGACAGCGACTGTTCGGCGATCGGTCCATCCCAGGTGCGGCCCGCCTCGAGTGGCGACCGGCGCAGTTCCATCAGATCGTCCCGGAACGCCACCTTGCCGGCAAAACCATTGCCGCCGAGATAGGCGATGCTGCCGCCCGCCGCCGCGAATTGGCGCAGCGCATGCTCCATTTCGACCGACATGTATTCGGGATGGCTGCCGGTGATCACGGCCCGGTAGCCCTCCAGGCCCGCAAGGCCTCGCTCATGCAGGCCGTGGTCGGTGATGAGATCGAAGGCGATGCCGTTGTTGTGGCAGAAGCGCAGAAAATGCAGGTCGACCGGCAGGTTGTGCGGACAGCCGCACAGCGGGTAATTGTAGTCGTCGCGCAGCGTCGCCTTCGGCTTTCTGTAAGAAACGATCGACACGCCGCTGAGGTCGCTATGGTAATCGTAGAGCGACTTCAGATTGTTATCGATCGCGAAGCGATGGCCGCGATCCTCGCACAGCCATTCGTAGAGATGCGCCGGCAGGAATTCGTCCGCGTAAGCGAGATAGGTGGCTGTCGGCACCAGGAACAGCAGCGGTGCCCGGCGGGCCGTCGAAGTGATGAAGAAGACGATGCGCTCCGATCCTTCGTCATGGTCGACCTCGAACGCGTAGACGCCCGCCGACGCTTCGGCCGGGACATGCAGATGGTATGAGGCCGGCCACTGCAGCGCGCCCATATCGTCGTCGTGACAATGCACCGCGTCGTAATGCGACGGCACCAGCCGGGGATCGAAGCTCGACCCGTCCCAGCGCCGCGAGGTCATGCAGAATGCCGGCTGGTTGACCGCTTCCAGCAAGAGGGCGCTATCTCCGCCCGCCGAGGCGATCGGGCCGCTTGGCAGCAAGGTCGGGAACGTCCAGGCGATGCGTCCGACCGCTGTTTGCAGGGCAATCGCTGCAAACTTGGCATTCAGCGTTCGGACATCGTTTGCCGCGCTGGTACCGAAGACCACGTCGCCGGACGGAGACCAGCGCAGATCAAGTTGACGGTGCAGGCGATAAGGCGACAAGAGGTCGTCGGAGCCAATCTTCAGGATCGTCCCGCCGCCGTCGGACGAAATCTCGACCGTGAGCCAGGTGTTTGCCGGCAGGATCTCGCCGGCCTCGAACAGCTTGCCGTCATGGCCTGACGTCAGTCGTCCATCCTCCAGCCCAAGGCGCAGGTTTCCGCTCTCGAAGAGCACGCGGGCGCCGTCATTGCGGGTCAGATAGACTTCGAAGGCAACACTGGTGATCTCGGCGGCCTTGGCCAGTTCAGTCGCCATGATCTTCAGGAAGGACCCATGATCGAAGTCGCGATGCGACGCGGCATCCCCGGTCGCTTTGACACGCCAGTCCATCAACTCGGCCGACGGCGTGTCCAGCCGCACGATCCGCACATCGCGCACCGGCCGCGACGATGAGAGATGAAGCGCGACGGGCGTTCCGGCCGCCATGTGCCAGGGAACCGTGTAGCCGGAAACGGCCATGGCGCCATGCTCGACGGGGCGTTTCATAGCGGTAGAAGTCCACGCGACGATCCGGGCCCGTACGCTCTGTTTGGTGGCAGACTGGACAATTCTCTCGTACCCCTATTCTTTCGATTTAAACCGTCGGCATCGTTTCCTGGTGTATACCCCATCGGACCATGATTGGTGCAAAGTCCGTTTTAAGGCCTCGCGCTGGCTACCGACGCGATCGGCAAAACGGGAGTCACTATCCCCGCTATTCCAAGCGCAGGGCGTCCTGAAGCGAAGGCCGGATCGCGCGCATTCGACAGGGGCCGGACGGCGGGCAGCACACGGCTGGCCTCTTCATCACAAATCTTGACCTTGCGTGCTCTTGCACGTCCGGCCGCTCTCTGGCTTTTTGGGGCACCCATCCGAACGGACTGATTCGCGTCATGCCGCTCGATCGCAATGTCTTCCAGGCAGTCTGCGGGTGGGTCGTGAAGCGCGCGCAATTGGCGAAGGAGAAGCAGCATGGCCGAGTTCAAGAAGCCGGAAATCTCCGAGATGAGGCCCAAGATCACCGTCATCGGCGTCGGCGGCGGTGGCGGCAATGCCATCAACAACATGATCGCCGAACAGCTTCAGGGAACCGAATTCATCGCCGCCAACACCGATGCCCAGGCGCTGACCATGTCGAAGGCGACGCGACTTATCCAGCTTGGCGCGCATGTCACCGAAGGCCTGGGCGCCGGCTCGCTTCCCGAGATCGGCCGCGCCGCGGCCGAGGAATCGCTCGACGAGATCATGGATCATCTGGCCGGCACGCATATGTGTTTCGTCACCGCCGGCATGGGTGGCGGCACCGGCACCGGTGCTGCGCCGATCATCGCCCAGGCGGCGCGCAAGGCCGGCATTCTGACCGTGGGCGTCGTCACCAAGCCCTTCACCTTCGAGGGCAGGCGCCGCATGCAGATGGCCGAGGAGGGCATCGAGCGGCTGCGCGAAAGCGCCGACACGGTGATCGTGATCCCGAACCAGAACCTGTTCCGCATCGCCGATGCCAAGACCACCTTCGCCGATGCCTTCGTCATCGCCGACCGGGTGCTCTATTCCGGCGTCAGCTGCATCACCGATCTCATCGTCAAGGAAGGCCTGATCAATCTCGACTTCGCCGACGTCAAGTCGGTCATGCGCGGCATGGGCCGCGCCATGATGGGAACCGGCGAGGCATCCGGCGACAACCGGGCGATGAAGGCGGCCGAGGCCGCAATCGCCAATCCGCTGCTTGACGAGATGTCGATGAAGGGCGCGAAAGGCGTCCTGGTGTCGATATCGGGCGGCAGAGACATGACCCTGTTCGAGGTCGACGAGGCCGCCACCCGCATCCGCGAGGAGGTCTACGAAGACGCCGACATCATCGTCGGCGCGATCTTCGACAAGAGCATGGAAGGTCGCTTCAGGGTTTCGGTGGTGGCGACCGGCCTCGACCGTTCGCTCGGCGAGGGCGATGCCGACGCCGGCATCGCGCACAACCACTCCGTACCGCCTGCCGCGCGGATTTTGCAGTAGGATCTGTTTCCTTCGAATGACTGGCATCGGGCGTCCGCTTGCGGAGCAACACGGTCACGCGGCACTCGCTTGCACTCCGTACCGGAACGTTCCGCTAGGGCGGTGGCGTTTCACCTGGATGGCAGCGATGGGATCGAGTTCCTGGTAGCGCGGAAGTGAGACCGCAACGCTTCCGTCATTCAGGGCGACTTCTCGCCGATCAGCTCAAATCTCTCGATCTCGCAGTGCCGGCCGACCACCGCCAGGATTTCCGTTGACGTTTCGACCGCCTCGGGTTGTTTCCATTCGAGGTTGAAGGAGTACACGAAGCGGCCGCGGACGGAGTCATGCTCCACCGAGGAAAGACGTGCGTCGTAGCCAAGCGGCCGTACCATTTCCTGAAGGTCGGGCGGTGAGGATTTCGCCGAGGCGACCGACAGGATCGCATGGTGGTCTCGCGCAATCTTGAGGTCGACCCATTTCAACAGCTGGAGCGTTACCAGCGTCAGCAGCGTTGCGATCGCGCCAAGGCCGAACTGGCCGCCGCCAAACGCAAGCCCGATCACGGTCATGATCCACATGCTGGCGGCGGTGGTGACGCCGGTCACAAGATCGCCGCGCCGAAGGATGGCGCCGCCGCCAATGAAGCCGACACCGGTCAGCACGCCAAGCGGAAAACGCAGGACATCCATGCGGGCGAAGGAGTCCGCCCCTTTGCCCATCGTATCAAGCAGCATGTTGGCCTGGATCATGGCAACCGCGGCCGCAAGGCCGACCAGGATGGTCGTGCGAAGCCCGGCGGTGTGGCCGCGCGCTTCCCTGTTCAGGCCAATGAGGAAACCTGCCAGCAGCACAAACAGGAGGCGCGCGACGAGATCGGGCCAAGTCGGATGAACCGGCATATCGCAGCAAAGCGGCTCGAACATTGTTTTCGTGCTCCGCCCTTGTTCGCAAGGTCTTCGGCACCGCCCGGCGCCGGCGATTCCTTATGGCGCAATGCGCCGCACCCTCGAGTCGAGACGGGGCATGCCGGTCATCGGACGGCCAAAGCCAGCACCAATGCCAGGACAACGATGCCGATCAGGCCAGCAACGAAGATGATGCGCTGAGTGCGCGTGCGCAGGATGATTTCGCCCTGCCTTGCGTCCTGTCCGGAAAAGGCGGGGCCTTCCCTGCCGCGATCCTTGCTCATGACGTGCTCCTTCCTTGCCGCGCGCCGCGACTCTGAAGTGTCGATGTAAGAACCTTTTTTGACGCTCGAAGTTCCAGCCGAACTGCCGCCGGCACGCGCCACGTGGCTTCACTACGTCAGGCGGCCTGGCCAGTCCGAGGTCGCCAAGCGGCTGGGGATCCTGCAGAATGCGATCGACGCCGCTGGCGTGGTCATACCGCTCGAGATCACCGAGTGCCCTGGCGCCGTGCACGGCGGACCTCGTAGGATCCCGGCAAGTGCGTGGAAAACAAAGAGCGGTTCGGCGCTTCAAACGCTGAACCGCTCCAGCAGCCGGCCGCTCAGCCGAATTTCGGATCGAGGCTGCCCGACTTGTAACGCTTGGCCATGTCCGACAGCGGGATCGGCTTGATCTTGGGCGCATTGCCGGCGGTGCCGAACTGCTCGAAACGCTCTTTGCAGAGCTTCTTCATCGCCGTCATGGCCGGCGTCAGGTATTTGCGCGGGTCGAACTCGCTGGGGTTCTCGGTCAGCACCTTGCGGATCGCGCCGGTCAGCGCCATGCGGTTGTCGGTGTCGATGTTGATCTTGCGCACGCCGTGCTTGATGCCGCGCTGGATCTCTTCCACCGGCACGCCCCAGGTCGGCTTCATCTGGCCGCCATATTTGTTGATGATCTCCTGCAGGTCTTCCGGCACCGAGGACGAGCCGTGCATGACCAGATGCATGTTGGGCAGGCGGCGGTGGATTTCCTCGATGACGTTCATCGCCAGCACTGCGCCGTCGGGCTTGCGGGAGAATTTGTAGGCGCCATGGCTGGTGCCCATGGCCACCGCCAGCGCATCGACATGGGTGTCGCGCACGAACTGTTCGGCCTGAACCGGATCGGTCAGCAACTGGTCGTGGCTGATCGCGCCCTCGACGCCATGGCCATCTTCCTGCTCGCCGCCGCCGCTCTCCAGCGAGCCGAGCACGCCGATCTCGCCTTCCACCGAAACGCCGCCCCAATGCGCCATGTCGACGACGCGGCGCGTGATGCCGGAATTGTAGGCGTAGTCGGCGGGCGTCTTGCTGTCTTCCTTGAGCGAGCCGTCCATCATCACCGAGGTGAAGCCGTATTGGATCGCGGTGACGCAGGTCGCTTCGTTGTTGCCGTGGTCGAGATGCATGCAGACCGGGATATCGGGATGGATCTCGACAAGCGCGTCGATCAGCTTGGCCAGCACTACGTCATTTGCATAGGCGCGCGCGCCGCGGCTCGCCTGCAGGATGACGGGCGACTTGGTCTCTTCCGCCGCCTCCATGATGGCGAGGCCCTGTTCCATGTTGTTCATGTTGAAGGCAGGCACGCCATAGCCGTGTTCGGCGGCGTGATCGAGCAATTGTCTCAATGTGATGCGAGCCAACGAATAGTCTCCCGTATCTGGTTTTAAGCTGTGGCGGACTGTCCGCGCATCGTCCAGCCCACCGATGCTTCTGGCCGGATTTCCGCGCGACCGCAACCGCCGCGGACCGACCCGGCCGCAAATCTTCTTACAGCGCGATAAAGGCTGGCTCCCTATTGACCGCACTCCGCCGGACGGATCGAATGCGATGTCGGCGTCGGGGGAAGAGGGTTCGGTCCGGGACGCCCAGCGCTGAGTGTGCGCAACGCGCCTTATTTCTGTCTGCCAAGCCGGGCCGCGAGGGAACGCCGCACATCCTCTTCCGCCCCGTCCAGCAGGTCGATCAGAAGTTTGCTGGTGGCTGCCGGGTCGCGCTTTTCGATGTTCTCCACAATCTGCCGGTGCAGGCTGAGCGAGTGGCGCTGGCCGGCCGGATTGTCGTCCGAAAGCCGGAAGCTGATCACCAGCGCGGTCTCGATCAAGGCGGCGAGCGACCCGATCAGCTCGTTGCCCGACATGTGCAGGATGGTCTGGTGGAATGCCAGATCCGGTACTGCGAAGCGTTCGCCGTCGTCGCCGGCCCGTTCCATCTCTTCCAGGATTGCCCGCAATTCAGCGATCTGCTCCGGGCTGGCGCGCTCCGCCGCCAGGGCCCCGGCCGTCGGCTCGATCGCGCGGCGCAGTTCGAACAGCGAACGCGCCTCCTCGGCCGTGGTTCTCGAGCCGAAACGCCACAAAAGCACATCGGGGTCGAGGAAATTCCAATCCTTGCGCGGGCGCACCCTGGTCCCCGTCCTGGGGCGCATTTCCACCATCCCCTTGCCCGCCAGCACCTTGACGACCTCTCGCAGGCCGGTGCGACTTGCGCCATAGGAGGCGCTCCAGTCGTCGCCATTCGGCAGCTGATCGCCCGGAATCAATTCGCCGCGCACGATGCTGAGACCGATTTCGTTGAGCAGCCTGGCGTGAAGGCCGGAATGAGACGAGCCAGCCATGCGGGACGTCATCCGGGATGCCCGGGGAGGGGCGCCTGAAATCTTCATACTATTCCCATTATTCATACGATTGTCACGTGCCCGCCCTAGTGAGCACATCGTTGAACTCTCCGCCAGAGCGATCGACGAACCGAAGCGCAGATGGCACCCGAAGAGCCATAAAAATCTCGAGTCTGGTCATCGCCGACGGCGCCTCGCCGTCGTTGGCCGATGTCGTGCGCGTCGAGCCGTCGATCATACACACCAACAGGAATGCGCCAGAAATGTCTCCCAAGATGATTGACCACGCCAGCAAAGCCGCCCTGAGGGGAACGGCCTGCCTTCCGAAAACCATAACCTCCTGCATCGTGCTGTCCAGCGCCCTTGCCATGACATCCGTGCCGGCGTTTGCCGTCGAACCCTGGATCATGGTCGAAAAGACGATCTTTACCGGCGATGCGATAACCTCGAAGCAGCAGGGCGTGACCACGGACGGCACGAACTGGTACTTCTCCGGTACCAATATTCTCGAGCGCACGGACAAGAACTACAATCCCTCCCTGACGGTCTCGCCCGCCATTCCCGATAGTCTCAAGCTTCCGTCCCAATATTCCGACATCGGGCTGAACCATATCGGCGACATCGATTACGCCGACGGGCTTCTCTACATTTCGCTGGACTCGAGCAAGCGCGACCCGGTCACCGGGGGCAAGTACGAAAACCCGGTTTTCGCGGTCTATCGTGCGAGTGACATGAGCTTCACCGGGCAGGCCTTTTCGCTCAACCCGCCGCACGGCATCCATGACATCGCCAGTTGGGTGGCCGTCGATGCCAAGAACGGCCTCGGCTACGGCATGGCCTATGAGAATGCGACGGAAATAGCGGTCTACAATCTGTCGGACTGGAGCTTCAAGGAATACATCCCGCTGACGCACACGATCGACCAGGCGCAAGGGGGCAAACTCCTCAACGGCTGGATGTATTTTTCGACCGACAATGACGATAAGATCATCTACCGGGCGAACCTCAAGACCGGCGAAGTCGAAAACCTCGGCAACCTGAAAATCGACAGCGAGCAGGAAGTCGAAGGTCTTTCCTTCAACCAGACGAAGGACGGCTGGTCGATGTACATCCTCAACCGGGAAGCGCTGGAGGGCAACCCGAACGAAGAAGCGGTAGGCTTCTATCGCTATCTGCGCCCCTTTGGAAACGCGCTCTCCGGCGAGATCCACGCCGATATCAATGGCGCGCTTGTCGAGGATAGCCGCTTCGCGCGGGACGCCGCCAACCGCCGATTGCAATCCGCCTTCGACGCGGTCTCCGCACCCGTTCTGACCACCGCCAGCATCGACGCCGGCGGCGTGCACGCCGCGCCGTCCACCGCCGACGGCATCGTGATCTGGAGCGAGGCACTGGCCATGACGGGCGACGCGAACGGATCCGGCGATGCGGCCGCCTTCGGCCGCAAGACAGCCGGGTTCATCGGGGGCGCCGACGCACCTGTCGGAAGCTGGCGGCTCGGCGTGCTCGGCGGCTACAGCAATTCGAGCTTCGATGTCACCGACCGCGACTCATCGGGCTCGAGCGACAACTACAATCTCGGCGTCTATGCCGGCACGCAGTTGGGCCAGTTCGGTTTCCGCGCCGGCGCGATCTATGGCTGGCATGACATCGAAACCAGGCGCAGCGTTGTCTTCCCCGCCTTCAGCGAACAGCTTTCCGCCGATTACAATGCCGCGACGGCGCAGGCCTTCAGCGAGCTTTCCTACCGGTTCGACATCGGGCGCAATGCCTTCGAACCTTTCGCCAACCTCGCCTATGTCCATCTGAAGACCGATGGCTTCGCCGAGACCGGCGGCGCGACGTCTGCCTTGACCGGCCAGGAGATGTCGACCCAGAACACCTTCTCGACGTTCGGTGTTCGTGCTTCGACCCAGTTCGACACGGGAGTGACCGGGGCTGCCCTGCACGGCATGCTGGGCTGGCAGCACGCCTATGGCGATGTCGGGCCGACCTCCGATCTGGCCTTCAACACCGGAGCCTTCTTCACCATTGCGGGCGTGCCGATCGCCAGGGACGCGCTGGCGGTCGAAGCTGGTTTTGATGTTCCGCTGTCCCCCAACGCCACGCTGGGTGCCTCCTATTCCGGCCAGATCGCCAAGGACGTCCAGGGGCATGCCTTCAAGGTCAGTTTCGATCTGAAGCTGTAGACCGCCATCGGCAGGGCCGCGTCCCATCCCGGCACCCCGGGTACAGATCCCGGGACGGGCGACGCGGCCTTGCGTCAGACCAATTGCAAACAGCCTGAGCCGCCGCCTTCATGCCGCGATGTTTTCCCGAGCGGTGAGGATCTCCACACAGGCTTTGGCCGCTTCCTTCCCCTTGACGGTGAAGTGCTCGAAGAAGAAGCGGTGGTGCTCGGCGCTGTCGTGATAGTTGTGCGGTGTCAGCACCGCCGAAAGCACCGGCACGCCGGTGGAGAGCTGCACGTTCATCATGCCGTCGATGACGGCGCCGGCGACGAACTCATGCCGGTAGATGCCGCCATTGACGACGAATGCCGTGCCGAGGATCGCGGCATAGCGGCCGGTCGCGGCCAGGGTCTTGGCATGCAGCGGGATTTCGTAAGCGCCGGGCACGTCGAAGATTTCGACGGCAAAGCGCCCGTCGCCGAGCGCGGCAAGTTCCGCCTCGAAGGCGGCGACACACTGGTCGACGATATCGGCGTGCCAGCGCGCCCTGACAACGGCGATGCGTGTTTCATAGTCTTTGTGGGAATGCTGATTCATGGGTCCATCCTTCCGTTTCGAACCAGAATCAGGACGCACGCCACGAAAGCCGGCCCGCCTGGGGCGGTCCGTTTTCCGTTTCGTCCTCTTTCATCCGGACTGTGACCGTCGGCTCCGGAATCACACCGGATCTGCTGACCTTTCCAACTCTGTTGGAAAGCGCTCGCGGGCTTGGGTCTCGTGCACGACCCCGAAAACCGAAACCGGTTTTCGGAAAGGAACCATGCGAAGTGAGAGTCCTTACCGCCGGTGGGGACTTTCACCCCGCCCTGAGAACATTAACGTGCTTTGTATGAAAGGGCGGGGGTGCCGCTGTCAACCGTGCGGACGCCGGTGGCCCATCACGTCCGTTCGGCTAGTCTAGCGCCATGCCGCCGCCGAAGCGGCAACCAGCATCAGCAGCGCCGCGACCATTGCGCAGATGGCGAAGCCGAAGCTGGAATAGAGCGGGCCGAAACCGGTGGTGCCGACAAAGACCGCTAGGTAGGTCACCGCGCTGTTCAGCCCCATGATCGTGCCGCGCCGCGAGGGATCGAGTGCCGACAGGCGGGTCACCAGGACGTTCAGTCCGAAATGGTTGGCAAGTCCCCACACCGCCACCATGGCCAGGGCCAGCCCGAAATTGTTGCTCGTCGCCGCAAGGGCAACGTAGACAACGGCGACGAGCAGATAGGCGAACGGCATGACGCGGCGGGCACCCAGGCGATCGATCACGCCGTCGAGGAGAGCGGCCGCGCCGAAGCCGATGCCATAGGCGAGCGCGGCCCATCCATTGGCGCTCACCGGCTTGCCCAGTCCGCTGTGCAGGTGATCGCCCAGATAGCCGTAGACACCGTAGAAGGCGGTCATGAAGGCCGCGCAGGCGATGAGAAGCGGCACGATGCCGGGAATGCTCAACGCCGCCAGCGGCGTTGGTGCCGGGCCACTCTTCCTGGCGTCGCTGAGCGACGTCATCGCAAGACTTGCCAGCGCGAGGATCGAGAGCAGCGCGACGGCGGCAAAAACGGCGCGCCAATGCACGAGATCGGCAAGCACGGCCGACAAGGAGACCCCGGCCACCATGCTGAGCGTCCATCCGGTCAGCACGACGCCGATGGTCCCGCTTTCGCGGCCAGGTGGCGCAATGGCCGCGGAGCTGGAATAGATGGCCGGCATGGCGACGCCGGCGGCGATGCCGGCGAGTAATTGGGCCGCGACCAGCATCAGCACCGTCGGTGCCGCCGCGCTGGCCACGAGGGCTATCGCCAGCAGCAGCAATGCCCCCTGCAGCATCCGGCGTGCGCCGAGCCGGTCGATGTAGCGTGCCAGGAACAGGGCGCTTGCCGAGGTTCCGAGGCCAAACGCTGCCGCCGCGACCATGACGGCAGGGACGCTGGTTCCGAACGACACCGCCACGGCAGGGGCTATCGGCCCAAGAACCAGCGAGTTCGAGCCGATCACGGCGATGCACCCGGTCAACAGATAGGCCAGGGCCGGGATGGGCGGCCGGGCGTTTGCGGTTAGAGCTGCTGCTTGATTGCTGTTCGACATATCGCCATAATGGCCGTATTTCATTCAGCTGCAATCGGGAATTCTCTCCATGGATGAAGAAACAAATGGCATTCCGCAGAACAGGCCCCCGGCCAGGGATATCGATGCAATCGACCGAAAGATATTAGGCGTGCTGGTCGACGACGCCACGGTCAGCTATGCCGAACTCGGTGATCGCGTTGGGCTTTCCCCGCCGGCCGCGCACGAGCGGGTGAAGCGGCTGCGGCGCAGCGGCGCCATTCGCAACACCGCCGCCATCATCGATCCCCATGCGGTAAGCAAGCCGTTGCTCGCCTTCGTCCATATCGACACAAGGGGCTGGGGCAAGACCCCGGAGTTGATGGCGATTTCCGAATACCCTGAGGTCGAGGAGATCCACACGGTCGCCGGCGATACCTGCGTGCTGCTCAAGGTCCGTACCGAGGACACGAGGGCGCTCGAAGGGCTTCTCTCGCGCCTTTACGACACGCCCGGCGTTACGTCGACGCGCAGCTATGTGGTGCTGTCGACCTATCTCGAACGACCGGTACAGCCCGGCATCACGGGACAATGGCCAATGCCGCGACACCTGGTCAGGCCGCTCTATTAGGCGCCTGGCCAGGGGTTACTGGATACTCGAAGCTGTTAGGCGCGCTCGGGGAACATCGCCTTCAGGCCATCGCGCGAGGCCTTGGCGACGCCGCGTTCGGTGATCAGACCGGTGACCAGCCGCGCCGGTGTCACGTCGAAGGCAGGGTTCGCGGCGGGCGTCGCCTCCGGGGAGACGCGCACCTGGGCGATTTCGCCGCCGGCGGTCTTGCCCCAGACCAGCGAAACCTCGTCGGCCGAGCGCTGCTCGATCGGGATCTCCTTGAGCCCGTCATGCACCGTCCAGTCGATGGTGGGCGACGGCAGCGCGACATAGAACGGCACGTCGTTGTCGGCGGCGGCGAGCGCCTTGAGATAGGTGCCGATCTTGTTGCACACATCGCCGTCGGCGGTGGTGCGGTCGGTGCCGACGATGACCATGTCGATGTCGCCACGCTGCATCAGGTGACCCCCGGCATTGTCGACGATGAGCGTGTGCGGCACGCCGTGGCCTGCCATCTCCCAGGCGGTTAGCTGGGCGCCCTGGTTGCGCGGCCGCGTCTCGTCGACATAGACGTGGACGGGAATGCCGGCCTCGGCCGCCAGGTAGATCGGCGCGGTTGCGGTGCCGTAGTCGACGGTCGCCAGCCAGCCGGCGTTGCAATGGGTTAGGATGTTGACCGTCTCGCCCGGCTGCTTGCGTGCGGCGATCGCCTTGATGATCGCAAGTCCGTTTTCGCCGATGGCACGGTTCAGCCCGACGTCCTCGTCGGCGATTTCACTGGCGCGCCGATAGGCGGCCGCGGCACGTTGTTCTGTTGGCAGCGGACGAAGGAAGCGCCGCATCTCGTCGAGCGCCCAGCGCAAATTGATCGCGGTTGGACGTGTCTCATGCAAGGTCTCCCACACGGCATCGAGCGCGGCATCGGACGCATCGTCCGTCATCTGCATGGCGACGCCATAGGCGGCGGTGACGCCGATCAGCGGCGCGCCGCGCACCCACATGTCGCGAATGGCGGTGGCGATGCCGGATACCGTGCCGATTCTCTCGACACGGAAATCATGCGGCAGCCAGCGCTGGTCTATGATGTCGACCGAACGCCCGTCATCGCTCAGCCAGATGGTCCGGTAGTGGCGGTCGCCGACGTTCAAATTCCGCTCTCCTGTTCGATCAGCGCGGCCAAATCATTGACCTCGTCGATGCTGTGAATCTGACGCCGGTTGACGGCGATGTGACGGCCGAATTTCAGCGCCTTCGCTTCACAACTGGCGCGCAGGTCTTCATCGGCAATGGTTTCGAAATCGGCATTGTGGGCGAGACCGAGGATGCGCCTGTGCACCTCGATGCCGGCAAAGCCGAGCAGATCGGTCCAGATCTGGTGCAGCACATGGTCGAGCGCCTGCTCAGAGCCGAGCCTGTCGCCCTGATCCTCGAACAAGCTCTTCTGGTAAAGCATGCCGGTGCGCTCAGTGCGCCACAGATGCGAGAATTCGGCGCGGAACACCGCCCATGTCTCGACGATGACATCGAGCAGGTAGGCGCGCATGGCATCGCGCTTGCCCTGTTGCTCATGTCCGCGCTGCGAGAAGAACGACATCCAGAAATTTGCGAGCAGCATGCCGACATCGAAAGCCATCGGGCCATAGAAGGCGAATTCTGGATCGATCATCCGGGTCTCTGTGTCGGTGACCATGATAGAGCCGGAATGCAGGTCGCCATGCAGCAGCGTCTCGGCATTGGCGGCGAAGATATGCTTCAGCCGCTGCGCCTCGACCTTGAGGTCGCGGTCGGCGCGCAGTTCTGCAACCAGGCTGTCGAGCTGCGGGCTGGTGTGCCGGTTCATCTTGGCGTCGAAGTAGGGGTCTGAGAACACCAGGTTCTCGGTGATGTCGCAAAGTTCGACATTGTCGGCGAACAGCGCCAGATCGGCCTTGCGATCCCTGGCTGTCATCGACAGATCGGAGCCGCGAAACAGCGTACGGGCCATGAACAGGCCGATATCCCTGGCAATGTTCGGCAGCTGGCGGCCTTCGATCAGCGCCCGCCGCAGAATGATGTGCGGCGACAGATACTCCATGATGATAAGCGCCTGGGCTTCATCGAAATGATGGATCGCCGGCACCGAGCCCGGCGCGCGTGCCTCCTGCCGGGTCAGCGCGTGATACTCGAAGAAGGAACGCTTCAGCGGCAGCGGCCAGCTGTCGCCGACTAGGCGGACATAGGGCAGGGCCTGCTTGACCACGGCGGCACCGCTGGCGCCCTCGACGATGAACACAAGGTTCAGGTTGCCGTCGCCGACTTCGCGGACCTTCCATTGTGTCGCGTCCTTGCCGATCTTCGCGCGCAGCGCCTCGTTCGTGCCGAGGCGCGTCGCAAGCGTCTCCACCGACAATGCTTCGAACGGCAATTTCCCAGTCATTCTTCCCTCCCGCTTATTTGCTCCGATCATAAGGGAGCCTTGGCGGCGGGGCCAAGCTAGCAAGCTGTCTGGCAATTGTCAATCGTGTTGACAATTGCCGACATTGACCATAGCGTCACGGTCAGGGAGGAACGCATGATCGGCAATGCCGTGTTCCGCGTGGAGGGACTGAGGAAATACTTTGGCCGCAACGAGGTGCTTGGCGGCATCTCGCTCGAGCTGCATTCCGGCGAGGTCACCGTGCTGATGGGCGCCAACGGCGCCGGCAAATCCACCCTCGTCAAGATCATTAGCGGCGTCTACGAGCGTGGCGGCGGCACCATGACGCTTGCCGGGCAGGACTTCGCGCCGAACACGCCGGCGGAAGCAATCCGCGCCGGCGTCGTCACCGTGCACCAGAATATCAATGACGGTGTGGTCGCAGACCTCGATGTCGCCACCAACCTGACCCTGGACAGGCTGAGCGGCAAAGGCGCGCCGACCCTGTTCAATCCCGCCCGCGTGCGCCGCGAGGCCAAGGCGGTCGCCGACCGCATGGGTTTGGCCATCGATCTCAAGGCCCGCGTCAACGATCTATCGCTGGCCGATCGCCAGATGGTGGCGATTGCCCGCGCTCTTGCGCATCAGCCCAAAGTGCTGATCCTCGACGAACCGACCTCATCGCTCTCAAGTGCTGAAGCCGACCGGCTGTTCGCGCTGGTCGACCGGCTGCGCGAGCAAGGCGTGGCGATCCTCTACATCTCGCATCGCATGTCGGACATCAGGCGGCTCGCCGACCGCATCGTCTCGATGCGCGACGGCGTCATTTCAGGCGTCTTCGATACCAAACCGCTCGATTATGAAGGCGCGGTCAACGCCATGCTCGGCCGCAAGATCCATCTCGACCGGATCATTGCCAGGAGTTCCGCCAAGGCGGTGCTGACTGTTGCAGGCCTTCGCATCGGGCAGGGCGCCAGGCCGATTTCGCTGACGCTTGGCGATGGCGAGGTGGTCGCCATCACCGGCCTCGTCGGTGTCGGCAAGACAGCCCTTGCCGAGACGCTGTTCGGTGTGCGCCGGCCGCTCGCCGGCACCATGACGATGAACGGCAGGCCCTATGCACCGCGCTCGGCCGGCGACGCGATCGCCGCCGGTGTGTTCCTCGTTGCCAAGGACCGCGCCACCAGCGGCATCGTTGGCGGCTTCAACATCGAGCGCAATGTCAGCCTGCCGTTCCTCAGGCGCATGTCGAATTTCAGCGTGCTCAGGCGCCGCCTCGAACGCAGCGCCGCGCGCCGGCAGATCGAGGAACTGGGCATTGTCTGCCGCTCCGAGAAGGACGAGATGTCGGCATTGTCGGGCGGCAACCAGCAGAAGGTGATGGTCGCCCGCTGGATGGCGCAGAATGCCGCGCTGTTCATCCTCGACGAGCCGTTTCAGGGCGTCGACATTTCGGCCAGGCGCGACATCGCCGCCAAGCTCAGGGCAAGCGCCAATGGCCGCGCGACGCTTCTGTTCGTCACCGAACTCGACGAGGCGCTGGAGACGGCGGACCGCATCCTGGTGATGTCAGAACACACGATCGTCGGCGAACACCGCAACGCCGATGTCGACCTCGATCGCCTGCTGGCCGAGGTCGCCGGCGGACCGCTGCACAGCGCTGCCTGAGCGGGCGGCCGATGGAATTGGAATAGGGGACATCATGGGTTCGAGTTGGGTAAATGGGGCGGCGGCGCCGGGATGCGCCGAATGACGCTTCGTGACTATGCCATCCGCTATGGCTTCATCGTCCTGCTGGTCGGGCTCGTCGCTTATTTCGCGATTGCCGCCGACGGGTTCGTCTCGCCGCAAAGCGCCGTCTTCATCTTCCAGTCGGTCGCCATCACCGGCGTTCTGGCGCTCGGCGTCACCGCCACGCTGGTGGTCGGCGGCTTTGATCTCTCGATCGGTTCGGTCGCCACCTCGGCCATGATGGCGGCGGCCTATGTCATGGTTGTGCTGGAGCAGAACGCCGTCGTGGCGGTCATCGTCTGCCTGCTGATCGGCGCCGTCGTCGGGCTCATCAACGGCTGGCTGATCGTCTATATGCGCGTGCCCGATCTCCTGGCGACGCTCGGCATGATGTTCCTGCTTGTCGGCCTGCAGCGCATTCCGACCGAGGGCCGCTCGATCGCCACCGGCATGACCATGCCCGATGGTTCTGTCGCCAACGGCAAGTTCGGCGACGCCTTTCTGGCGCTTGGCCGCCACCGCTTCGATTTTTTCATCCCGAACCTCATTCCGGTGTCGGTCGTCGTGCTGTTGGTACTCGCGCTGCTGATCTGGTTCTTCCTCGAATACACCCGCTTCGGCCGCATGATGTACGCCGTCGGCTCCAATGAGCGTGCCGCCGAACTCGCCGGTGCGCCTGTCAAGGCATATAAGATCTGGGCCTACGTTATTTCAGGAGTCTTTGCCTCGATCGGCGGCATTTTGCTCGCGGCCCGGCTTGGACGCGGTGACATCGCCTCGGGTAATAATCTGCTGCTCGATGCGGTGGCCGCGGCGCTGATCGGCTACGCGGTGCTTGGCGCCGCCAAGCCGAACGCCTTCGGCACGGCCGTCGGCGCGCTGTTCGTCGGCATCTTGCTGCAAGGCCTGACCATGATGAACGCGCCTTACTACACGCAGGATTTCGTCAAGGGCGTGGTTCTGGTCGTCGCCCTTGTCTTCACCTTTGCGCTTTCGGGCAGGGGCAGGAGGTAGTTTCGGCCGGACGGTATTTTGGATTCAACAAAAGTGGAGGAAACAAGGTGAACATCACAAGAAGACTTCTGGGGAAGGTGGCGCTCGGACTGGCCGGCGCAACCGTGCTGATGCAGGTTCCGGCTTTTGCCGCGGACAAGCCAGCGCCGTTCGACAAGCCCGGCGTCAAGATCGCGCTGGTCCGCTATCTCTCGACCGGCGACTTCTTCCAGGCCTATCTCTCCGGCGTCCAGGCGCAGTCCAAGGCGCTCGGCATCGACCTGCGCGTGCTCGACAGCCGCCAGGACGCCGCCCTCCAGTCGGACATGGTCGACCAGGCCATCGCGCTCGGCGTGCAGGGCATCATTATCCAGCATGGCCTGACGGAATCGATGAAGGACGCCGCCCAGCGTGCGGTTGACGCCGGCATCAAGGTGGTGGCTTTCGACGTCAATGTCGAAAACCCCAAGATCCCGCAGATCGAACAGTCGGACAAGGACCTTGCCCGCCTCGCACTCGAACAGGCGGTCAAGGACAATGGCGAAAGCTGGAACGCCGGCTATGTCTATGTCGCCGGTATCGCGCCGCTCGACCGCCGCAACGAGACCTGGGTCGACGTGAAGAAGAAATATGCGGGCATCAAGGAAGTCGCCATGTTCGGCACGCTCGACAACCCGATCGCCAACTCCGTTGCCAATCAGGCACGTTCGGTGCTGTCGGCTCACCCCGACATCAAGGTGATGTTCGCCCCCTATGACGAGTTCGCCAAGGGTGTGAAGATCGCCGTCGACGAGGCGGGGCTGAACAAGGGCATCAAGATCTACTCGGCCGATATCTCGACCTCCGACATATCAGCGATGCGCGAGCCCGACAGCGCCTGGGCCGCCACCGCCGCCACCAACCCGGCCGTCGTCGGCCAGGTCTCCGTGCGCGCGCTGGCTCAATTGCTCGCCGGCGAGGATCCCGGCCACAACGTCATCGTACCGCCGACGTTGATCACCCAGAAGGAGCTGATCGACAAGGATATCAAGAACATGGAAGACCTGTCGGCCAAGCTGCCGCAGTTCGCCCATGCCGATGTCGCCATGCCGGCCTGGATGCCGAACCCGAACGCGAAGTAAGGCTCGTCAACACACAAAGGAAAAGGGCGACCCGTGAGCCGCCCTTTTTTATTGTCAATTGGAGGTGTTTACCGCAGCGCCGCCGCGATGTTGCCGCCGTCGACGGTCGTCACGTCGGCGGTCGTGCGTTCGGCCAGCGCATGATGCAGGAAGGCCTGCGCCACGTCCTGCGCCGTCACTTCCTGCCCGAGCAGGTTGCCGGACATGTATTCCTTCTCCGACACGCCGCGCGCGCCTGAGCGGCTGGCGATCATGGCGTCGGTCAAAAGGCCGGACCGGATGCGGTCGGCATTGACGGCGTTGGAACGGATGCCGTAAGCGCCGTAATCGAGCGCATACTGCCTGGACAGGAACAGCGTCGCCGCCTTCGGCACTCCATAGGCGCCGAACTTCGGTCCTGGATTGACCGCCTGCTTGGAGGTGTTGAACAAAAGCGCTCCGCCCGTACCCTGTTCCAGCATGATGCGCACGGCGTTCTGCGCCACCGACTGGTGGGCGAAGAAGTTGAGCTCGAAGCTCTTGCGCAGCAGCTCATCGTCGAGTTCGCCGATGCGGCCTTCCCAGGCCGCGCCCGCATTGGACACCAGTATGTCGACACCACCGAACACGGCAACCGCCTTGTCGAAGGCGGCGCGCACCTGTGCCGGGTCGGTGATGTCGGCACCAATGCCGATCGAATTGTTGCCGGCTTTCTTGGCCGCATCTGCGGCCTTTTCGGCATCGAGATCGACGACCACGGCATGGGCGCCATTGTCGGCGAACAGCTTGGCGGTCGCCGCGCCGATCGCGCCGGCACCGCCGGTGATCAGCACCACCTGGCCGGTCAGCGGCTTCGGTTTGTTGGAAGCAAGCTTGGCCTGTTCGAGCGACCAGTACTCAAGCGGGAACAGATCGGCTTTGGAAAGTGGGTGGAAATGCCCGACCGCTTCGGCGCCGCGCACCGCCTCGATCCACATCTCGCCGACGTCGGAAGCGATCCTTGCGTCCTTCAGCGTGCGGCCATGGCCGAACATGCCGAGGCCTGGCACCAGCGTCAGGCGCGGCATGGGGTCGAGCATGGTCCGCTTGACGTCGTCGAGCGCGTCGTTTGTCTCGAAATAGGCGCGATAGTCCTTGGCGAAGGCGTCGACATGGCTCTTGATAACGCCCTTGTAGTCGCCGATCTTTTCGGCATCCGGCGCCGGCACGGCCATCGGTCCGGTCTTGATGCGGATCGACAGATCCGGCGTCGACACGCCGCGCCCGGCATAGTCGGCGATCTTGGATGAGTTGATGAAATCGACGATTGCGTCCGAGGTGCGGAAATCGCTGATCATGCGGTCGAAGCGGCCTTCGCCGCGCGCCACCGCGACAGCGCCGCGCAGCATCGGCGCGATTGAGCCCGGTGTCGCGAGCCTTGCCGGCAGCACTGCCTTTGCCGCCGTCGGCTTAGCGTGCTTGGCGACATAATCCTCGGCGACATTCACATAGTGGATCATCCGGTCGTAGGCCTGCTTGGCATCGTCGCCGAAGGTGAAGATGCCATGCTTGTCGAGGATCAGGCCTTCGACATCAGGGTCGGCATCAAAAACGTCGGCCGCTGCCTTGGCGAGGTCGAAGCCCGGCATGATGTAGGGCACGTAGCCCATCTTCTCTCCGAACACCGTCTTCACCAGGGGCTTGCTGTCTTCCTGGTCGACAATGGCCAGGATGGCGGTCGAATGCGTGTGGTCGACGAATTTGTGCGGCAGGAAGGCGTGCAGCAGCGTCTCTACCGACGGGTTGGGCGAGGAGGGGTCGATGAGGTTCGCCCGTTGCAGCGCAACCATGTCTTCGTCGGAGAGCTTGTCCAGCGTGCGCGCCTTGAGCAGGGCGGCCATCTTGACCGCCGGCAGGCCCTGCGGCTCGATGACCGCCATGTCCCAGCCGCTGCCCTTGACGCACAGCACGTCCCATTCATCGCCGACGAGGTCGGTCGCCTTGGTCTTGCAAGAGGTGTTGCCGCCGCCATGCAGGACCAGTTGCGGCACGCCGCCCAGCAGCCGCGTCGTGTAGACGCGCAGAGCGAGGTCGCGGCCGACGCCCTTCTTCGCATAGTCGGCGACAAGTTTCTCGGCCGCGTCGTCGTTCCACAGGTTCTTCATGTTCGCTTCGTCCAGTTCATGTCTTTGGATGGTGAAACAGGAATGCCGCGACGCCTTGATGACAATGTGCCGGCGGCAAATGTGCTTTTCTTCAGGGTGCTTTCTTGGGCGCCGCTCCGCCATGATCGAGCAGCCGCTGCGCCATGTGCGCGCCGACCACCAGATGCGTGCAAAGTCCGCCGGCGATCGCCGCCAGCAGCGGTTCGAACTTGCTGTCCTCCTGCACCACCATCAGACGCCTGGCGATGGCGCGCAGCGATGCAAGCTCGGCGGAGATCACGCGGCGATTGTAGCTGCAGTCGAGTACCTTGCCCTCGGCATCGATGATCTGACCGGCAATGACACCGGCGGCACCTCGGCTGCGCAACTCCGCCATTTCGCCCGATGTCAGCGCGCCGCATTTGACCAGGTGGCTGTCGGCATCGACAGCGCCGACCG
This sequence comes from Mesorhizobium sp. B2-3-5, assembly GCF_006442395.1. Taxonomy (NCBI): domain Bacteria; kingdom Pseudomonadati; phylum Pseudomonadota; class Alphaproteobacteria; order Hyphomicrobiales; family Phyllobacteriaceae; genus Mesorhizobium; species Mesorhizobium sp. B2-3-5. Next base: position 24,682 of record NZ_VFVX01000010.1, on the reverse strand, counting down.
AGTAGAGCGCAAGATCGCAGTCGCTGATATCGGAGAGCTGCTCTCGGATCACCGGCTCGGCCCGCAGCGCGCGTGCCAGATCTTCCGTCGACAGCACCAGCGGTGCGTAGAAATTGAGCCCCTTGGCGTTGAGCCGGCGCGCGATCTCCATCGTGCACTGGTCCGGCCTGTAGGAATAGGGAGCACCGAGATTGCCGCAGAGCTGCACCACCGTCACATCCTGCAGGTCGGCATAGGACATCACGTCGGCGATCGTGTAGATCGTGCGGCCCCAGGCGACGCCGATGCGGTCGCCCTTCTTGACCAGTTCGAGGAACACGCTCGCCGCCAGCACGGCGATATCAGTCGCGGGGTCCGGGATATGTCCGTTTTCCGGCGCGATCCAGACCGCGTCGAGGCCCAGCGCGTCCTCCAGCCTGCGCGCCATCACGTCGTCGGTGAAAAGCTGGGTCGAGGTCGAGATGTTGACGATGCCGGTCTCGCGCGCCTTGCGCAGATACATCGCCACCGAGGCGCGGGAAATGTTAAGCTGGCTCGCCACCTGGTCCTGGCGCAGGCCATGCGCATAGTACAGCCAGGCGGCCTTGTGGATGAGCTGTTCTGCCGGTCGGATCGCCATGCCGTCTCCTCGGCTGACATTAGTCACGGCTCTCGACAAAAGTCAAACTGGGATGTGCGGGCGCGATCGCCTCTCTGCAGACGCTTATCCGGATCGCCGTTCTACAAAGCCGCTATACCTTAGCATTTTCGGTCATTCGAGGGGATAGCCTGAGGAGAGGCCTAAGGTTAGAAAGCTTGAAAGGACTTTGGGGAGGACGGGATGGGAAATCCCTACGAGCAGGATCTCGACCGGAATGCGGCCAACCATCAGCCGCTGACGCCGCTCACCTATCTGGAGCGGGCGGCAAAGACCTATCCTGATCACATCGCCATCATCCATGGCGACCAGCGCGTCACTTATCGCGATTTCTGGCGCCGCTCGCTGAAACTTGCCTCGGCGCTGCAAAAGCGTGGCATCGGCAAGGGCGACACGGTCAGCGTCATGCTGTCCAATACGCCGCCCATGCTGGAGGCGCATTTCGGCGTGCCGATGACTAGGGCGGTGCTGCATTCGCTCAACACCCGCCTCGATGCCGCCGTCATCGCCTTCCAGCTCGACCACGCCGAGACCAAACTGCTGATCGTCGATCGCGAATTCTCCGGCGTCGTCCGGCAAGCGCTCGACATGGCCAAGGTCAGGCCGCTGGTCATCGACTACGACGATCCCGAATACGCCACCGACGCGCCCTATTCCAAGGGCGAGCGGATCGGCAGCATGGATTACGAGGCGTTTGTCGCCGGTGGCGACGAGGATTTCGCCTGGTCGATGCCCGACGACGAATGGGACGCCATCTCGCTCAACTACACCTCGGGCACGACAGGCAATCCCAAGGGCGTCGTCTACCACCATCGCGGCGCGGCGCTGATGGCCTACACCAACACCATCCATGCCGGCATGGCCAAGCACGCCGTCTATCTCTGGACGCTGCCGATGTTCCATTGCAACGGCTGGTGCTTCCCCTGGACGCTCGCGGTCCAGGCCGGCACGCATGTCTGCCTGCGCTGGGTGCGGCCGAAGCCGATCTACGACGCCATTGCCGACCATGGCGTCACCCATCTGTGCGGCGCGCCGATCGTGATGTCGGTGCTGATCAACGCCAGCGAGGAGGACAAGCGCCAGTTCCCGCAGACGGTGACCTTCAACACCGCGGCCGCACCACCGCCGGAAGCCGTGTTGTCCGGCATGGCCGACGCCGGCTTTGCCGTCACCCATCTCTACGGCCTGACCGAGACCTATGGCCCCGCCGTGGTCAACGAGTGGCACAGTGACTGGGACGCGCTCGACAAGGGGGCGAGGGCGGGCAAGAAAGCGAGACAGGGCGTGCGCTATGCAGCGCTCGAAGGCCTGAGCGTCATGGATCCCGAGACGATGAAAACGACGCCGGCCGACGGCGAAACCATCGGCGAGGTCATGTTCCGCGGCAACATCGTCATGAAGGGCTATCTGAAAAACCGCAAGGCGAGTGGCGAAGCCTTCGCCGGCGGCTGGTTCCACTCCGGCGATCTCGGCGTCATGCATCCCGACGGCTACATACAGCTCAAGGACCGCTCCAAGGACATCATCATCTCTGGCGGCGAGAACATTTCCTCGATCGAAGTCGAGGACGCGCTCTACAAGCACCCGTCCGTTGCCTCCTGCGGCGTGGTGGCGCGCCCTGACGACAAATGGGGCGAGGTGCCCGTGGCCTATGTCGAACTGAAGCCCGGCAAGACCGCGACCGAGGCCGAGATCATCGAGCATTGCCGCACGCTGCTCGCCCGCTTCAAAGTGCCGAAAGCGGTGATTTTCGCCGAAATTCCCAAGACCTCGACCGGCAAGATCCAGAAGTTCCGGCTGCGGGAAATGGCCAGGGGTACCTGACTTCGCCATCCTAGGGTGAAGCAGTCGCGAAGCGACGTCGCTGAAACCTTGGGATCGTCGTTGCTTGTCATTGTCACCATATGTCACCAATCGTACGCGTACGCCGATTTCGCGTTGACATAAGGCCTCTTTCGATTTACGACTGACGAAAATTGAAATTCGTCACTAATAAATCGAAAGCGAAGATGTCCGAAGCTGCCAACATGGCCGATGCCGCCAGACAGGAGAATGTCACCCGTATTCTCGATTGCGCCGAGCGCCTGTTCCGCCATTACGGCTATGGCAAGACCAACGTTGCCGACATCGCCCGCGAGCTCGGCATGTCGCCCGCCAACATCTATCGTTTCTTTGCCTCCAAGGTCGAAATCCACCAGGCTGTCTGCGGCCGCATGCTCGGTGTCAGCTATAAGATGGCCTACGAGATCTCCCGTCTGCCGATCAGCGCCGAGGAGCGGCTGCGGCGCTACGTCCACGCGCAGTACAAGATGACGATGGAGGTGTTGCTCGACGACCAGAAGGTCCACGAGATGGTCATCGTCGCGCTCGAACGGGACTGGGGCGTCATCGACAGGCATGTCGACAGCATCCACGACCTTTTAGCGGAAGTGATCCGCGAGGGCATCGAGGCCGGCGAGTTCGCCGAGCAGGATCCGGTGATCGCGTCACGCTGCTTCGGCGCCGCCACCGTGATCCTGTGCCATCCGCAGATGGTGGCGCAGTGCCTCGCCAAGACCAACCGGGCGATGCCCGACGACCTTATCGATTACGCGATCAAGGCCCTGAAGAAATAGCCGCCGCCCGCCGGGCGCCGGTCGACAGTTCATCTCCAGTTCGGGAGTGCCAAGGTGTCTTTGTCCAATTCCATCCTCCGCAGATTGCCGGTCGCCGGCTTGATCGTCGCGGCCCTCGGGCTTGCCGGCTGCAGCCAGGAGAAAGCCGAAGTCAAGGATATCATCCGCCCGGTCAAGGTCGTCGAGATCGCCCAGGCGCATGATACCCGCACATTGTCCTATTCGGGGTCGGTAAGAGCCCGCACCGAAAGCGCCCTGGCTTTCCGCGTCAACGGCAAGATCACGGAGCGCCTTGTCGACATTGGACAGCGTGTGGCGCCCGGCGACGTGCTCGCCCGCATCGATCCCTCCGATTACGACCTTTCGGTCAAGAGTGCGCAAGCCGCGCTCGATGCCGCCGAGCGGCAGGTCGAGACCGTCGAGCTCGCCCGCAAGCGGGCCGAACAGCTCTTTGCCAAGAACTTCGCGCCGAAATCGCAGCTCGAACAGGCGACGCTGACCTATGACCAGGCCGTCGCCACGCGCGATTCCGCCCGCTCGTCGCTTGACCAGGCCAAGAACCAGGTCGGCTATACCGATCTCAAGGCCGACAGGGACGGCATCGTCACCGCGGTCAACGCGGATGTCGGCCAGGTGGTCGGCTCTGGCACGCCGGTAGTCACGGTCGCGGTCGACGGCGAAAAGGAAGTGCTGATCGCGGTGCCGGAAATGGAAATCGCCGAGTTCAAGCCGGGCAAGATCGTCAGGGCCGGCTTCTGGTCCGATAGTGCACTGGCGCTCGACGGCAAGGTCCGCGAGGTTGCCGGCAGCGCCGATCCGCAATCGCGCACCTTTGCCGTCCGCGTCAGCCTGCCCAACGACCCGCGCGTGCTGCTCGGCATGACCGCCAATGTCGAGGCATCGGCGGCCAACGAAAAGCAACTCGTGTCTATCCCGCTGAGCGCGCTGGCGCAGAAGGACAGCCAGTCGATCGTCTGGACCGTCGACCGCGGCGCCGACACCGTCCATGCCCGTCCGGTCAAGGTCGCCGAGTTCGCTGCAGGTGGCGTGCGTGTCGCCGAGGGGTTGAAGCCCGGCGATATCGTGGTCGCCGCCGGCACCCAGTTCATGACCGAGAATCTGAAGGTGAAGCTCGCCGGCGGCATGACGCAACAATCCGCCTCCGCCGAGAGCGATGACGCCAGCCGGCTGCGCTGACGACAGACAGATCGGCCGCGCGTTCCCGCGGCCGCAGGTTTCCGGGCGGCGCACGCCCGAAGGTCGAGACGTCAAGGCCGATGTACCCCCGCATCGATCCTCGCGCCCCACCGCGATGAGTGTCTCTCCGCTCGAAGAGTCGCGCCGCCCGGAAGCCGGTATCGAACGCAGATGATTTCGTTTCGCGCGTCGCGCTTCGTCGAAGCATCAGGCGCCGGCAAACAAGCAAAGTGGATCAGCACCGATGACGACCTCCACTGAAGAAAAGCGGCCCTTCAACCTTTCGCGCTGGGCCATCGGCCATCCCTCCATCGCGCGGTTCCTGTTCGGCCTCATCATCATCGCCGGCGCGCTCGGCCTGATGCGCATGGGCCAGAAGGAGGACCCCGACTTCACCTTCCGGGTGATGGTCGTGCAGGCGATCTGGCCGGGCTCCTCGATCCACGAGATGGAGGACCAGGTCGTCAACAAGATCGAGCGCAAGCTGCAGGAGACGCCGCATCTCGACTTCGTACGCTCCTTCACCCGCGCCGGCAGCGCCATCATCACGGTGCAGATCAAGGGCGATACCAATGCCGCGGAGGTGACGGACGCTTTCTATCAGGTGCGCAAGAGGGTCGGCGACATATCAGGCGACCTGCCGCAGGGCCTGCTCGGCCCCTACTTCAACGACGAGTTCGGCGACACTTTCATCACGCTGCATTCGATCAGCGGCGAAGGCTTCTCCTATCCCGAGCTGAAGAAATTCGCGATCCAGGCGCGCGACATGCTTCTGACGACGCCCGGCGTCGAGAAGGCGGTGATCATCGGCGATCAGCCGGAAAAACTTTATATCGACGTCTCGTCGAAAGCGCTGGCCGAGCGCGGCCTGACGCTGACCGACCTGCAGAACGCGATCAAGGGCCAGAACAATGTCGATCCGGCCGGCGCCGTCGACACCGGCGTCAATTCGGTTCGCATTTCCGTCGAAGGCGACGTCAGCAAGGCCGCCGACATCAGGGAACTGCGCCTGCGCGCTGGTGGTCAGGTCACCCGGCTCGGCGACATCGCCACCGTGACCTCGGGTCTCGAAGATCCCTTCCAGCGCAAATACCGCTTCAATGGCCACGACAGCGTGCAGCTTGGCGTCGTCATGGCCAAGGGCTTCAAGGTCACCGATGTCGGCAAGGATGTCGAGGCGACCTACAAGCGCTTCGAGGCGGCGCTGCCCTATGGCATTTCCGTCGACCAGATTTCCGACCAGCCCGAGGTTGTCAGGGATGCCGTCAGCGAGTTCATGCATGCGCTCGGTGAAGCGCTGCTGATCGTGCTTGTCGTCTCGTTCCTCTCGATCGGCTGGCGCTCCGGTCTGGTCATCGCCATTGCCATTCCGCTGGTTCTGGCCGCCACCTTCGCCATCATGTACGAGCTTGGCATGGACCTGCAGCGCATTTCGCTGGGCGCGCTGATCATCGCGCTCGGCCTGCTCGTCGACGACGCCATGATCGTCGTCGAGATGATGGAACGCAAGCTGGAGGAGGGGCTGGTCAAGGTCGAGGCGGCGAGCTTCGCCTATACCTCGACCGCCTTCCCGATGCTGACCGGCACGCTCATCACCACCGCCGGCTTCATCCCGGTCGGTTTCGCTGCCTCGACCGCAGGTGAGTATGTGCGCACCCTGTTCTATGTTGTGGGCATCGCGCTGGTCGTGTCATGGTTCGTCGCGGTCTATTTCACGCCGTGGCTCGGTCACATGATCCTCAAGCAGCGCAAGCATGCCGGTACGCATCATGACGCCTTCGACACGCGCTTCTACCGGCGGCTGCGTGCCACCGTCGGCTGGGCCGTGCGCCATCGCATTATCGTGTTGGCGATGACGCTGGCGACTTTCGGCACCAGCCTGTGGGCGTTCCAGTTCATCCCGCAGAATTTCTTCCCGCAGTCGTCGCGGCCGGAGATTCTCGTCGACCTCTGGCTGCCGGAAGGCACCTCGATCAAGGAGGTCGAATCGCAGGCCAAGGCCCTCGAAGCCAAGATGATGGACGACAAAGACAAGCGTTTCATCGCCACCTATATCGGCGAAGGCGCGCCCCGCTTCTTCCTGCCGCTCGACCAGCAGCTGCGCAATCCCAACTTTGCCCAGATGCTGGTCATGGCCAATGACGAGCCGGCGCGCGAGCGGCTGATCGTCAAGCTGCGCACCGTTCTGGCCGAGGATTTCCCCTCGATCCGCGCCAAGGTTGACCGGCTGTTCCTCGGACCGCCGACCGGCTGGCCGGTGCAGATGCGCGTCATGGGTCCGGATCGGCAGGAGGTGCGCCGCATCGCCGATCAGGTGAAGGCGAAGTTCCAGGAGAATCCGCTGCTCGGCGCCATTCATGACGATTGGCTCGAACCGGTGCCGGCGATGAAGCTGGTCATCGACCAGGATCGTGCCCGTGCGCTCGGCGTCACCTCGCAGCGCATCCGCCAGATGCTGCAGGCAACGATGTCCGGCGCGCCGCTCGACAATTTCCGCGACGGCGAGGAGACGGTCTCGATTGTGGCCCGCGAGCCGGATGCCAGCCGCAGCCTGCTGTCCTCGGTCGATTCCGTCTATATCCCGACCGACTTCGGTGGCTTCGTGCCGCTGTCGCAGTTGGCCAAGGTGGTGCCGGTGCTGGAGCAAGGCATAGAATGGCGCCGCGACCGTCTGCCGACCATCAGCGTGCGCGCCACGCTGCCCGATGGCATACAGTCCAACGATGTCGTGGCCAAGATGTACAAGGACATGCAGGGCCTGCGCGATGGCCTGGCGCCCGGTTACAAGATCGAGATCCAAGGCGGCGCCGAGGATTCGGCTGAAAGCCAGGCTTCCATCGCCGCCAAGGCGCCGGTCATGCTGGCCATCATCGTTGTTCTCCTGATGATCCAGCTGCAGAATTTCGGCAAGGCGATGCTGGTGCTGGCGACCGGTCCGCTCGGCATCATCGGTGCGGCCGCCGCCCTCTTGATCAGCGGCGCGCCGTTCGGCTTCGTCGCCATCCTCGGCGTCATCGCGCTGCTCGGCATCATCATGCGCAACTCGATCATCCTGGTCGACCAGATCGATCAGGACATCGCCACTGGCATGGACCGTTCCGAGGCCATCATCGGCTCGGCTGTTCGCCGTTTCCGGCCGATCGTGCTGACGGCGATGACGGCGGTGCTGGCGCTGATCCCAATCTCGCGTGCCGTGTTCTGGGGGCCGCTGGCCTACGCCATGATGGGCGGCATTCTCGTCGCCACCGTGCTCACCATCCTGGTGCTGCCAGCCGGCTACGCCCTGTTCTTCGGTCGCGAGCCGAAGAAGGCCAAGATCGACGAACAGACGTCCGAATCCAAGCTGCCTGCCGAGAGGCCGCAACTGGCACTGGCCGCCGAATAAATCGCACCGGCCGGGCCGTGCGGTCCGGCTGGCACGTTCGCTTCCACCACCCAATTTCCGGGTCTCTCTCCACCGGTCCGCATGATCGGCGCTGGGCTTGCGCGATATTTGGCCCCTAAAAGCGCGATGTGGGATTGCGCGTTAAATCGCCTTGTTGTACGAACGTTCAACAAGGCGATTTAACGAGTGCCTGCCGTGATAAGGACCGACTTCCCCTTTGCCGTCGAAACCGTCGATCCGCTGTGGATCACGCTGGCCGACGGTACACGCATCGCCGCGACCTTGTGGCGCCCGCGCACCGAGGAAAGGGTGCCTGTCGTCGTCGAGATGGTGCCCTATCGGCGCCGCGACGGCACCGTTGCCCGCGATATCGACATCCACCCCTGGCTTGCCGGCCACGGCATCGCTTGCGCCCGTATCGACATCAGGGGCTCGGGCGATTCCGACGGCGATCTGGCAGACGAGTATTTGCCGCGCGAACAGGAAGACGCCTGCGAGATCATCGCCCATCTGGCGGCCCAGCCCTGGTGCAACGGCAATGTCGGCATGACCGGCATTTCCTGGGGCGGCTTCAACGCGCTGCAGGTTGCGGCGCGCCGACCGCCGGCCCTGAAAGCCATCATCGCCAACTGTGCTACCGACGACCGCTATGCCGACGACATCCACTATATGGGCGGCGCGCTGCTGACCGAGCAGGAGATGTGGTCGAATTTCATGCTGGTGAAGAAGGCCATGGCGCCCGATCCGCAGATCGTCGGCGACGCCTGGCGTGCCATGTGGATGAGCCGGCTTGCGGCGACAAGCTCGCTTTCGGAAGTCTGGCTCGCGCATCAGCGCCGCGACGACTATTGGCGGCAGGGGTCGGTCTGTGAGGATCATGCGGCGATCGAATGCGCTGTCATGGCCGTGTGCGGCTGGGAAGACAGCTATTCGAACTTCGTGCCCCGCCTGCTCGAGCATCTGCCCGGGCCGAAGCTCGGCATCGTCGGGCCTTGGTCACACGCCTATCCCTGCCGTGGCGCGCCGGGACCGCTGATCGGCTATCTGCAGGAGGCGCTGCGCTGGTGGCGCCATTGGCTGTGTGGCGAAGACACCGGCATCATGGATGAGCCGCTCTACCGCGTCTGGGTCACCGGCGAGGAGCGGCCGCAACCTTTCTACCTCCCGGATCACGCCGGAAGCTGGGCCGCCGAGGATGCGTGGCCGTCGCCGCGCGTGGAGTGTCGCGCCTTGCATCTGAACGCCACCGGGCTGGGCAGCGTGCCCGCGCCGGGCACCACGCTTTTCGTCCGCTCGCCGGCTACCGCCGGGCGCGACTGCGGCCGCTGGGGCGGCTATGGCGGCTCGTGTCCTGACATGCCCACCGACCAGCGTCGCGAGGATGGCATGGCGCTGTGTTTCGACACGCCGCCGCTGGAAGATGACCTCATTCTGCTCGGCGCGCCGGAGCTCGATCTGCTCGTCAGCGTCGACCAGCCGCATGTCAATCTCGCCGCCCGGCTATGCGACGTCTATCCCGATGGCACCTCGGCGCTGATGACCTATGGCGTGCTCAATCTCAGCCACCGCGACAGCCATGAGCATCCGACACAATGTCCTGTCGGAACACCTTTTCGCTTCAAGCTGAAGCTCAACGATTTCGCCCGCATTGTTCCCAAAGGCCATCGCATCCGTCTGGCGCTGGCCAACCAGCATTGGCCGATCATATGGCCGCAGCCGAAGCTTTCGACGCTATCTGTCATGACCGGCGACAGCACGATTATGCTTCCGGTGCGCCCGCCATCGCCGCGCGACCGCGATGTCCGCTTCGAGCCGGCAGAGACCGCGCCACCGATTCCCACCACGACATTGGATGAGGGTTTCGACCGCCGCATCGTCACCGATGATGTCGGAAGTGGCATGCAGATCATCGCGCTGACCTCCGATCATGGACGCAGGCGCTATGAGGATCGCGCCATCACAGTCTCGTCGGCCAACAGCGACACGATGAGCATTCGTGCCGGCGATCCACTGTCGGCCAAGCTCGTCACCGAATACCGCTGGACCATCGTCAGCGGCGACGCCGACACCGAAGCGACGGCGGTGACCGAACTGACATCGGATGAAACCCATTTCAATCTGAGTTGGCGCCTCGAGGCGCGAGAACGGGGCAAGCTCGTCCACAGCGCCTCGGCAACCCGGCGCATCAGGCGCGACTTCGCCTGAGGAGAAGGGGAGGCGGACCATGCTTGCATATGCAGTGAAGCGCATCGGTCTCGGCCTTCTGATCCTCGTCCTCGTCATGGTCGCCATGTATGCGGCCGTCTTCCTCGTGCCGGGCGATCCGGCAACAGTCGCGCTCGGCCCGCGCGCCACGCCGGAATTGAAGCGGCTGCTGATCGAGCGCATGGGTCTCGACCAGCCGGTCTGGTGGCAGATCGTCGAATTCTTCCGCAACGCTCTGACCGGCAATCTCGGCTACGACGTCTGGTCGAACCGGCCCGTTTCCACACTGGTGCTGGAGGCATTGCCGAACACGCTGATCCTTGGCCTGACCGCGCTGGCGGTAGCACTTCTGATCGGCGTGCCGCTCGGCTGCCTGTCGGTAATGCGGCGCGGCACGGCAGCCGATGCCGTCATCGGCGTGCTCTCGGTCGGCGTCATCGCCGTGCCGTCCTTCGTCGTCGCCATCTATTCGCTGCTCGTCTTTGCCGTCACGTTGCGCTGGCTGCCGGCTATCGGCGCCGGCGAGGCCGGCGACTTCATCAGCCAGGCCAAGGCGCTGGTCATGCCGGCCGCGGCGATCGCGCTCGGCTGGATCGGCTACATCGCCCGCATGGTGCGCGCCTCGATGATGGAGGTGATGGGTGAACCGCATATCCGCACCGCCCGTTCCTTCGGCCTGCCCGAGTGGAAGATCGTCTCCAAATACGCGTTGCGCATCGCCATCATCCCGACCATCTCGCTGGTCGCGGTCGGCCTCGGCAGCATCCTGTCCAGCGCCGTCTTCGTCGAGGCGGTGTTCGCCCGGCCAGGCATCGGCAAGCTGATCACCGACGCCGTCAACACCCGCAACTACCCGGTCGTCATGGGCACGGTGCTGATCATGACCGCCATCTACGTCTCCATCACCATAGCCGCCGATCTGCTGATCGCGCGGCTCGACCCGAGGGTGCGTGATGTCTTCCGTGGCTGAGGCCTCTTTATCCATGCCCGATCGACAACGATTTGTCCTGCTGCGCGCGTTGCTTGCCGATCCGTTCACCGGCGTGGCGCTGATCCTGGTCGCTGGCTTCCTCCTCACCGCCATCTTCGCGCCGTGGCTGGCGCCCTATTCCCCTGTCAAGATCGACGTGCTGCACAAGCTGCAGCCGCCGTCGGCGGACCACTGGTTCGGCACCGACCATCTCGGCCGCGATCTGCTGTCGCGCGTCATCTACGGCGCGCGCACGGCGCTCACCATCGCCATGGTGTCGGTGGCCATCGCCGGCGCCATCGGCCTGATGCTCGGCCTGGTCGCCGGCTATGGCCCGCGCTGGCTCGACGCCATCCTGGTGCTGATGTTCGACAGCCTGAACTCGCTGCCGATGATCATGTTCGCGCTCGCCATCATCACCGTGCTTGGCGCCGGCACCGGCACGCTGATCATCGTCATCGCCGCGACGTCCTTTCCAAGCTACGCCAGGCTGATCCGGGCGCAGACGCTGGCGCTGAAGAACAGCGACTACATCCTCGCCGAACGACTGATCGATGCCAGCGCCGCGCGCATCATCTTCATCCACCTTCTGCCCAATGTTGTCGGCCCGCTGATCATCCTGTTGTCAATGGACATCCCGGTCGTCATCATGGTCGAGGCGGGCCTGAGTTTCCTTGGCCTTGGTGTCCGTCCGCCGACGCCGTCCTGGGGCTCTATCCTCTATGACGGCTACACCTCGATCCGCTCGGCGCCCTTCATGGTCATCTTCGGCGGACTGCCGCTGGTGCTAGCGACACTCGGCTTCACCTTCCTCGGCGAGGGCCTGCGCGACTATCTCGACCCGCGCCTGCAATTGCGGAGGCCGGCATGACCGGCTCGCTCGCCGCCAGCGACCTCAGCGTCCGCTACGAGACGCCGCATGGCGCTGTGCATGCGCTGCGCCATGTGGACATCGAGGCGCATCCGGGCGAGGTGATCGGCATTGTCGGCGAGAGCGGCTGCGGCAAGTCCACGCTCGTCACCGCACTCGCCAACCTGCTGCCGGCCAATGCCCACATCGACGGGTCGATCCGCTATAACGGCGTCGACCTGGCAAAGCTCGACGCGCATCGACAGCGCCTGCTGCGCGGCGACGAGATCGCGCTGGTCAGCCAGGATCCGATGACGGCGTTCAACCCGGTGCTGACCATCGGCGATCAGCTTGTCGACTTCCAGCATCATCGCAAGGACCTTGGCCGAGGGCAGAAGCGGGCGCGCATTGCCGCCATGCTTGACCGCGTCGGCATCGCCGATGCCGAACGCCGCATGCGCAGCTATCCACACGAACTGTCCGGCGGCATGCGCCAGCGCGTCGCCATTGCCGCAGCGCTGCTGACCGATCCAGGCCTGCTCATCGCCGACGAGCCGACGACGGCGCTCGACGTCACCATGGAGGCGCAGATCATCCATCTGCTGCGTGAGCTCAGGCGCGAATACAACGGCATCATCATTGTCGTCTCGCATCATCTCGGCGTCATCGCCGAACTCTGCGACCGGGTCTATGTCATGTATGCCGGCGAGGTCGTCGAGGGCGGCGAGGTCGACGCGATCTTCCACGATGCCAGGCACCCTTACACGCAAGCGCTGCTCGCCTGCGATCCAGCCCGCTTCCACGAGCGGCTGGACAGGCTTCCGACTATCCCCGGCTCATTGCCGAGCCTCACCCAGCCGCCCTCGGGATGTGTCTATGCGCCACGTTGCGACAAGGCTTTCGCGCCGTGCGGCACCGTCGCGCCGCCGCTTGTGAAACTCGCCGCTTCGCACGTCGCGCGCTGCCATGCGGTGACCCCATGAGCCCGCTGCTTGCCGTCGAGGATCTGTCGGTGAGTTTCACCAGCGGTGGTTTGCTCAACCGCCTGATCAATCCGTTCCCGCTGCCGGGCTTCAACGTCATCGACGACGTGACACTGTCGCTGATGCCAAGCGAAACGCTTGGGCTGGTCGGCGAATCCGGTTCCGGCAAGACGACGCTCGCCCGCACCATTCTCGGCCTTGTCGGGGCTGCCTCTGGCCGCATCGCCTTCGAGGGCAGGAATGTCGCGACGCCGGCCGATTTCCGCGCCATGCGCCGGCGCTCGGCGATGATGTTCCAGGATCCGGTCGCCTCACTCAGCCCGCGCCTGCGCATCGGCACGCTGCTCACCGAGCCGCAGGTGATCCAGGGCGTACCGATGCCGGACCGCCGCGCCGCCGCCAAGGCACTGCTGGCGCTGGTCGGCCTGCCAGCCTCCTTCGTCGACCGCTTTCCGCACGAGCTTTCCGGCGGGCAAGCGCGCCGTGTCGGCGTCGCGCGCGCCTTGGCGATGAAGCCGCATCTGCTGCTCGCGGACGAGCCGACCGCCGGCCTCGATGTCTCGGTGCAGGGCGACGTGCTGAACCTGATCGGCGAGCTAAAGCGCGAACTCGGCTTCGCCGCCATGATCGTCACCCACAATCTGGCCATGATCCGTCACGTCAGCGACCGGCTCGCCATCATGTACCTCGGCCGGCTGGTCGAAACCGGCCCGACGCAAGCTGTATTTTCCGCACCGATGCATCCTTACACTGCGACGCTGATCCGGTCCGAGCCCATTCCTGATCCACGCCGGCGCAGCCGGAACCCTGCCGTCACCGGCGAGATTCCCAGCGTGTTCCGGCGGCCTTCGGGTTGCGAGTTCCACACGCGCTGCCCGATCGCGCAGGGTCGCTGCAAGACAGAGCCGCCGGCCTATCGACCGATGGGCGCCGGCCGGATGGTGCGCTGCCATTTCCCGCTGGAGACAGGCGGGCAAGAACGGGAAGCCTTCTCACGCGCTTCCGCAAACCAAAGGGGAAACTGACATGACGCAGTGGAACATGGACAGACGTGCATTCCTGAAGGCGGCCGGCGCGCTGGGCGCGGGTCTCACGATGAATCCCGGCTTTGCCTGGTCGGCTGCCGGTGACACGTTGCGCATCCGCATGGAGGGCGATCTGCAATGCCTTGATCCCGCTTTCATGAATGGCGGCATCGAGGATGTCATGATGCGCGGCATCTATGTCTCGCTGAACCATTTCGGCGACATCAGGAAAGGCTCGCCCTGGTCGCTGTGGGGCGCGGAAAAGCTCGAACAGAAAGACCCGAAGACCATTGCCTTCACCCTGATCGACGGGCTGAAATGGTCTGGCGGCTTCGGCGCGGTTACCGCCGACGACGTGAAATTCTCCTTCGAGCGTATCGCCGACAAGGCCCTCGCTTCGCCCTGGGCCTACCAGTTCGAGAAGCTCGACCGCGTGGAGGTCGTCGATAGCAGAACCGGCATCATCCACTTGAAGGAGCCTTATCAGCCGATCTTCGTCACCAGCCTGCCTTACTATGGCGGCCACATCATCAGCCGCGCCGGCACCGAGAAAGCGGGCGGCAAATTCACCACGCAGCCGCCGGCGACATGCGGCCCGTATCTCTTCTCGGATTGGCAGCAGAAGCAGAAGGTGACGCTGACCGCCAACCCGGACTGGCCAGGACCAAAGCCGGATTTCGGCAAGGTGGAGATCTATGTCGTGTCGGATGACCAGGCGGCCCAGCTCGCCTACGAAGCGGATGCCTTCGACTACACCAAGATCGCCATTTCGGCGACCAAGGCGGTCAAGGCGAAGCCACCCGCCGGGACAACGCTGATCGAGGCACAGTCTACCCGTTATGTCTGGCTGACCATCAACATGCTGAGCCCGCGCCTCAAGGACCTGAAGGTCCGCCAGGCGGTGCAGTACGGCGTCGACGTCGGCCAGATCCTCACTGGCGTCTATGACGACCTCACCAAGCGCTCCACCGGCGTCGTCCAGCCCGGCACCAAATTCGCGCGCGCCGGCAATCTGATAGCGGCACCGGACTATGGGAAGGCCGCGGCGCTGCTCTCCGAGGCAGGCGTCAGCGATTTGTCATTGACCTTGACCGTGATGAACGATTCCATTCGCACCGCGACCGCGCAGATCATCCAGGCGAGCCTCGAACAGGCCGGCATCAAGATCGAGATCCAGCCCTATGACGAGGCGGCCTTCTGGGGTGTCGGCGACAAGACGCAAGGCGATGGCTACAAGAACATCGATCTGGCGCTGATGGACTTCGCCGGCGGCATCGATCCTTCCGAAAACCTGGTCTGGTTCCGCCCCGACCAGATCGGTGCCTACAACTGGTCCGGCTTCGACAGTCCCGAGTTCGAGACCAGCTACCAGCAGCTGGTAGCGGAGAGCGACGAGGCCAAGCGCATCGCATTGTCCAACCGAATGGAGGACCTGATGGAGCAGTCCGGCGGCTTCGTCTTCATCTGCCATCAGCCGCTGGTCGTTATCCACAAGGCCGGTCTCGACCCGGTCATCTATCCGGACGGTCACCCCAACCCGGTGCTGTTCAAGAAGAAGGCCTAAATGCTTTTCATGGACACGAACGGCGCAATCGACTAGCTGGGGTCCATGACGGAAGCCCAACCAGAAGGTGCAAAAAGGAAGCGCGGTGCAAAAAAGGCTCCGCCGCGCTTCAGCCGCGAGCAGGCTGACGTGCGCCGCTCCATGCTCATCGAGGCGGCGACGCGCTGCCTGTCCGTCGGCGGCATCGGCGCCTTCACCATCGATCGGATCTGCAGGGAGGCGGGCGTCTCGCGCGGCCTCATCAACCACCACTTCGAAAGCCTCGATGGGCTGCTGGTGGAGGTCTACAAATCCTCGCTCTATGCCAGCGTCAACAACCAGATCGCCGAAGCCAAGCGTCGTCGCGCCGAGGCGTCCGATTGGCCCCCGGAGGCCTCGCTCGCTGCCCTGGTCCACTCCAACTTCTCGCCCGAATATTTCAGCCGCGAGAACCTGCTGATCTGGCTGTCGCTGTGGGGCGAGATCGCCGTCAATCCCCGCCTCAAGGCGGCCCATCGTGAACTCTACGATGCCTACCGGGCGGAACTGGCGGAGGATATCGCCGCCGTTGCCAGGCCACGCGGCAGGCAAGTCGATGCTCCGGCGCTGGCGCGCAATTTCATCGCTTTGGTCGACGGGCTGTGGCTCGAATGGTGCCTCGACGAAAGCGTTGTGACGCCACAGGCCGCCGAGGCGGCCGGCTTCGAGATGCTGGAAGCGCAGGTCGGCCCGCTGCGGGATATCTGAAATCAATTCAGCGGCGAGCCGCCTTCGCGCTTGCGACGATCCATGTAGTCGCGCAAGGCCTCGTCAATTCCGGGATCGATCGGCGGCTGCTCGTATTCGGCGACCATGCGCTTCCAAACGACATTGGCGCGTTCGCGTGCAGTGACCTGGCCGCGCTCCATCCAGGTGTCGTAATTGTCCCAGTTCGATACCAGCGGCGAATAGAAGGCGCGCTCGTAGCGCTGCATTGTATGCGCCGCGCCAAAGAAATGTCCGGCCGGGCCGACCTCGCGCACCGCTTCCAGGGCCAGCGTGTCGATGTCGACCACGGGCGGATCGAAATAGGCCGACATCATCTGCAGCATCTCGGCATCGATGACCAGTTTCTCGAACGATGCGGTCAGCCCGCCGCCGAGCCAGCCGGCCGCATGCAGCACCAGATTGGCGCCACCCATCAGGCAGCCCCACAGCGACATGGCGCTCTCATAGGCGGCTTGTGCATCGACCGCATTGGCGGCTGTGACGTTGCTGGAGCGGAACGGCACGCCGATCAGCCGGCAGAGCTGGCCGGTGATCTGCGCGGCCTGTGTGTATTCGGGCGTGCCGAAGGCCGGAGCGCCGGTCTTCATGTCGACATTGGAGGTGAAGCCGCCATACATGACCGGCACGCCGGGCCGCACGATCTGCGTCAGCACGATGCCGGCCAACGCCTCGGCATGCTGCTGCGACAGCGCACCGGCGAGCGTCACCGGGCTCATCGCGCCAGCCAGCGTAAAGGGCGTGATGACATTGACCTGACCATGCTCGGCCAAGGCGATCAGCCCTTCGGCCATCGGCTCGTCGAGTTGCAGTGGCGAATTGGTGTTGATGATACCCGTGAACACCGGCATCTCGTTGCAAAGATTTTCGCGCGTGGTGCCGAGCGAGATTGCCACCATTTCCAGGGCGTCGACGGCGCGCCCCCGGCCAAGAGCCTGCGGCTGCCAGTTCTTGTCGAGCAAGGTGATCTCGGCATAGTAGAGATCGAGATGGCGCGTGTTCTGGTGCAGGTCAAGCGGCTCGAACGGCCCACCGCCTTCCTGGTGCAGCACGTTGAACGACTGGATCAGCTTCAGGTAGTCGCACATCTCGGCATAGGTGCCGGGCCGGCGGCCGCGATCATTGTCCATGACATAGGCCGGTCCGCCGACCGAGGACAGGATGCAGTGCCGTCCGCCGACCTTGACGTTCTTTTCCGGGTTGCGGGCGCGCAGCTCGAACGAGGATGGCGCCATCGCGACACGCTCCATCACCATGGCACGGTCGAAGCGTACGCGCATGCTGGCCTCGTCGACATCGCAGCCCGCGGAGCGGTAGAGTCGGCGCGCCTGCGGTTGCAGCACTTTCATGCCGATCTCTTCGAGAATGGTGAGGCCCATTTCGTGGATCGTCCGCACCTGATCGGCCGACAGCACTTCGATCGGCGCGTAGGGCCGCGTCAGCTGCTTCCACGGCCGCTGCTCGATGCCGCCGATCTCGCGCTGCGGGCGGCCGGGTCTGCGACGTGCTGTGATGCGCTCCATGGGCCTCTGAACTCCTTGTTTGACGCAATTCTGGACGGAAAACCGCTTCACACCTTTCCTGGAATTGCTCTATTCGGCTGCCGTCCGCAACTCGAAGTCCGCTACTGCATCGACGATCGGCGTGTCGCGGCGATAGGGCCTCCGTCTAGCCTTTGCGCCGAT
This sequence comes from Mesorhizobium sp. B2-3-5, assembly GCF_006442395.1. Classification (NCBI taxonomy): domain Bacteria; kingdom Pseudomonadati; phylum Pseudomonadota; class Alphaproteobacteria; order Hyphomicrobiales; family Phyllobacteriaceae; genus Mesorhizobium; species Mesorhizobium sp. B2-3-5. The sequence goes on along the minus strand of NZ_VFVX01000010.1, from coordinate 6,822 downwards.
CTCCTGCGCCAGCTTGTGGCCGCTGTGCACCGCATGCGCGATGGCGCCCGGAGCCAGCGCGTCCCCGATCCGATCGACGCCGCGGATGCCGACGGCGGCAAGCGCATCCGTCCTTTCGGCTAGCGCCTCGAAGAGTTCGCCGCGCGGTAGTCTCAACCCGACGATCAACACCGAGCGGCAGGCGACGCGGGTCTCCTCGCCGGTGAACAGATGCGCCAGCGTTGCCGTCTCGCCGTCGAAGGCCTTCAGCAGATGCAGCGTCGTCACCGGCACCTTGCGGCGTGCCAGCGCCCGATGCACCAGCGGCAATTCGTTGGTCATGATCGTCCAGGCCGACACCTGGCCGGCCGGCGTCACATAACTGACCGGAATGCCTTGCGCAGCCAGATGCTCGGTGAGGACGCCGCCCATATAGTAGTTGTCGAAATCGAAGACGATTGTCGGCCCTTCGGGCAGCCGGCCGGCGGCGATGTCGTCCGGTGTGAAGACGTTCGCATGATCGAGCCGGCCAACCGGGATTTCCAGCGAGGAATAGAGCATGTCGGTCCAGCGTGCGCCGGTCGCCAGCACCACCCGGTCTGGCGAAAGCTCGATAATCGTATCCGTGTCGAGAGTACTCTCAGGATAGAGCGAGACATTGCTCATCTCGCCGAGGCGACCTAGCCGGTAGTCGACGACGCGGTTCCATGCCGACAGACCCGGCAGCGTCTTCTCGAAGCTCAGCCGCCCACCGAAGCTCCGGCTGCTGTCGGCAAGCATCACTTCATGGCCGCGTCGGCCAAGCGTCAGCGCACATTCCAGCCCGGCCGGTCCGCCGCCGACAATCAGGACGCGTTTCGGCTTGTCGGTGCGTTCGACCCGCTCGGGGTGCCAACCGCGCCGCCATTCCTCGCCGGCGGTCGGGTTCTGGGTGCAGCGCACCGGCACGCCATCATGCCAGCTCGAAATGCAGATATTGCAGCCGATGCATTCGCGGATTTCGGCCTCGCGGCCCTCGCGGATCTTGGCCGGCAGGAAGGGGTCGGCGATCGATGGCCGCGCGCCGCCAATGAAGTCCAACACGCCGCGCTTGATCTGCGAGACCATCGTGTCCGGCGAGGTGAAGCGCCCGACGCCGACCACCGGCTTTTTCGTCAGCGATTTGACGAAATCGATCACCGGCTCGTGGCTGCCTTCCCCGGTGAAGCGGGATGCCGAACAGTCGGTCGGGCTGGAATCCATCTTGACGTCGAACAGATCGGGCAGATCGGCCAGCAGTTCGATCAGCTCATGCGCTTCCGAGGGCTGGTTGCGTCCCGGTCGGCCGCGCAGTTCCTCGAGGCTGACACGCAGCGCGACGCCGCAATCCTTGCCGACCGCATCCTTGGTGACTTCGATCATCTCGCGCACGAAGCGCACGCGGTTCTCGATCGGGCCTCCATAACAGTCGAGGCGATGATTGTATTCCGGCAGCAGGAACTCGTAGCCGAGATAACCCATGCCCGCATAGACATAGACCACGTCGAAGCCGGCCGTGCGCGCCTTGCGCGCCGCTTCGGCTTGGCATCGCAGCACCTCTTTAATGTCGGCCTTGTCCATCGTCTTCGGCCGCATATTGCCCATGAAGCCGACATGTGTGGCCATCCACGGAATGCCCGACGGCGACAGCGGAGGCAGCCGGCTCGTCCTGTTCATCACCGAAGCGCCGCCATGCCATAGCTCTACACCGGCAAGCGAGCCATGCCGGTGCACCGCCTCCGTCATCAGCGCATGCGCGCGGATATCGTTGTCGTCCCACAGCGTGGCGAAGGGCAGCGGCGTATCGTCCGAGCTCGGGTCGATCGAACAGGCCCCGGTGCAGATCACGCCCCATCCGCCCTCGGCCTTGGCCTCGCGAAAGGCCGCGCGAACACGGGGCAACGCGTTGGTCATGCCGCTGGCGTGCGGCACTTGATAAAAGCGGTTCGGAGCGGTGACAGGTCCGATGCGCATCGGCTCGAACAGGATTTCGTAGCGGGGATTGCAGGTCATCGGAACTTCGCGAATATGCTTGTTGAACGATCGTACAACAAGCATATTCGGACTGTGGTCGCCGCGCAATGGCCAGGAGAGCAAACAACAAAAAATCCATCCCGGCTTTCGCAGGGATGGATTGGATCGATGGAAGATGCGGACCGGGCCCCGACAGGCGCCCGGCCTATTGCGTTGGTCAGATGACGAACACCCAATTGGCGATGAGCATCACCGCCACGCCGGCGACCAGCGTCAGATAGGGCAGCATGCCCGCCTTTTTGACCGAGAGGTCGGCTCCCGCCATGCCGAGGTCCGCCAGCATGTGCTCCGGGAATTTGCCCTTGTCCTGGATGTAGTGGCGGAAGCAGAACACCGGGATGATCAGCGCAGCGGTGATCAGCCCGGCCCATAGCGCCAGGGGATTCCAGACCTTGGCACCCGCGCCCATGAAGATCGCGTTGACGTAGGCGAAGATCGCCCCGATCCCCAGAAGCCAGGTCGGCGCCTTCCAGGGGCGCGCGATATGGCCGTTGTCGATGCGATGGATCCAGCCGGCGTTGAGGTTGAGGAAGTTGAAGATGATGTAGCCGCAATTCGACACGGCGAGGATGAAGAAGAAGCTCGTCGCGTCGGCCGAGGCGATGGCCAGCACGATCAGGTTGAAGCAAAGGTCGGTCCACATGGCGCGGGTCGGCGCGCCGTGCTCGTTGACATGGCTGAGGTAGCGCGGCAGCCAACCGTCGACCGAGCCTTGGTAGAGGGTGCGCGACGAGCCGGCCATCGCCGTCATGATGCACAGCACCAGCGCCAGGATCATCAGCATCACCAGCAGGCTATGGATAAGCTGGCCGCCGCCGACCATGCCGGCCAGCGCATCCGCCACGCCGGAGCCATCGACGATCGGCGTCGCCAGCATGCCGTTCAGGCCGAGCACGCCCTGGAAGGTGAAGGGCACCAGGATGAACAGAAGCATGCAGAGCAGGCCGGAATAGAAGATGGCCTTGAAGGTGTCGGTGCCGGGATTCTTGAACTCCGAAGTATAGCAGACGGCGGTCTCGAAACCGTAGGTCGACCATGCGGCGATGAACATGCCGCCAAGTGCCAGCGTCCAGCCGGCGATGTTCCAGGAGCCGGGCTCGGGCGCGTAGGCGGCCGCGAGCGGCACCAGCGGCGAGAAATTCGCCCAGTCGATCTGTCCCGTGAAGATCGGCACGACGCCGACGATCAGCATCGGGATGATGACGAGCAGCCCGATATACTTTTGCACGCTGGCCGTGCCGAGGATACCGCGATGCTGGATCGAGAAGATGATCAGCATCAGCACGGCGCCGATGAAGAAGGTGGCATTGAAGGTGAAGGAAACCGGACCCAGCGTGTGGCTGAAAAGCGTCCAGTTGCGGATCGCCGGCGTTGCGGCTGCGGTGACCGCCGCGATGGCGTCGGCCGGAGCGGTTCCGGCGTGCGCGGCGATGTAGGCCACGACTTCCGCCGATGTCTCGGTGAAGATCGGCACCGGCGCCAGCGCGTTGAGGATATAGGCGGCGGCGATCGAGCAGCCGAGCGACAGCACCGGCGACCAGGCGAACCAGTTGCACCACACAGAGAGCGGCGCGATGAACTTGGAGTAGCGCAGCCAGGCCGTGGCGCCGTAGATCGAGGCGCCGCCCGACTTGTTGGGGAACAGGCCGGCGATCTCGGCATAGGTGAAGGACTGGAGGAAACCCATGATCATGGACACCGTCCAGATCAGGAAGGCCAGCTTTCCCGTCGTGCCGGCAATGCCGCCGATGGAGAATAGGACCAGCGCCGGAACGCCGCTCGCCACCCAGAAGGCGCCGCGCCAGTCGATGTGCCTGAGCAGCTTGCTTTCGGCAGGCTGCTCCAGGGCAGTGCTTATCGTGCTCATGTCAGTGAATTCCCCTTTTTGATGTTCCCCGCCGGCGATGCTTCGGCTTTGCGAAGCTTGCTCCCCGGCCAATGATCGGTACGATTCCGGTGTTTCCACTCAGTCGTATTTTTTTCTTAAGAGTGAAGATTGATCCGGCGCGCTTTCACGTCAAGCGATTTGTGGCGCCGTGCACATCACGCTTGCGAGCGCAGCCCGCAATGCGGCTTGCGGGCATCACCGGCAAGCCAAATCCATGTGCCGGAGCGCAGCGCTCAGGAGCGTGGTTTGGTCTTCTGCGGATCATAATGGGCGAAGGCGACGACCCGCGCAGGCAACCGCTTGGCGTGGCCGTCGAGCTTGCCGATCTCGACCTCCGTGCCGACGGCCGAGTATGTGACGTCGAGCCTCGCCAACGCGATGTTCTTGTTCAGCACCGGCGAGCGCATGCCCGAGGTTACGACGCCGATCTGGGCACGGCCGACATGGACGCAATCGCCGTGGCCGACAGCGACATTGCTGTCAATGTCGAGCCCCACCAGTTTGTTTTGTGGGTTCTCCTTGCGGCGGATCAGCGCCTCGCGGCCGATGAAGTCGTCGGTCTTGATCTTCAACGGCACGGTAAAGCCGATGCCGGCCTCGAATGGATCGGTCTGGTCGGAGAATTCGTAACCGGCAAAGATAAGCCCGGCCTCGATACGCACCATGTCCAGCGCCTGCAGCCCCATCGGCTTCAGTCCGTGCGGTTGGCCGGCTTCCCAGATCGCATCGAACACTTTTTCGGCGTCACGCGGATGGCACCAGATCTCGTAACCGAGTTCGCCAGTATAGCCGGTGCGCGATACGACGACCGGAATGCCATTGCCGCCGCCGATACGTGCCACCGCGAAGCGGAACCACTCCAACTCCTCGATCGACGGTTGAAGCGGCGAGGTCCAGATGACTTCCCTCAAAATGTCGCGACTCTTCGGGCCCTGTACGGCGACATTGTGCATCTGGTCGGTAGAGGAGCGCACCAGCACGTTGAGCCCGAGCTTGTTCGCCGTGTCGCGCAGCCATTCGCCGGATAGATCGTCGCCGCCGACCCAGCGGAAATTGTCCTTGCCGAGCCGCAGCAGCGTGCCATCATCGATCATGCCGCCGTGCTCGTAGCACATGGCGGAGTAGACGACCTGGCCGACGCCGAGTTTCTTGACGTCTCGGGTCAGCGTGTATTGCAGCAGCGCTTCCGAGTCCGGTCCTGTGACCTCGAACTTGCGCAGCGGCGACAGGTCCATGATCACCGCGTCCTGACGGCAGGCCCAGTATTCGGCGATCGGTCCCTCCTTGGCGAAGGAATTGGCCAACCAGTAGCCGCGGTACTCGACGAAGTCGCGGGTGTGCTTGGCAAAGCTCGAATGAAAGGCTGTCTCGCGTGTCATTTTCGGTTCCGAATCGGGCGTCATGCGTCTGGCGATCGCTCGCGAGAATTTGTGCTGGCCGGAATAGGTCCGCACATGGATGTCGGTCAGATCCCAGCCATTGGCCGGCGTGGTGTCGTCGGGGCAGGCCGAGGACACGCAGACGATGTCGGTCAGCGCGCGCAGCAGCACATAGTCGCCGGCGCGGGACCACGGCTCGTCGGAAACCATCAGGCCATGGGCATCGATCGCCGTGTTGAAGAAGAAGTTGATCGCCATCCAGCCGGCACGGGGATTGACGCCCTTGCCAGCCAGTGCGCGGTTGAAATTCTCCGAGCAGTTGGTGTGGCCGGGATAGCCGATGTCGTCGTAATATTTGGCCGCGCAGGCGAGCGCGAACGCATCATGCCGGCCGCAAGTGTCCTGGATAACCTCGACCAACGGCTCCATGTCCTGGTCGTAGTATTTCGAATGCAGCCCCGGCATCGGATAGCTGGCACCCATCAGCGTGCGCGTCGTCGTCACGTCGAGCGGATGGTCAAGGCCCTTGTCGAGCTTGCGCGCCGAGAAGCATTGGAAGTCGGTGCATTGGCGCCCGTCGACATCGATGATCTGCAGATAATCGCCAGCCTTCACGAAATAGGATTCGGCTGTTGCCGAGTGGACGCGCAGGTCGAGCACCGGATCGGCGAGCGGATCGGCAAGCTGGGATTTTGTTTTCGGGCGGACCGTGGCGCGGCGCACCATGACGGTAAGCGGCGTCGCGGTGTCATGGCCATCGACCAGCATCGGCCCGCCGGGCGCGGCGATCAGCAAAGCGCCGTCGCGGGCGACGGCAAAAGTTTGTTCCATACCGGCCGGCGTCGAGCCGCCGAAGACGCGCACCGCCTTGGGTTGATCGAGTTGCACCTGCCGGCGCTCAAGCCCGCGGCGCACGGAAGCAAGACTGTCGTCGCCTGCCGCCAGCAACGCCTTGATGCCGGCAGCGTTGCTGTTCGACTTCTCGCCGAGAATTCCGGGATCGGTGACGCCGCTATGGTCCCACGCCAGCAATTCGCAAGCCTGGCCGCCTTCGACATTGCGCACCGTGATCGTGTCGCCGGCCTCGACCTCGAGCAGCACCGCGCCATTGCCTTGGATCGTATAGCGCTCCATGCCTGGCGGCAGCGCGATTTGGCCGGGCCGCAGGATGAGGCTCGGCCTGGGCGGTCCGGCCGTGACGGCGGGGTAAGGCGATTGGCTCATTTCAGCCTTGCGGTTCGAGAAACAAGTTTGCCTGTGCGTGAAATTATTTTAGCAGGGAGAATAGCAGGGCTCGCAGGTTTGGCAAGGTGAAGCGCGCTTCTTCCTTCTCCCCCTTGTGGGAGAAGGTGGATCGGCGCGGTAGCGCCGAGACGGATGAGGGGTGTTCCAGCGGAGTGAGACGTTGGTGTTCCCTGGAACACCCCTCATCCGTCGCCTTCGGCGACACCTTCTCCCACAAGGGGGAGAAGGAAGAGCGCAGCGTTACGCCAAATCCTCGGAATACGCGATCTCGATTCCATA